>JAZGFZ010000043.1:0-9457 GCA_036480015.1 Algisphaera sp. | reverse complement strand
AAAACAAGCTGGCGTGAGGTGACGGCCGCCGACTTGGAACGCGTGCGCGGCGCCATAGATGACCAGACGTTCCGGCGTGGCCGGCATGTGGTGAGCGAAATGGCCCGAACCACGGCTTGTGCCGATGCAATGGAGAGTGGCGACTGGCCACAGGTGGGCGAGTTGATGTTTGCGTCGCACGAAAGTTTGCGTGATGACTTTGAGGTGAGCACACCTGAGTTGGACAAGCTGGTGGAATTGGCGGCGGCGTTGGGGCCCGAGGCGGGGGTGATTGGCGCGCGGATGACCGGTGGTGGTTTTGGCGGCTGCACAGTGACCTTGGTGAATGCAGATGCGTTAGAGCAAGTGCAAGACGCGCTGGTGACTGGCTATGTGCGCGACATGGGGGTGGAGCCCACCGCATTTGCAACACGGCCTGCTGCGGGGGCGCGGGTGTTGGCGCTGTGAGTGGTGATGTTTTAACCCAAGGGGGTGACGCGGCGCGAGAGAGTGCGTCGGGGCATCATGACGCCCCGCGCGATGCGGCGTGGGTGTATCACGATGGTGCCTTTGTGCGTGCGGGGGATGCGGGCTTTAACTTGCATGAGCGTGGGGTGACGTTTGGCGATGGGGTGTACGAAGTGGTGCGCTATGACGGGGGACGCGGGTTTGCATTGGATCGTCATGTGGCGCGCATGCGGCGAAGCTTGGCGGCGATTGAGATTGAGGGGGTGGATCCAGCAGAGTTGGCGGCGCACAGTGATGAACTTTTGCGTCGCAATGACTGGACACACGCGAAGGCCTATTGGCAAGTGACGCGTGGTCGGCAGCCGCGTGATTTTGTGATGGATGCCAAGGCCAAGCCCACGGTGACGGCGTGGTTGGCGCCTGTTGAGCCCATGCACGCAGGTCAAAATGTGGCGCAGGGGGCGGCGGTGTGGGCCGAGGATATTCGTTGGCTGCGGTGCGATATCAAGAGTTTGCTGTTAATGCCTGCGTCATTGGCGCGAACACGGGCAAGCCGGGCAGGGGCGGTGGAGGCGCTGTTCGTAAGAGACAAGCCTTCGTCGGGGGGCGGCGTGGCAAGCCTGCGGCATGTGACCGAGGGCACGTCGACCAATGTGATTGCGGTGGTGGATGGCGCGTTGGTGACGCATCCAACAGACCGTTACATTTTGGCGGGCGTGACGCGGGCGGTGCTTTTAGAACATGCCCGAGCTTCGGGACGTGAGGTGCAAGAGCGGGCGATGACGCCTGATGAGCTTTTGGCTGCCGATGAATTGTTGGTGTGCAGCACCACACAGGTGACGGCGATTACGTCGATTGAGGGGGCGGTGATTGGCGAGGGACAGGTGGGGCCGGTGACCCAGTTGCTGCACGGGGCGTATGTGGCAATGGTGTTGGCGGGGCGAGGGGTTTAAGTCTGATGCGGCGGTGCAAACAGGTGTCTTCGAATGGATGCGGCGCGGGCGAGGGTGGTGGCGCGGTGACGACGAGAGCGGTGGCTTTGGCGGACGTGATGGCGTGACCACGTGCCGAGGGTGCCGGGGCAGAGGAGTAGTGTTAAGGGCCCCGCGTGTTTGGGAACGCGGTGGCGGCGGGCCATTTTGTAGAGCAGCCAGCGGTCGCCTTTGCCCAATCCCGCGTCGCGGGCCAAGCGATTAAAGAGCATGAGCGAGGGAGTGGGCAATCGTTTTGTACTGAGCCATGCCACCAGTGACGCGCTGCTGAGTAAAACCAAGAGGCCGCCTAAAATCATGAGGCCTTGTTTGGCGTCTAAGCGGCTGCCGTGGGTGGCGGCGTAGCGGCCAATTTCGCTGCGATCGGCGGTGACCAAGCGCGCGCCTGCATGCAGCCACACGCCGGGATGACTGCTGTGAAGTCCCGTCGCAAGTGAGGTGGCCAATGAGCCAAGCAGGTGGGTGAGGTGGGTGATCACGGTGTGAATCCGGCGTGGGCAGAGCGGGGCGATGTGAGAGGTAATGCGGACAAGGAGTCGCTGGTTTTAAGGGTTTGGGTGATGACTTGGGCGTGGTGTCGAATGTCGAGGTTGTGTGAATCCAAGGCCAGGCGAAGTCGTCTGCGGGCTGAAGGGTCGAGTCGAAGGGCGGTGGCTGCGGCGCGGTGGCGGTGGTGGGCAGGCAGCCGCGACCATGAATGCCACAGGGGTTCGAAGGCGGTGGCGGCCATGCGGCGAGTGGCGGCGCGACGGCAGTGTTCGGCGGTCAACACGTGGGGGGTTGGGTGGCGTGTGGGCGGGGCGGGTGTTGTGAGCGAGGGGGTGCGTTGGATTGGCGAATTGGCAGCGGGCGGGGCGCAACGCAAAAGACAAGTGCCTGCAAGAGAGGCGAGGGCTGGGTTGGAATCGGCGGCCAAAGGTTCGAGCCACGTGTGGCCGACGCGGCGCAAGTGATTGTTGGCTTTTGGATGGCAGAGCAGTTGGGTGATTCTTCGCAGGGCGTCGAGTCGGCGTGCAAGGGGGCCAGAGGCGGTGAGGGGGCCGAGCCGGGTTAGTTGTTCGGTGGGTGATCCGCCCAATGCGGTGGCCCATGCAGGTAAGGCGTTGCAGGGGTGAAGGGGGGCTTGATCGGCTGTTTCGGGCCAGAGAGCGTCGGCGTTGCCTCCTCGGGTTAGGCCACGGTGTACTGCGGGGAGGTCGATCAGGTGGGTTCGCCCATGCAGTGCTTCGGCAAGTTGCGTGGGGGCTTGAGCCGCGCAGTGTCGCAAGCCTGCAACTGCCGCCAAGGCAATGTTGGGGATTCCAAGAAGTCCGACGAGGCCGCGGCGAATGTCGGGCGTGGCGGCCTCTTTGGCCAAGGCTCTAAGGCCGCTGACTGCGGGATGTTCGGGGTTTTGCAATGCGGTGAGTGCGGGGCCATGAAGGTCGAAGGCGGCGGGGCCCAAGGCCAGCCATGCGCGCAGGGCGCCGAGGTGACCGTCAATGGGGAAATCAGCAACGGCACGTTGGATGGCTTGGTTGAGGTTGTCGGTGCAGTGGCTGCTGCGATGCTGTGCGGCGGGATGTTGGCCGCGTGCAAGGCCGCAAAGACAGTTTTCGGCCGCTTGGCGAAGGGTTGGGTCGGTGTGACGCAATTCTGGCACGGCGAGGTAAGCAAGGGTTCCTGCGTCGCCGTGTTCTATAAGCCACAGCGCGTTCACACGCGATTGATGGAGGTGGCCTGTGTTATTACGGGTGAGTGTGTGGCGCAATGCGGCGTGAAGTTCGCTCACCCGGTCAAGTAGCACGGTGCGGGCGGGGGCTTCGAGGTGGTGCAGGTGAGCAATGAGATTTTGGGCTGCGCCAGGGGTTTGGCGGGTGAGTTGCAGGGCGGTGATGCGGGCTCGCCCTTGGGGGCCGGCGGTGTCCCATGCCGCGGCAAGGGCGGCGTCGAGGGCGCGGTGCTTTTTAAGCTTATTGAGGGGCGATTGCCGGCCACGACGCGGCTTGGCGGCGGTTAAACGGTCGAGAAGAGGGTAATGCCAGCCCATGTCAGTCGGGAATTCGGGTGTTTGAGGGTCGGGGGATCAAGGGAGGAGGATAGGGGGTTATCGGTCTGTTTTGGCTTGGTTCGAGAGCCCCTCGGTGTGGCCGGTATGCGGAACAATGGGAGACGCTGTGTTTTTTGGGCTGCTTTTGAGGGTAATCAGGAAGAATCCTGGAGTATTAAAAACAAAAATATGAAGCAAAATGTGAACAACAGGGGTTCCTTATTCGTAGATCTTCGATATAATGTGCGGACACCCCGCAGGCCTTGGGGAAGAAACAACCGTATGCAGGACGCATACTCACATCGCAAAAGCCTGCTTTTATATTTTTTTCTTCTAGCGAATTGCCTTAACAGGCAATCGAGCACTGTTCAATTATGAGTGTAATCCCTAAAACGTTGGAAACACCCGCCTTTCGCATGATGCTGTACCGGCGGGCCCTGCATCCTGAGTTATTTGAGCTTTCGTCGCGTCGTGGTGATCGCCACGGTGAATACGAAGTGGAGTCTTGGATTAGCCCTGCGGGCCATGTGGTTCGCTTTTCGGTCGATGGGCAGCAGCTCACCGAAACCGTGGTTGATTCGGGCGATCACCTTCCTGAAACGGGTTTGGCGCACGCTTTACCGTGTTTGGGCGAAAAAGAGTTTGAGTTAGAGCCAGAAGGGCGTTTGGGGTACTGCATCACCCTTCAAACCGAAACCCTGACCGAAAACCTTTACCAATCCACATTGCGTGAAATGGATGTGTTTGCCCGTGAAGTGGGCGCTCTTTCGCACCGCTGGGAAACCGCAGCAGGAGCCAACTTGTCATTGGTTGACGCTCAAAAATACAAGCGGGAATACCACATTCAGAGTTACCACCTGATTGCAGTCAATGGCACGGTGTTGCGAACACAGTCGATTTTTGAGATCGACCCTTCGCCTAAGGGCAAGGGCTAATGCATAGTCAAGCCTGACATAGCGTCAGGTGGTCCAAAAACAAACATTGCCTTTTTAAAGCCCGCCTCATTTGAGGCGGGCTTTTCTTTTGAAGAGACGCTGTAGGGTGAGTTTGCTACCTTTTGGCAATGAGTAACAGCTTAAACCGTGAAAAAGTGGTCGCCCGTATTGAGGCCGTGGGGTTGGTGGCCATCATTCGCGCCAATGCGTCGAGCGGTTTGATTGAAACCTGCAAGGCTTTGGCGGAGGGGGGTGTGACGGTGGTGGAAATTACGATGACCACCCCCGGCGCGTTGGAGGCCATTGCCTCGGCATCAACTCAACTTGGCGACAAGATGTTGATTGGTGTGGGGTCGGTGCTTGATGCGGCAACCTGCGAAAAGGCAATTGCGGCGGGCGCTGATTTTGTGGTGAGCCCGGTGTTTAAGCCCGAGGTTATTCAAGCCGCACATGCGCATGGCAAGCCGGTGTTTTCTGGGGCGTTTACCCCCACTGAAATTCTTACGGCATTTGAAGCGGGCTCAGACGTGGTGAAGGTGTTTCCGGCCAATCACAATGGGCCAGGTTTTTTCAAAGACATATTGGCCCCCATGCCGCACCTTAAACTCACCCCCACAGGCGGGGTGAATTTGGACACATTGGAGGCTTGGTTTGCGGCCGGCGCCCGGTGTGTGGGGGTGGGATCGGCCTTGGTGGATCAAAAAAGGATAGCGGCGGGTGATTGGGCCGGATTGACCGA
The DNA here is from genome assembly GCA_036480015.1 of Algisphaera sp. Taxonomy (GTDB): domain Bacteria; phylum Planctomycetota; class Phycisphaerae; order Phycisphaerales; family Phycisphaeraceae; genus Algisphaera. The sequence continues at coordinate 4,315 of JAZGFZ010000043.1, read as the reverse complement.
TTTGGCCCGGCAATTTGTGGCTGCGGTGGCCAAAGCACGCGGTTGAGCGACATTGTTTAAAGAGTCGTCGTGCCCGCAGGGGCGTGGCAGGGGTGTTTGGGGAGGGGCGTTTCTTTCTCTAAACCGTACAAGTGGCACGGCTTCACGCGTGGCGGTGGGGCGGGGTGCAAAGTATTTGTTTTGAGTGGCGTTGAATGGGTTGCTTGTTGTGAACCAGGTCCGGCCGACGGAAAAACGATGCAGTGCATGGGTTTTTCTGGGTCGTGGATTACAACGCGAGGAGTCTCATGCTCACTGAACAGCAACGAAAAATGTTGGGAATGGTCGATTGCCCAGGCTGCGGCTTTGAATTGGCCGCACCTTTGGCGGCGGCTCACAAAGTGGCTCGATGTACGTCGTGCGGGGAGAAATTTCAATTGCCCTCAGCTCAAATGCTTTTTAACAATGCGGCGGTTTATTTGATGGTCAATGAGGTGGAGCAAACCGACAGCGATGAAGCCCATATTCGCGACTTGCAATTTAGCCCGGATAATCAGCAGGTGATTCACGTGCCGACCCGCGTGGCAGGGTGAGCAAGAAGTCACTGCCGCGTCCTTGCTCGGTGTGCACCACCAAAGAGCCGCCGTGTTCTTCGGCAATTCTTCGAGAGGTGGGAAGGCCGAGTCCGGTTCCACCACGTTTTGAAGAAAAGTAAGGTTGAAAGATTTTGTCGACGGTGTCGGAGGGTAGCCCTGGTCCGGTGTCGGTGACATGGATTAAAACAGAACGGCTGTCTCGATCGCTTGTATTGGCGGTGCGAAGGATCAATTCGTTTCCGCCACCATGCGGGGTGTTGGCTTCGCGGGCCTCGGCGATTGCTTGGCAGGCGTTGATCATGAGGTTAAGCAGCGCCTGCTTGAGCAGTGGTCCGTCTGCCCACACGTTGCCTGGATGGGCTTGAAGATCCAGTCGTAGGTTGACACGCAGTTCGTCGGCTTGGGGTTGAAAAAAATCAGACAGCTCCACACACAACGCGTTGATGTCCAGAGGTTGCCGGTCTAGTTTGACGCGCCCTGCGAATCGCAAGAAGTCTTCTAAAATGCTTCGAAGCCGTTGGGTTTCGCGCAAAAGCCCATCGACACGGCGGCGGGTTCGCCCCAGTTGCTCGGCAACAGCGCCGGGGTCGGTGGTGGCCACGCCGCGTTCGAGATCGAGAAGATCCTCTTGAATGAGCTGGACGTTAAGCCCTAAAGTAGAAAGGGGATTCTTGATTTCGTGGGCAAGTCCGCCGGTGAGTGTGCCCAGTTCGGCGAGGCGTTCGGCTGATCGAGTTCGTTGTTCGAGGCGTCGAACGCGGCGTTCGGTTCGGCGTGACCACACTGCCGCGGCGGGTACGGCGGTGGCCACGCCCAAAGCGAAACTTAAAAAAAAGGTGCCAATCATGAACCCAGCGTAACGCGTGCTATGCGTCGGGGTCGTTGTGGGCCATGGTTTGGGCGTGTAAACGCTGGGCTTCGGCTTGGGTGATGGGGGCGGCAGGGGCAGGGGCAAGAGTAGGTGCGATGGCGGGGGGGGGAGACGCTAGAGCGGGTGTTTCGACTTGCTGAGCAAACACATTTTCAGCCTGAAACCCTTTTGAGCCGTGGACCAAATCGTAATCAACGGTGGCGCCGTCATTGAGGGTGCGAAACCCATCGCCACGAATTTGCGAATAGTGAACAAACACATCTTGTTCGTCGGGGCCCACCAGAAAACCGTAACCCTTTTTGGGATCAAACCATTTGACTAAACCATGAATCGGCATTGGAAACTCCTTTGTGAGACGGGTCTTCGCGCTTACACAGAAAGGCGAGATGTCTCATAGACGCGTGGTGGGTTGACATGATCGTGAAGCAAAAGCTGAGAGACCAACCCAAAAAAGAACACCATGAAACGTTAAGCGTGAAGGCTGATTTTGCCGTGCTTAAGAAGGCTTCTGAAAACAGCCTATCTTTACACCTCCATGCTAGGGCAAACCCCGATTTTGGGCAAGCATTTTGTTTTCGCTTTTATGTAAGTCAAAATCAAGCCGTGATATGAATCTTTCCTTTCAACCTGATGGGGAGCAAAAACCACGTTTTTTCTTAGGCCATGGGCCGTACTTGAACATTGAGGGGTTCGGCTCCAAAAACCGACATGATGGGATCGGGGCCCGCGGCCATGAGTTGGCGGGCTTTGCTTTCGGCGCCGCGTTGGAGGCCCACCCAGAGAACGACTTGCCCTTGGGTGTGGGCCAAGCGAACAAGTCGCCACGCTTCTTTGGCGGTCATGTCCAGGACGTTTGTGAGCGTGTGGGCGGCGAAATCAAGGGCGTTGAGGGGGTCGTTGTGCAGCACCAGTGCATGGGCTTGGGCGGGTTTAGGGGGTTTTGGCCGCGATTTTGGAGCGTGCTGAACGCCGCGTTGATCGTGTGTGGCGTGGGTGAGAGCGCCAGTGGGACGGGTGGCAGGGCTTAGAGGCTCGATTTGAGGCATGGGCGGGCACCAAAAAAAGTAAGAGGCCGGGCGTGAGGCAGGTGGGGGCGAGCAAGTGGGAACGCGGTGGCAGGAGCATTTATTTGCGAGCAGGAGTCGATGGGCAGAGGCGAGTCGAGGGCGGGTGGGGAGCAGAGCCGCATAGGAAGAACTTCCACGCACAGTATCCCGTTTTTGCGAGATGAAATAAATACGGATTCTTACTAGGAAGGGAAACCCCTTTTTGTTGTTCGGGCGGTTTCGTGTGGGGGCATCCAAGAAAAGAAGCCCCGCCGAGAGGGCGGGGCTTCTGAGGGTTTCTGGATTTGATTCGAAAGCGGCCCGTTAGGTCCGTTGGGTTTTACGCCTCGGTCTTGTCGCCGTCGTCTTCGGTGACGCCTTCTTCACGCATGGCGGCTTTGCGTGAAAGCTTCACACGACCCTGCTCGTCGATGAGAAGCACCTTGACGCGAACTTCTTCGCCCACGCTGAGTACGTCGCTAACCTTGTCGACGAATCCGTCTTTGAGCTCAGAGATGTGGCACAGGCCGTCTTGGCCGGGGATGACTTCGATGAAGGCGCCAAAGTCTTTGACCGAGGTCACGCGGCCGTTGTAGATGGCGCCTTCTTTGACTTCAGCGCAAAGTTTTTCGACTTCTTCCAAGGCTCGCTCGGCTTTGCCGCCGCCCACACTGGAAATGTAAATGGTGCCGTCTTCTTCAACCTCGACAGTGGCGCCGGTGCTTTCCTGGATGGCGCGAATGGTTTTGCCGCCGGGGCCAATGAGCTTGCCGATTTTTTCGGGGTGAATGGTGGTCGAGAGAATGCGTGGGGCGTGCATTGAAAGCTCTTTGGGCTTGGGCACTTCTTTTTCAATCATCTCGATGATTTGAATACGGTTTTTCTTGGCGAGCACGAAGGTTTTTTCGATTTGATCCATGGTGAGCCCGCGAATCTTCAGGTCGAGCTGAATGGCGGTGATGCCTTCGCGGCTGCCGGTAACTTTAAAGTCCATGTCGCCAAAGTGATCTTCCTCGCCTTGAATGTCGGTGAGGTAGCAATCTTCTTGGCCCGGTTCGTCGGCTTGGATCATGCCGATGCTGATGCCCGCCACTGTGGCTTTGAGCGGCACGCCGGCATCGAGCAGGGCCAAGCAGCCGCCGCAGGCCGAGGCCATGGACGACGAGCCGTTGGACTCGGTGATGTCGCTGACCAGCCGCACGGTGTAAGGGAAGTCGGCGATTTCAGGCAGCACGGGAAGCAAGGCTTTTTCGGCCAGTTTGCCGTGACCAATTTCGCGGCGACCGGGGCCGGTGATGCGCTTGGCTTCGCCCACAGAGAAAGGGGGGAAGTTGTAGTGCAGGTAGAATTTTTCGCGGTATTCCTCGCCCAAGCCGTCGACGGATTGCTCGTCGCGGCCGGTGCCCAAGGTGGCGGTGACCAAGGCTTGGGTTTCGCCGCGTTGGAACATGGAAGATCCGTGAACGCGTGGCAACACGCCGGTGTGGCATTCGATGGCCCGCAGGTCGTCAAAGGCCCGGCCGTCGGTGCGGCTGCCGCTTCGAATGATCTCGCGGGTGATTTGTTCTTCAAGGTCGTGCAGGGCAATGCCTGCGGCCTTCATGGTTTTTTCGTGGGTTTTCCATACGCCAGCGCCCGCGTTGTCGTCGGGGGTGGGGAAGGCGTCGGTTTTGAAGGTGCGTTTGGCATCGCGAACCGCCACTTGGCGATCGAGCTTGGTGCCGGTGGAGGTTTTGGCCGCCTTGAGTGCAGGGCCAAAAGCTTTCACCTTGTCGACCACGTCGGCAGGAATGTCGGCGGTGAATTCAATGCTGGGTTTGCCG
>JAZGFZ010000042.1:0-7865 GCA_036480015.1 Algisphaera sp. | reverse complement strand
CGCATTAACGCCAAGATGGCTGCTCAGGTATTTGCCGACACAGGCAGTGCCGAACAAGCGGTTGAAGTACACCTTGTGCCCGCACTGCGAAGCCTTATTCGCGAGCAAGGCAAAACCATTAAAAACGCCCAAGACTTTTTTAACGAAACCACCCAGCAGCGCCTTCAAGAAAATCTCTACCACGACATGAAGGACTTTTTAGCCGACAAAGGCATTGACGTGTCGGGCGTTTTCATTCGTGACATCCAACTGCCTGCTCAATTGCGACTGCGTATTGAAGAAAAGAAAGCCGAAGAGCAAGAACTTGCCCGCACCGAGTTTGAACAGCAACGCAAAGTGGTGCAAGCCAAAGCCGAACGTGAAGCCGCCGAAGAACAAGCCACCATGCGCCGCACGCTTGCCGATGCCCAAGCTTATGAAATCACCAAAATCAACGAGGCGATTTCAACCACGCCTGCCTATATTCAGCTTCAAGCCCTTGAAGCACTCAAGGCCATGAGCAAAGACCCTGCGGCCAAAATTTATTTTATGGACAGCAACGCCCCCATGCCCCTGCCTTTGATGAACGTGGGGCAATAGCGCCCTCTTTTTCGGTAGGTTCAATTAAATCGCAACGGTAAAACCCTCCTCGTCCAATCCTCCTCAACAGGCGGCCGCCTGTGTTTTTTACACACGTTCTAAGCCCTGCTGCCGTATCATCTTCTTGACATGAGTTCCCCCGCCGCCCCGAAAACCGCAGACGACACCTTGTTCACGCCGCTTTGGCGCAACATCAGCTTCACGCTCATGTGGACCTCCACGGCAGCCAGTGGGTTTGGCGATCGCATGATCATGCTTGCCTCGCTTGCACTGCTGGGCGGGCTGGCAGCCAACACCGATTCCACCAGCATCCAAGCAGGCACACAGTTTTGGTTTTTCTTGCCCTATGTCTTTTTTGCGGTTTTTGGCGGTTGGCTTGCCGACCGCCTGCCGCGTAAATGGGTGCTTTTTACTTGCGACGAAACCCGTGCGGGGCTTTTGTTTTGGGCCTATTTTTCGTTGGCTGCGGCAGGCGGAATGGCTGTGCTTGCCCCCGAAGCCCACTGGCGTGTTTTCGCCATGCTATTCATGATCGGGATTTTTGCGGCCATTTTCAATCCCACCCGCAATGCCATCGTGCCGCAAATTGTTGATCGCAGCCAACTTCAACCCGCCAATGCGCTGGTGCTGGTGATTGGCGTGGTCTTTTCCATGATCGGCATGGTTGTCGGCGGCTGGCTCATCGTGCCCGAGGACGCAGGCAGCGTGCGGATGGGCTTGCTTATGGGGGCCACGTTCTACTTGGTGTCAGGCACTTTTTTCGCCTTCATGCGCCCCAAGCCAGCACACTCGTTTGCGGCATCAAGCACCGCAACCTCCCCTCCTGAGACTCAATCCAAAACGTCCATTGCAGACGCTCTTTCTTACGCCCTACACCACAAACGTGTACTCAAACTCATTGCAACGGATGTGCTGGTGTGGAGTGCCGCCGCGCTCATGTTCAGCGGGGTCATTGGCTTGTGCAAAGCCCACTTTGGGCTTGAAGGCAAAGAACTCCTCGAAGATTTTTCTTACATCAGTGCGGTTTTAGGCGTGGGCATGCTCGCGGGCGCTATCGTGGTGGCGGGTATTCGCACCCGGCATGAATCAGGCACGGTCATTGGCACCGCCCTTGTCATGGCAGGGCTTAGTGTGATCGCCGTGAGCATGATCCCCTACAAACCCGTGACCTACACCGGGGCTTTTTTGGTGGGGCTCTTTGGAAACATTGCCATTGTCACCGTGCTTTCCATGCTGCAAAGCATCGTTCCCAACCATGTACGCGGCGCCGTGCTTGGGCTCAATGCCATGATGAGCACTCTTTTTAGTGTGATCATTTATTTCACCATTTGGCAAATGTCCAATGCCGATGCGGTCATTATTTATGCCCTCATGGTGCTGGGCCCTATTTTGATGGCCATCGGCGCCTTCACCATGCTTAACTACTTGCGGCATGGTCCCATGCCGTCCGTTGCAGGCAACGTGTTTCGCCACGGCGTGCGGTTGTTTGTATTGGTGTGGCACCGCGCTCGCTGGGTGGGCCGCCACCACATTCCAGCCACCGGGCCAGTTGTTTTGGCCTGTAATCACACCACCGCACTCGATCCTTTTGTCATGCAATCAGCCAGCCCCCGCATGATTCGTTGGCTCATGCTCACCAGCTATCGGTTTCCATTGCTCGAACCGTTCTGGCGTCTGATCAATCCCATTTGTCTTGAAATGCCCAAAGGGGCCGACAAAGCTGAGCCGGGCATTAAGCAAGTGCGGCAAATTGTGAGTGAATTGAAAAAAGGCGACATCGTGGGCATTTTCCCTGAAGGCAACTTGCAGTACGAAAAGCGTATTCTCAAACCCTTCGAACATGGCGTTGCCACCTGTGCCCGCCTTAGCGGCGCCGCCATCGTTCCGTGCTGGATTCACGGCACGCCCAAAAGCCGCCACATGCTCGTGCATTTCTTTCGTCCCACTCACACCACACTTTACTTTGGCAAGCCCTTCACCCCCGGCCGAAAAGAGTCGGTCCAAGACATCACCGCCGAACTGCGACGCCGCATGATTGCCTTGGCCCCCGACGAGGTCGAAGAAGAGGCGGAAACGTCGCATTCGTAGCGGTATTGAGGCTTGTCGCCTCAGAACGTCTTTTTTAATCTGCCTCATCCGCACCACGGGTTATAATCCCGCGGCTTAAACCCATACGACCATAACGCCCCCTAGGATCCGCCCATGCCCCGTCCCGTTACTTTATTCACCGGCCAATGGGCCGATTTGCCGCTCGAAACCCTGTGCAAAAAAGCGGTCGATTTTGGCTACGACGGACTCGAGCTCGCCTGCTGGGGCGATCACTTTGATGTCGTCCAAGCCGCCAAAAGTGACAAATACTGCAAGCAAAAGTGGGAGCTTCTTAAAGACCACAACCTGCACTGCTATGCCATTAGCATGCACTTGGTCGGCCAAGCAGTGTGCGACCGCATCGACGAGCGACACAAAGAAATCTTGCCCAAAAGTGTTTGGGGCGACGGCAAACCCGAGGGCGTTCGGAACCGCGCCGCGTCTCAAATGAAAACATCTGCCAAAGCGCTACGCCGATTCTTGAATCTCAAGCCTGGTCGTGGTCGCGGCAAGGGACAAAAAGGCGATGCTTTCCCGGGTGTGGTCAATGGCTTTACCGGGTCATCCATTTGGCATGCCAACTATGCCTTTCCGCCCACACCGCAAAGCTACTACGACAAGGGATACAAAGATTTCGCCAAGCGCTGGCTGCCCATCCTCAACGAATTCGACAAGCAAGACATCAACTTTGCGCTCGAAGTGCATCCCACCGAAATTGCCTTTGACACCGCCACGGCCGACCGTGCCCTTGATGCCGTGAAAGACCACAAACGTTTCGGCTTTAATTACGACCCCTCGCACTTGGGCTATCAGCACGTTGACTACGTGCAATTCTTGCACCATTTTGCCGACAAGATCTTTCATGTTCACATGAAAGATGCTTGGTGGGGCCACGGCGATGGCAGCGTGGGCACTTTTGGCGGGCACACCGCCTTCACCGACCCCCACCGCCATTGGGACTTCCGAAGTCTCGGCCACGGCGACATTGACTTTGAAACCATTATCGTGGCCCTTAACGACATTGGCTACAAAGGGCCACTAAGTGTTGAATGGGAAGATGGCCGCATGGACCGCGACTACGGCGCCGCCGAAGCCGCCGACTTTGTGCGAGCGGTGGACTTTCCCACCAGCGAGATCGCCTTTGATGCTCAATTCGACAATTAAGGAGCAGTCCTGAAATAACGTTCCTATTTCCGAGGCCGTCAGGGATAGCAGGAGCATTTTATTTCGGCAGGTTCTTGTCAAATTGACAACCGTTGCATATCAAGACAGTAAATGAACCGCCAAGCGACCAAGGACGCCAAGGTAGGCAAAAAATTGGGCTTTTTTATGCTCAGTTCCTGACGCCTATGCTTGTTTTTTTGTACGCCTATTCAAAAAAGAGACGTTTTTTGATCTGTCTTTTTGCCTTCCTTGGCGTTCTTGGCTGCCTTGGCGGTGAAAGTTTTCTTGGAAATTGTGATCGGTGATAAAAAGAGGAAGTTGTTTCGAGACTGTTCCTCATCGCACCGTCAAGATGCAGTCTTAAGTTGAGTCGCTAGGGTAAACACCATGCAGTCTCCGCCCACAGCGGGTTGGTTTGCAAAGCTCAAACTCTGCCGCCGGGTAAACTCAGGGCATGACTCTGTTGATTTCACTACTCGCTCAAGCCCCCACGCCCATCTTGGTCACGCCGCCCGTGGGCGGCACGGGTGATTGGATGGTGTATGGCCTTGTGCTTTTGGCCTTGGCCGTGGTGTTGTTTTTTATCGAAGCCTTTTTGCCCACCGGGGGTGTTTTGGGTGTGGTGTCGGGGTTATTTGCCGTTGCGGGTGTGGTGTGTTTTTTTCAAATCAACACCACCGCCGGCGCCTTAAGCGCCGCAGCCGTGTTGTTTGCCACGCCCGTTTTATTGGTTTTGGGGGTTAAGATTTGGCCTGACACCCCTTTTGGCCAATGGGTGACTCACCGCGATCAACAAGAACGACTTGCCGGGCCAAACGCCGCGCCCTCCGAAGCAGGCGGTCACACCCCCATCAACCCCGGCGACACAGGCGAAGCCGTCACTGATTTACGCCCCGTGGGAATATGTGTCATCCATGGTCGCCGCCGCGAGTGTTATGCCCGCAGTGGTAGCCTCCCCCAAGGGGTGGGCGTCGAAGTGGTGTCTATTTCTGGTAACGAGGTCTACGTACGCGAAAAAGAAGAGTGTTCAGAATAAAAGCCAATGATTAAAGTGAGTCACTCTGGCTCAACAAATCCACCGGGATCAACAGGTTCAGGCGCTGGTTCAGCGGTAACGGGCTTCACAGGAGGCGTTGAAATAGGGGCGTCAGAGCGATCCACCCATTCGCCTGAAACCAAGGCCGTGATGCTGATGTTATCAACGATAATGTCAGAGCCCGACTTGGTTGAGGTGTCCTTAAAAGCCAAAACAATGTAATCGCCATGGGCCACGCCTTGGGTGGCAACCGATTCATGTAGTCGGCCTGCAAGCGTCGCGTAAGTCGCACCCTGTGTGACTGGAGGTGCGGCTCCAAAAGACGTGAATGACAAGGTTTCAGGATCGACCGTGTCGGTGCCTGCCCCTCCTGTGGCATAGCCAAACTCAAGTTTGCTGAAACCTTTGGCGTCAGGTTCTTGGTAGGCGAAATCACACGCAAAGGTCCAATTCGTAATTGTTTGGCCCGTGTTGTTTTGGATCAGAAGATAATAGGCTGTCTTGCTTCTGTCATTGTTTTCTGCAAACGCCACGGCATGAGATCCATGGCCAGGAATTTGTTCTGGCGTTCGAATCCCCAATTTATTGGGTCCTTTAATACTATTGCGAGCGCCTTTAATTGGGTGCGGACCAAAGGCTAGGCTACGCTTGGCGTCATCGTTCCAGTAAGGGTTACTGCTTGAAATTAAATTCGATTCGCAATGAAGCGCCGCGTTTTTGTTGTCGTTGTGGGGGCCTCGCGCGTTGTAGTTTTCGGAGCTCACGACAGATCCAATACCGTGATCCGCTCCGCTTCCGGTTCCGATGTTGCTCACACCTTCTTGAGTGGTCTCAAAGTCTAATATCACGGGCGTGTCAATGGAAGAGATGACCACAGCGGCGTTTGCAGCTTGGGTCATCCCCAAGCCTGCAACCGCCAGTGACAACAGACGAGCAAAACGGTAAATCGGAAAGGTTTGCATGGTAGAGATCCTTTTAAACACTAAAGAGCGTATAGAAACCGTATCTTTGGAGGCAAACGGCGTCAAGTAAAACATGCGATTGAAGTCAACCAACCGTACGATCATGTCGGGTATTGGGCTGTGTTTTCGATAGGAGGTGATTCTCGTGCATCACAAAGACGGCGTTTGGTCTTCTTTGTGAGAGAAGACCAGACAAAATCGGGCAGGGTGCGTCCGATAAAATCACGATCCGGCCCCGCACCTGAAACGCTCACACTTCTATACTTTGCTTCCATGAAGCAAGCCGCCCCACCCTCTTTGTCCATTGTTGAGTCCATAGAGCAGCCCACCGACCCTGCCCGCGCCAACGTGGTGGTGGTGGGCGGGGGCTTTGCGGGCTTGGCTTTTTGCAAAGCCTTTCGTGGCTGCACTGTAGGCAAAGGCATTTCGCAGGGGCGTGAGATTATTCTCATTGATCGTCAAAACCACCACTTGTTTCAACCCTTGCTGTACCAAGTGGCCATGGCGGCGCTGTCCTCCACCGATATTGCCGCTCCCATTCGCTCGGTTTTTGCCAAGCGCCCCGATGTCACCTGCCTGTTGGCCAACGTCACGGCCATCGACCCGGTGCAAAAACGTGTTCACACCAGTGAAGGCGATGTGCCCTACGACTATTTGATTCTCGCTGCGGGCGGCCGAACCAGTTACTTTGGCAATGACCACTGGGAACCCTTGGCTCCGGGCCTCAAAACCCTTGATGATGCACTGCGTATTCGTCGCAGTGTGCTCACGGCTTTTGAACGGGCCGAAACAACGTTGGATACGCGAGAGCAAAAACGACTGATGACCCTTGTGGTGGTGGGGGGAGGCCCCACGGGTGTTGAGCTCGCAGGCTCCATGGCCGAATTGATTTCCCGTGTTTTCAAACGTGACTTTCGGCGCATCGATGTACGTTCGGCTCAAGTGATTTTGATTGAAAGCAATGAACGACTTCTCAAGGTCTACCCCGAAACATTGTCGGCCAGTGCTCGCAAGCAATTGGAAAGCTTGGGGGTCGAAGTGCGAACCGGTGTGCGTGTGGCCGATGTGGATGCCTTGGGCGTAAGCTTAAACGATGGCACCCGTATTGAAACGCGCAATATTTTATGGGGCGCTGGGGTGGCCGCCAGCGCCCTAACCGACCACTTCCCCGACGCCCCGCGTGACCGCGCAGGGCGACTCAAAGTACGGCCCGATCTCAGCGTGCCGGGCTTTCCCGATGTGTTTGCGGTGGGCGACTTGGTCAGCTTGATCGACCCTGATGGACAGACGGTTCCTGGCGTAGCGCCCGCCGCCATGCAAATGGGCGCGTTTGTGGCCAAACTCATCACCCGCGAATTTGAAGATGGCGTCCAACCCTCTGAAAAACGCCCCGCGTTTAACTATCGCAATAAGGGATCAATGGCCACCATTGGTCGCCGCCGCGCGGTGGCGTGGTTTGGCAAAGTGCGATTGAGTGGCCTGCTCGCATGGTTGGCATGGCTGGGGATTCATCTCGCTTTTTTAATCAGCTTTCGCAACAAACTTAGCGTGCTGATTCAATGGGGTTACGCCTATCTCAGCTTCGGCCGTGGCGCACGCATTATCAGCCCTGCCCCCACACAACGAATCGACAAGGATGAAGCTGTTCGTGAACGGCCTCCTCAATGAAAACGGCGATAGCCGTTCACCTATTTTTAGGAGGATGTCGGTGGGGTCATGCGAAGGAAATTGAACCGCCAAGGGGGCAAGTGAGGGAGCCAAGGAAGGCAAAAAAATCAAAAAACGTCTTTTCGCCTTGGCATGCGTGCGAAAATTAAGTCAAGGCGATTGAGGAACGCCCTTCAGTAAGCATCTCTTTAACCCTACAGTCCTTGCCTTTCTTGGCGTTTTTGGCGCCTTGGCAGTTCATGTTTCGTTTCTGTTGTTTGGGCGAGAGCCTAATGTCCAGGACAGGAAGGGCTTGAAACCCGTGAATGACTGCGAGTTAAGATCGTAAATAAAAAGCCGTGAACGGTTATGAAAAGCGAAGGGGCATG
>JAZGFZ010000041.1:0-7778 GCA_036480015.1 Algisphaera sp. | reverse complement strand
GGCTGGATCCGCAAGCGAACTCAACGCGTGACCCTAAAAAACAGGCTTGCCACAGCACTATCGCACGGCATTGCAAAACATCACCGTGGGGCACGGCGAAGGGGATTATCCCAGTTGAAGCTCTGTTAATGCGGTGGCGGGATCGGCAGAAAAGCCAAAAACATTGTCGAGTGCGGTGGCAAGAAACACCGACCACACCGCACTGCTGGGGGACGCCAACTTGATGTGTCGCTGGTGTTTTTCGGCATGCTGATGCAGTGCCAGCATTTGAGACAGATTCATGCTGCCCACAGTGGTGAGTTGCGATAAATCCAAAACCAAATGAGGTGGCGGCGTCAAGGCGCAGTATGAATCGTTTAGTTCGTCTAAGTCTTCGGTAAGACCCGGTCGATCGGCCAGTCGGCAAATCCAGATGTCGTCGGACCATTTTTGAAGCGGCATAGAGACTCCTTTCGCCAAAGTGCATGTTGCATTTTCGCGTCGTACGCGTCTTTTAATGCCTCAAGCAAGAAAACCTACGTGTCGCTGCTGTCGTCATTACCACTGTCGTCATCATCGTTGCCCGCATCTTGCACAGGCGCTACAGCCGTGAGTTTGTCGCCTGGTTTCAGGCTAATCACACGCACACCTGAAGAATTGCGGTGGGTTTGACGAATGGTTTCGGCGTTGATGCGAACAATCATGCCGTTTTGGGTGATGAGCATGAGGCCATCTTCGGGTGTGATGCGTCGCAGGCTAATCACCTGGCCATTGCGCTCGGTGGTTTGAATGTCTTTGCGGCCTTTGCCACCGCGACCTTGGGTGCGGGTGCTGCCGTCTTCGCTGTGCACCAAGTATTCCGAGGTGGGGGTGCGTTTGCCGTAGCCGTTTTCGGTCACGGTGAGCAGATCGGCCTCGCTGTCTGGGGCAATGCGTACCACGCCCACCACGGTGTCGTTGGCGGCAAGGTTGATGCCCTTGACCCCGCTGGCTGCCCGCCCCATGGCGCGGGCGTCATCGGCACGAAAGCGAATGGCCATGCCAGAGGCGGTGCCCAGCAAAACGTGATCGTCTTCTGAGGCCCACTTTACGCCCACCAAGGCGTCGCCTTCTTTCAAGTTAATGGCGTTAATGCCTGCGGCATTCACATTGCGGTAGTCGGCCAAAGCGGTTCGTTTGACCAAGCCGTTTTTGGTGGCGAAGAACAAGAAGTCTTCACCTTTTTCAAAATCGGCGATGGGCATGAACTCAACAATGCGTTCATCTTTTTTAAGCCGAATGAGATTGATCATGGCCCGGCCACGGTTGGTGCGGCCTGCTTCAGGAATGTTAAACACACGAATTTTGAACACGCGGCCGGTGTCGGTAAAGCAAAGCAAGTCGTCGTGGGTGCTGGCGACAAACACTTCTTCAGTGAAGTCGTCGTCATTTTTGGCCTTGGCGCCGATGACACCTTTGCCGCCACGGGCTTGGGTTTTGTATTCGCTCACCGGCAGGCGTTTCACATAACCGCTGTGGGTGATGGTGACCGCCACTTGTTGAACGGGTGTGAGTGCGGCCAAGTCCAAGTCGTTGGCTTCACCTTCTTCGATGATGGTTTTACGCGGGTTGGCGTATTTGTTCTTAATTTCGGCAATTTGTTCGAGAATGATGGCTTCGACGCGCTTGGGGTCGGCCAAAATGGATTCGTAGTCTTCGATTTCGCCCACGATCTTGGCGTAATCGTTGACCAGTTTTTCGATTTCCAGTCCCACCAACTGAATGAGTTGAAGACGGCCGATGGCTTCGGCTTGCACGCGTGTAAGCCGCACATCGTCAACCGACGCATCGAGCAATCGCTTGGGGATTTTTGGCGCAAATTCATGGTCGGCAGGAATGCGAAACCCGCGGGCCATCAGCTTTTCGATTGCCTCGTCACGCGTGGTCGAGCTGCGGATCAGGCGAATGATTTCGTCGATGTCGCACACGGCATAAATCAGGCCCTCAATTTTGTGGGCTTCTTGCTGGGCTTTGTTAAGCAAGAATGCGGTTTTGCGACGCACGACTTCGACGCGGTGCTCAATCCAATATTCAATGAGCTGTTTGAGCGTGAGTGTGCGCGGCTGGCCTTTGACCAACGCAATGTTGATGATGCTAAAGGTGCTTTGCAGTGGGGTGAGCGAGTAGAGCTGGTTTTCCACGGCTTCGGGGCTGGCGCCACGCTTGAGCTTGATGACCATTCGCATGCCACCACGGTTGCTTGATTCATCGACGATGTCGCTAATGTCTTCAAGCCGGCCGGCTTTGTTCATGACCACGATTTTGTCGATGATGCCCGCCACCTTGCTGACTTGGTAGGGGATCTCGGTGACGACCAAGCGGTCTTGCTTGCCTTGTGTTTCGTGGTGAATTTTGGCCCGTACGGTGACTTTGCCGCGGCCTGTGCGATAAGCCGAGGCGATGCCACCACGCCCCATGATGGTGCCGCCGGTGGGGAAGTCGGGGCCCGGCACAATTTGCATGAGATCGGTGACATCAATGTCGGGATTGGCAAGGGTGGCCACAATGGCGTCGCAAATTTCGCCCAAGTTGTGGGGGGCCAAACTGGTGGCCATGCCCACGGCGATGCCCGTGCCGCCATTGACCAAAAGATTGGGGAACTTGCCGGGCAGCACACGCGGTTCTTCTCGTGTGCCGTCGTAGTTTTCTTGCCAGTCCACGGTGTCGAGCTTGAGGTCATCAAGCATTTCGGCCGCAGGCCCGGCCATGCGGGCCTCGGTGTAACGCATGGCGGCGGGGGGGTCGGGGTCAATGCTGCCAAAGTTACCTTGGGGGGCAATCAGTGGGTGACGCATCTTCCAGTCTTGGGCCATGTTGACCAAGGTGGGGTAGATGGTTTGCTCGCCGTGGGGGTGGTAATTGCCCGAGGTGTCGCCTGCAATTTTAGCGCACTTTCGGTGCTTGCTGCCAGGCCGCAAGTTCAGGTCGTTCATGGCCACCAAAACCCGCCGTTGGCTGGGTTTGAGTCCGTCGCGCACGTCGGGCAGGGCCCGGTCCACGATGGTGGACATGGCGTAGGTCAGGTAGCTGTCGGCCAGCTCTTGCTCAATGGCAAGGTCCTGAATGTTTCCGTTAAGAATCGGCCCCTTGGGGAGGCTGGCATCTTCTGAATCGTCAGGTGTTTGCGGCGTGTCTTCGGCCATCAGGCAGGGAACTCCAAGGAGAGAAGCGAAGCTGCCATATTACTCTAAATGGCAGCTTCGCGGAGGCGTGGACCGTACGCGAAACTTGCTCTTTCTTAAGGAGGGGGGGTGAGAAGATTCGAGGAGCGGGCGTTTAGAGTGCAGGGATGTCTTTTGCTGCGACTTTTTACGGTTGCCCACTTAAAAACGGGTAAAAGTCAAAACGGTAGCAATCGAACTCGCCGTGTTGCTTCATTGACAACAACCAATGCACCATTTTCAAGATCAATGGCGTGTTGTTGGAGTGCGGAATCTACGATGTTAATCATGGATTCTGGAGTGATATTGGACCCGCGAATTTGCAGGACGCTTGGTCCATGGGCATGAGTTAGTGCGAGCATTGTGCCGAAGTCAAGATCGTGTGTGAAAATCACATATTGGTGCGTTCGGGCGTATTGCATAATCTCAATATCTGACGCATTGGGTGGGCCAAGCGTGTACCAGTGCTGAGCATTCCAACCTCGGTTTGTAAGTGCGGGCACCCAAGCTGGAGGAAGGTTCATATCGAGGAGCAAGCTAATGTTCAAGCACTTGCAAGCGGTAGATCCCGCTCCTCCAGCCTCCACGCTGCGTAGGCCAAGCACTGATCTAAATCCGCGGGTTCTAAATAGGGATACAATTTCAGAACATCGTCGCGGCTTTTTCCAGATGCCAAAAGGCCAAGAATAACACCCACTGTTACGCGCAGGCCACGAATACAGGGCCTTCCGCCCATGATGTTGGTATCGAGAACAATACGGTCAATTTGAGGCATATTGGGAGATCTCCATTAATTCAGTGTACCTTCAAAACAGTCGAAGTCGATACGGCGATATGATGCGGAGATGGAAGCAGGAATTGTCGGTCTACCCAACGTTGGAAAATCCACGCTGTTTAACGCCCTGACGGCGGCGGGGATCCCCAGTGAAAATTTTCCGTTTTGCACCATTGAACCCAATGTGGGGGTGGTGCCCGTGCCTGATGCGCGACTGGAAGAAATTACCAAGTACATTCCCCCGCAAAAAGTCATTCCCGCCGCGCTGCGGCTGGTGGACATTGCAGGCATTGTGAAAGGCGCCAGCGAGGGCGAGGGGCTGGGCAACAAGTTTTTAAGTCACATTAAAAACGTGGACGCCATTTTGCATGTGGTGCGTTGTTTTGAAGACGACGACATTGTGCATGTGGACGGCAGCGTCGATCCCATTCGCGACATTGAAGTGATTGACATGGAGCTGATGCTCAGCGACATGGCCGCGGTGGATGGCGCACTAAGCAAAGCCAAGCGTGCGGCCAAAAGTGGCGACAAAGAAGCCAAGGCGCGATTGGCGCTGTTGGAAAAATGCTCGCCGGTGTTGGCAGAAGGCAAGCCCATTCGCAACCTGATTGCATCGGGATCGCTTGATGAAAATGAGCTTAAAGCCCTTAAAAACTTTGGCCTCATCACCGCCAAATCGGTGCTTTATGTGGCCAATGTCGATGAAAACGACCTTGCCGGCGAAAGCGACTTGGTTACCCGCGTGCGGGCTCGGGCCGCCGAAGAGGGTGGCGCCGTGGTGCCGGTGTGCGCCAAGCTTGAAAGTGAATTGTCGGAGCTAGACGATGCCGATCGTCTTGAAATGCTCGAAAGTGTGGGGCTTGAAGAGCCCGCGCTGGCCAGCCTTACCCGCGAGGCCTACGCACTGTTGGGTTATCAAAGTTATTTCACTGCGGGTGAACAAGAAGTTCGGGCATGGACGATTCCGGTGGGCGCTACGGCGCCTGAATCCGCCGGTGT
Source organism: Algisphaera sp. (assembly GCA_036480015.1). GTDB lineage: Bacteria > Planctomycetota > Phycisphaerae > Phycisphaerales > Phycisphaeraceae > Algisphaera. Next base: position 2,825 of record JAZGFZ010000041.1, on the reverse strand, counting down.
GATCCACACCGATTTTCAAGCCAAATTCATTCGCGCCGAGGTGTACACCGTGGCCGATTTGGTGGAATACAAAAACGAAAAAAACATTCGCGAAGCAGGCAAATTGCGAGCCGAAGGCAAGGGCTATGTGGTGCAAGACGGCGACATCATGCACTTTCTCACCGGAGCGTAAGAGCCTTGCCAATGCGGTCTTTGCGAGAGATTCGGCAAGGCTGATCTCGCCCGGCCCCGTCATCCCCACTGCCTTTTGTCATCCCCGTCCCCTTCCGTCATCCCCGTCACTCCCCCTTCCGTCATTCCCGCGCAGGCGGGAACCCAGATTTGTACGCGAAGGCGGGAATCCAGCCCCGCACGAGAGTGACGGAGGGCGGATAGCCGTTTACGGTTTTTGACAAGGGGCGTGCGACGGCGATTTCAATGCGTTTTATGTTTGGCTGTCGAGGAGTTTTTTGATGACTTTGTATGAACATTCATTTGACGCGAATGAAGGGGCTCGGGCGCTTTTGAATAAGGGGCGATTGCTTCACGCGGTGGCGGCGGGGCAGCTTGAAGAGACGTTGCTTCGCCAGCCGGATGAAATGCAATGCCGTGGGTTGTTGATTGGGTATTACCGGCGGGGAGAACTTGCTTTGGCAGACGCCAATCACGCGGTGAGATTAAACAAGCATTTGGGCTGGTTGATTGATCGCGATCCCGAACATGCATTGTTGAGAATGCCCGTTTGACCTCATCTATCCAAAGACTGGGTGGGGGGCCAAGTTAATGCAGCGAAATGGGACACGCTGCTTGCGATGGAATCATTGCCTTTGAGGGTTATTCAAAACGCGGCCTTTTTCTTCTTGCTCTTTGAGCATGCTTCTGATGCTTTGAAATGCGAAGCATGCTTTGATCTTGCGATTGAAAAGTATCCAGATGAACCTTGGGGGTATGCCAAGCGAGGAAGATTGATGAGGGTGGACGGGCGCTATGCCAAGACGAAGGCTGATCGCCAAGAAATGGCCCGCGGTGCTTATGAATGGCTTCTCAAGGCCCAAGAACGTGAAGGCGATGAGGGGAAGGATCGATTGTTGGACGAGCTTGCGGTGGGTGCTTACGAAGCGGGCGAAATGGATGCCGCTCGACTATTTGCACAGCGCATGCTTGAAAACGTTGTGGACTATTGGGAACCGAGTATTTGGATTTATGAGGCACACCGCATCTTGGGGCATTTGGCATTTGACCGCGGTGATTTTTTGCAAGCGGCCGATTGCCTTGCGTTGGCGGGCGCAGGAGTGACCGTTTTTCGGTTTAGGCGTGGTCCGACACTTTCACTGGCGCAGGTGTTTTTAGAAAAAGGTGAGCGCGAGATGGTGGCTGAACACCTGCGCACCATTCGCAAGGTGTGGTCGCCGGGCTGGGAGAAAGTGGATGGCTGGCTAGAACAATTGGCCAACGGCCAGCAACCCAATTTGATTGATTCAAAATGAGTTTGCGGATGTGGCTTGTTGCGTTTGTTTGCGGTGTCGGATTGACGCCGCGTCGGAGCCCAAGCCGCCGCGTGGGGGGAGAGGGGTTTCGCTGAGAATTCCAAGGCGTTTGACCTGTTCTCGTTCGGCAGTCAGGCGTACTCGCCTGACTGCCTTGGGGAATGTAGGGCTAAGAGAGATGCCCTCCAAGGGGCGTTTCTTAATTTTTTTTGCCTTCCTCGGCCCTCTTGGCCCCTTGGCGGTCAAATTTCCTTCACGTTACCCGCAGGCATTTCCCTGAAACCTGTGAACGGTCACCTTTTGCTTTACATCAAGATAGGCTTGCCCAATGCACGGCGTACGGGAACCAGTTGGCCAGCGTGCATCATGGCGTGGGCGGTGATGAGTACGTAAAGCGTGCCAACGGTGGGGCACCATTCACGCATGGCTTCGGGGCCGGGGGCGTCGAGGTCGGATTCGTTGGTGTTTTCAATGGCGGTGACGGTGGCGGCTTGCACTTGATCCATGAGGGCAAGGTACTCACTTTTTGTTTTGAATTGTGAGGCGTCGTCGATGTTGTTTTTGTCTTTGGCGTGTTGATCGGCGAAACCTTCGGGAAGTTTGAACGCGGCGCCTGGAGCGGCCATTTCAAGTAGGTCGCACTCTGAGGCGATGAGATGGCCCAGTTGCCACGCAGCGTGATTGCAGCCGGGGCCGGGGCGGACCATGAGGTCGGCGTCAGAAAAATCGCTGACATAGGCTTTGAGCACCATGGTGCTGGTGGCGTGATTGGCTTTGAGGGTGTCTTGAGCGTTCATGGGTAGTTCCTTGATGTGGAAGGCATGGGGGCGTATGGAAAGAGGTATGTTAAATATACGAAAAAACAGAGCCATTTGCCCGTGTTGGTGGGTGGGGTGTGCTTTGGGTTGATTTGAAGATTTACGCCAAGACGCCAAGACGCCAAGAAAGGCAGGAGAAGAGGGGGTAGGGGTGGCCCAGAGATTTTTCGGGCGCGTAATTTCTGAATGACCACGAAACACACGAAAAAGTTGTTTTGGTTTTCTTTCGTGTTTTTCGTATGTTTCGTGGTAAAAAACCGAGCCCCTTTGATATCAGGGAAGCCATTTGGCTATCTGTTTTTTTATCTGCGTAAATCTGCGCAATCGGCGGACAATTGCCTTTTCTGTTGAGCAAGCATGTTTCTGGGTGTCACATGTTTTGGGTGCCAGGCCCTAAGGTTTTCCGAAGATTTTCCTTTGCCTTCCTTGGCTCCCTCGGCTTCTTGGCGGTTAAATTTCCTTCGCGTTACTCCGCAGGCATCCTCTTGAAACTGTGAACGGAAACCCTTTCGTGGCGTCTTGGTGTGAATCTTTTCCGCGA
>JAZGFZ010000040.1:0-17864 GCA_036480015.1 Algisphaera sp. | reverse complement strand
TCCCATCCCAAGGCGGTGAGTACGGCGGGGGCCAATGCCCGTGCATCGGCGGGCACCACGCCCCAGTCGGTGCGTCGAAGCAAAAGATCATCAAGATGAAGCACGGCTTCTTCGGCATGGAGACGTTGCACGGCATCGGTGAGTTGGACGGTGTCGGTGGGGGCGGTGTCCCATGGGCCTTCATGCGGTGTGGGGCGTTGTTTGTTTTCGAGGAGCGTGGGAAGTCGGCCTTCGCAAGCTCGTCGAAGCACGCGGCGGGCTTCGGCCATGGCGGTGGTGTATTTCACGGCTTGTAAGGTCCAAAGGCCTTTGGCGCCCAAGGGGGCGTGGTCGATCACGGTGGCGCGGTGGGCGGTTTCGCCATCGCCTTCTGGGCCAGGGTGGCGGGCGGGAATGAGTCCTGACCAAACACGCAACACGTGGTCGGTGGTTGCGTTGAGGCCGGGGGTGCTTGTGTTGAGTTCTTCAAGAAACAAGGCGATGTCGGCGGCAGTGGGCTGCGGCGAGGCGGTGGAACCTTGTGTCCATGGGCGATGAAAGGTGCCCACCATGAGGCGGTTGTGCCATGGCGTGAGAAAATACATGCGCCCTTGACCCCGCCCGGGCGACAAGGCGACGGCGGCATGGCTGATGGCGGGCAGGTCGAGCAGCAAGTTGAATGCGAGGGCGGGTTGCTCTAGTTCGGAAGGTGGATCGGGTGCATCGGCTTGGTGTAGTGCACGAGCTGCCCATTGGCCTGCGCAGTTGATGATGCGATCGGTTTTGATCGTCAAGGAGTCATGGGTGTGGGAGTCGGTGACTTTGAGTCCGACAACACGGCCGTCTTGAAGTTGAACTTCGGTGGCTTGGGCGTAATTGAGACAGGTCGCGCCCGCGTGCGTGGCCCAATGAAGCATTTCGATAAGAAGGCGCGACGGGTTGGTCATTTGACCGTCGTGCCATCGCACGGCGCCGCGCAGTCCTTGGGGTGGGACGTGCTGGCATTGGGCACGCGTTGCCGATGCCGAAAGCACCTTGCCGCGTGGGATGTGTTGCGCCTCGGGCAGTTCGGCGTTGCGACGCCAAGACAAGGTGTCATTGAGGGCCACGGCGGCGCGCAAAATGGCCGGGCGTTTGAGGCCGTGGCCGTACAGCGGCATCAGGCATTCCAAAGGCTGGCAGCATTCGGGAAAGTTCTGCATGAACCAGCGACGTTCGCGAACCGATTCAAAAAAGCGCGGTAAATCGAGGCTTTGGAGGTAGCGCAGGCCGCCGTGCAAAATGCGTAGTGAATTGAAACTGCAATGTTGGCCAAAATCATCACGTTCGACCAAGGCCACGCGCTGTCCGCGGCGGGCGGCTTCGAGCGCCACCGCCACGCCAGAGATGCCGCCGCCAACCACCGCGAGATCGAAGTGTTGCGTGGCCAGTTGATCGCGTTGTTCAGAACGCCGCATCATGGTGTTTCTTGTTTTAAAGGAAGGCGGCCACGCCCCGTACGCAGGGCCAATTGGCGTGAGAAAAAAGCCGTCGTGCGACTTGCGTGTCCGAAAGGTTCCCAGCCTGCGGCGGGATCACGGGCGGCGCGTTGCAACCATGCGGTGGGGTGTTGGGGGTCAAAGGGGGTGTGAACCAAAGCTCCAAATGAACCGGCGCGATTCACATCGCCGCGCAGTGGAAGAGGATCGGTGCCTGGAAGAATGGGGAGCCCTTGTTGTTGGCCTTCTTGAAACAAGACGGGCCGGCGGCCACGTCGGCGGTTGGCATTGTCGCCCAAGCACAGCCAAGCACGATGCTGCTCAATGGTTTTGCGGACGAGGGTTCCGCGTGTTCCGGACCACTTGCCCACGCCATAAGGAAGCACGGTGAGTCCACCGCTGTGTTGCGCGGCTTCCAAGGCGGCGTTTAGCGAGAGGCCGTCTTGGCCTTGGGCATGGGTTCCCAGAGCAAGCACTTCGAGTCGTTCGGCGGTGCGTACTTGATAGCCGTGGATGACAAATACGTCGGTGTCGTCGGAGGCTCTTCGGTATCGCCGTGCGGTGGGATCTTGGGTGTCGTGTTCGTGCCAGTCGCCGCTCAATTCATGACGCATGCGATCCATTCCCCCGGAGCCTGTCGAATCGACCAAGCACAACACCAAGACGCCGGTGTTTGAAGGGCGGTTTCGGGCTGCTGCGTCAAGAAGTTCTTGGGGCTTGACGTGGGGATAAAGATGGACGTGCGCGTCGACTGCGGTGGGCAAAGCGCGTGCTGAGGATGGAGGGGCAGAAGGTGTGGGCATCGGTGCAAGCAGTATCGGTTTACGTGCCGTAATGCTTGGAGGTTTTTGTGAGCCAGACCCTAGGCATTCCAAGCCAGGGTTGGCTTGGATGAATCGGGCGGGTCAGGCGAATCAGGCGAAGTTGGTTGGATTGGGTGTCGTCTCGGTGGGCGAAATCTTGGTAAGAATCAGTTCCTGGTGAATCGCCTCGGTCAAAACGAAAGAGGTCGTGCGTGATCATCGTTTTTGATCGACCATGGCTAAAAAAACGAGTTGATTCATGGTGAGAATCCCGCTGCAGCCAACGGGTGTCGAAACCTGTCCGTGAAGCATCGAGGTCCAGTAATAAAACGGATTCCGAACCCACAGCCATTGTTTGTCGTAAGTTGACAGGGTGCGTTACCGCGATTGCGTTGGGGTGAGTGCGGGCCCGTGGCGGGTCGTTCCGTTTGTGTGTTTAAAGATTGCCATGTGCGATCGACGATTGTTGGTCTTTGTCGGATGTTGAGGCAGACTTGAAAGCCTTGTTGAGAAAATGGCTTGCGTTTTCTTGGTTGTGTTGTCGGATTGGACGATGAGTCCTTATGGACCACAAGGGCCTGCCCTAGAAAAGGGTGGTGGAGTTGAGTCTAAGATCGTGTAAGATGCATGTTTAGAAAGCCTTAAAGGTTTTTCTAGGCGAGATGGAGAAAGGCCCCCCCCTCGAATGACTGTTGCAGTGCACCCCGTTGAATCGTCTTCCAGCCCTCCTGTGAACGCACGCCTTCGCCCGGCGGGGGTGCGTGTTGATGGCGTGGCGTTTGATTGTCTTACGGAGGCTCAGACCAATGCTCATATCGTGGATGAAATTCGTGCAGGGCGTGGTGGCTGGGTGATGACGTCTAATTTAGACCATCTTTGTCGTTCTCGCCGCGACCCTGATTTTCGCCAAATGTTTGAAGAAGCAGACCTTGTGGTGGCAGATGGGGCTCCTTTGATTTGGGCCAGCCGGTTACAGGGCACGCCGTTGCCCGAGCGGGTGGCGGGATCATCAATGGCGTGGACACTGAGTGAAGCGGCGGCGGATGCGGGGCTGAGCGTCTTTTTGCTTGGGGGTGATGAAGGAACGGCGGGAAAAGCGGCTCAGCATCTTAAAGGCCGTTTTTTAGGCCTTCGAATTGCGGGTGTTTTTTATCCCCCGATGGGCTTTGAGAACGACCCGGCCATGATGGAGTCGATGCGTCAAGCCTTGCGTGATGCCCAGCCCGACTTGATTTATGTCGCATTGGGCTCTCCCAAGCAGGAAAAGCTCATTCGCCAGCTTCGCGAGGAATTGCCTCAGGCGTGGTGGTTGGGCTTGGGAATCAGCCTTAGCTTTATTTGTGGTGAAGTTCGTCGGGCTCCGGCTTGGATGCAGAAATTGGGGTTGGAGTGGGTTCACCGGATGATTCAAGAGCCGCGACGGCTTGTTCGCCGTTATTTGATTGATGGTGTTCCTTATGGGCTGCGTCTGGTATCCTCTTCAGTGTGCAAACGGTTCATATGTCGTCGTTCGGCATTGTTGCGGGCCGAAGAAGCGGTCGCCCCGGCGGGGTTGGATGATCCGTTAAGTTGGCGTGGGAGTGACAGCCAGACCAACAGCCAGAGCGGGGAGCATTCATGGGGAGCATGAATTATTTCACGGCAGGGCTAAATGCCCAATACGGAACATCTTTTTGTGTGTTCTTGTTTGATGCGATTTTGTTTTTGAAATCGTATTTGGGCAGGGTTTTGTCTCGGGCTTTGTTGCAGATGAGCCTCACGGGTAAGGAGTGCTCGAATGCTGTTTAACGTTGCAAACGAAAATCGAGAGCGTCTGGGACTGAGTTTTACAGGCCGCTTGGATCCTTCGCAGTCAGGGCTTGAAAAACTCAGGCGTCTTCGGGCGGTGGTGCTGCTTGCGGGTTCGGTTCGCGCCAACCATTTACGCAAGGCCACAGGGCGGCGAGCGCTGCAAATGCCAGTGTCAGAAGGCCGCACGGTTTATGATTGTTGGCGTGAGCAGCTCACCACGATGGCCGAGCAGTTGGGGGTTCGCACCCTGCCTGTTCGTGTGATGGTGGATCAAGCGAGCATGGAAGACACCAGCAGCTTGGCACATGGGCCACTAAAGCTTTCGGTCGAGGCTGATCCATTGGATTTTCGGGGCACGGGGGGACTGCTTTCGGACATTGCCCGGGGCTATGACGACGAAGATCTGTTGCTGGTTGGGCATGCGTCGCAGCTTTTATTTGAACCCTTGGCCACGCTTATTGCGGCCATTGCTTCGAGCGGTGACGACGTCAGCATGGTTTGCAGTCGAGACGGAACGCCCAGCGGTCTGATGTTGATCCGTTGTGGTTGTTTGAGAGCGATTAACCGTGTGGGCTATATTGATCTTAATGAGCAAGCCATGCCTGAAATAGCGGCTGAGCATGATGTGAGAATCGTTCGCTATGAGCGTCCGGTAACACGGTCGTTGCGTACCCTTGGGGGTTACGTTCACGCTTTACGCCGTTATCACCGTGCACACCAAGCGCCGTCGACCGTGGCGGTGGAAGATTGGGAATCGGCCTTTGGAGTTGTGGAGGCTGGAGCCCAGGTGGATCCTTCCGTGATTCTTCATGACAGCGTGGTGCTTGAAGGCGGCCGGGTTGAAGCCGGTGCTGTTTTGGTGCGGAGCATTGTTTGCGCAGGGGCGGTTGTTCGTGCGAGGGCATCTGTAAGCGACACGGTGCTTGGTCGGCGGTCCTAATAAATTGTTACAGGGGACGCTCTTAGAAGCGATTAAGCAAAGGCGCGCGTGCAATGGGCATCCATTGCTTTAGAATGGGCGAATACCGTGGCCTGATGAATGGGCCGTTTATACTGTTTAAGGTAATTACACCGAGCGCAAAGAGCGTTCTTCTAGGTTTGCGATACGGCTTTGCTTGGTTTGTACGTTATTCGGGTGCACCCTAGCAAGAAGCAAAGCTGACACGGCAAAGTTTCCGATAGCGTATCGGGCTTGACGATTTGCCCTCCCTCCCTTTCCCCCTTCTTTGGATGTGGGGATAACCAATTCGCTGTTCAAGAGATAGGGCCGGCTAGCCGCTCACCCAAGATCTGAATGGCGGTCACCTTCCCCTCGTTTGTGAGGACAGGTGCTTCCCCCAGGCCGGTACACGGCAGAGGACCGCAGAGATGAGTGACGAACTGAATTTCTCCACGACGAACAGCGCTGCCGATACGGCGTCGGCTGATGAGATCCGGCTGCGACGCGAAAAGCTCCTTGCACTGCTTAAAGGGCGGTGGCACTGGGCGATTATTTCATCGTTGTTGCTTGGGTGCACGTTGGGCTACTTGAGCTACAAAAGCGTGGGAGCGGTTTACCGAAGCTCCGGTAGCGTTCGGATTGATGATGATTTGATTTTGAGTAAGTCGAACATTGACAGTAGCCAGAAACGCTGGACGGCATTTCTGCGTACACAAGACAATATGATCAAGGGGCCCATGGTGGCGACACGGGCGTTGTCATCAGATCTGTGGAGCAACCGTCCCAATCAAGACGTCGTCTATGACAAGGTTGATTTCTCCAAGCAGATCGAAACCGAAATGGACGAGGCCAATCCCAAAAACAATCTGATTGAGATTTCATTCGATTCGCCTGATCCGCAGACCTCTAGCACTGCGGCGCGGGCTCTTATTGAAGCCTATAGCGAAGAATTTATTAGTCAGTCGGCCACACGCTACACAACCAAAATCTCACAATTGCAGTCTGAGATTCGCAAGTCGGATATTGCGATTAAAAATCAGCTCGCATTGCGCCGCACGATTTTGAGCGATTCGGAGTTTGATCAGCTTGAAGGTCGCTTTAAATCAGCCATGATTCGAAAGGGGGAGCTTGCCGAACGGCTTGATGATGCGCGGGCGGTTCTTGCGTCGCAAAACCCAACGCTCAATGGCTTAAATACCAATCCGGCCGAGCTGATGAATGCGGATGAAACGCTGCGGCGTCTAAATGAAGAGAAGAAAATGCTTGAACAGGAAGTTCAGGTGCTTGAAGCGGGCGGCGTGCTGCCTGGGCACATCATGCACAAGCGGCTGGCCCGACGGTTGAATTCGATCGAAAGCAATATTAAGGAACGCTTGGCTGATTTGATGGGCGAAGATTCCACTGAGCTTGATTTGGATCCTGAATACGCCAGCCTAAATCGGCTAGAGCAGCAGTTGAGTCGTCAGCTGGCGGACGTATCGCAAGAGTTGACCGTTTTGGGGCAAAAACGGATGGAGATTGCGGGGATTGAAAGCGATATCGAGGCCAAGCAAAACATTATTTTGCGGGCACGCAAGAAACTCGAAGAGATCAACATTGAAATCGCGGGGATTAGCAGCAACTTCACAATTAACAGTTTTGGCTCCTTGGCTGAAACCCCACACAACAGCGGCAAGACCAAACAAATGGCGGCCTTGGGCGCCTTGGGGGGAATCATTCTTGGCACAGGCGGTGTGATGCTCGTCGGCATCTTGGATCGACGCATGCGACATGTGGCCGACGCACAATTGGGCTTGTCTGACACCCGGGTGCTTGGCATTTTGCCGACGCTTCCCGATAATTTTGGTGAGCCCGAGCAGTCTGAACGGGCCGCCCATGCCGTGCATCATATTCGCACGTTACTTCAAATTAGCGACGGGGGCCGCTCGCGGGTTTTCTCGGTCACCAGTCCTTCTGCAGGGTCAGGCAAATCAAGCTTGACGGTGGCTTTGGGCTTGTCATTTGCGGCGTCGGAATCCAAGACGTTGATCATTGATTGCGATTTGGTGGGAGCGGGCTTGACCCGCCGCGTGGGTGCGGTGGTGAATCGTTCAGTGGAGTCGATTTTGCGTGATGACACGGTGTTGACCGGTGAGCAAATTCAAGAAGCAACCCAAGTCAGTCGCAAGCGTGGTATCAGCATCAAAGAAGCTCTGGTCGAATTGGGCATGCTCACCAAGAAAGACATGGCGCGACTGAACCGTCGCCAAGCGGATTCGTCATTGGGGATTTTGGATGCGAGCCAAGGTCGAGCGTTTAGTGAATGTGTCGCCAATATTGGTGTGGATAATTTCTACGTATTGCCGATTGGTGCTGCCAAGCCGCAAGATGCAGGCTTGCTTTCACCCAAGGCTTTGAGAGCATTGATTGCTCGGGCGCGGGAAGAGTATGACGTTGTGCTGATTGATACGGGCCCATGTTTGGGTTCGTTGGAAGCTTCGATGGCCGCTGCAGAGGCAGACGCCACGGTGCTTATCGTGTCGCGTGGCGATTCGAAAGCGTTGGCGACTCGGGCCCGTGATCACTTGAAATCGGTGGGGGCGTATGTGGTTGGCATGGTGTTTAACCATGCGATTGAATCCGACATGGCCCAGTCATCTTTCGCCTCGATTGTGAGTGCCGAACGACGATCTGACATTGGTCAGGTGGCGGCATCGGCCGATCCTGAAGTGGCGGCTCGGTTTGGCCCGTTGGGTTCGGCTGTGGCGGTCTTTGGACGCCCAAGTGACTCTCCCAATGGCAAGCCACGTCATGCCGAACATGGCGTGCGGCGTGCCCGCTGATTGTGCTGTTGGATGATCTTGAAAAGTTGCCCATGACCACCTCTTTTTCTGAATCCAATCAAGTGGCCCAAGAGGCTTCCGCTTCCACGGTGTGGGGGCTGGATGCAATGCAGCTCCACGAACGCTTTTGGGCGTCTCGGGGAATTCAGGTGGTCCGCCCAGGTGACCGGGGTGGCTTGGTTAAGGAGGCAGAGCTTTTTCTGCTCACCGACGCAAGGTCGTTGTCGATTTTTAGAATGACGCAACTGCTCGACACGCTGAATTGGTTGAAGCCGCAGGTTCTTTTTGTTCGTTTGCACGGTGCTTTGGACCAAGGCTATTCAGAACGGGTCATTGCCGACGATCAAGACCGCTTTGTTCGATTTGAACGGGTTTACAGTGCGGCTGATTGGCGCTTGGGCCGGGTGGCCCTGACGAAATCGCGTGATTTGGCGCAGGTTTGGAAGGCGTCTGGCGATGCGAAGTCGGGCTGGCGGACGTTGCGGCACAGGGTTAATTCAAGTCAAAGGACGACGCTTTCGGTGGCTGGAGCGGTTTATGACCGCGAACAACCCGAGCAGGTTTCGGAATTTATTCGTGAACTGGTGAGTGTGTGGAAACGCCCCGACGCGACGATTCGTCGTGCGAAACGCCTTGGCGGTGAAGCGTGGGGAGACCGTGACACGCAACGCCCAGAGGACGTGCGGTTGATCGGCCCGGTTTGGGTGGGGACGGGGCGGTCGCTTGAGGTTGATCATGCCGTGGTTGGGCCTGCGGTGTTGTGGGATGTTCCAGAAGAGCGGCCTTATTCTGAGCCTATTCAGTGGAACCGCGTTGAGTCTCAAGACGTGGTGGTGGGGCCTGTTCATCCACAAGATCTCAGCCGTTTGCAGCGTGGGTTGCGCCGGGGTTTTGATATTGCCTTTTCGTTGTTTGCGTTGGGCATTACGTTGCCGGTGGCTCCTTTTATTGCGTTTGCCATTTGGAAAGAGGATGGGAGTCCGATCTTTTTTGCCCATGAGCGAGAAACAGTTGGTGGGCGTAATTTTCCTTGCTTGAAATTTCGCACCATGCGAAAGGATGCCGAGGATATTAAAGCCAAGTTGATGGAAGAAAACCAAGCCGATGGCCCACAGTTTTTTATCGAAAACGACCCTCGTATTTCGAAGGTTGGCAAGGTGTTACGCAAGACCAACTTGGATGAGTTGCCTCAATTCTTAAATGTGCTTGTGGGGCACATGGCGATTGTGGGGCCGCGCCCTAGTCCATACAAAGAAAATCAATTTTGTCCGCCATGGCGTGAGGCTCGTCTTTCGGTGCGGCCTGGGGTGACGGGGCTTTGGCAGGTCAAACGATCGCGTAACGCAGGCGAAGATTTTCAAGAGTGGATTCGCTACGACATTGAATACGTCGAAAACCGCACATGGCGGATGGATTTTTACATCATTTGGTGGACGTTGATGGCTTGCTTTGGAATCAAGCAAGGTGGCGGCGGTGAGACGGAACCGTCGGAAGTTGTTTCTGCGAAGGAAGAAGTCTCTTCGGAAGCGACTGCGCCAGACGCTGTTAAAACGTAACCATTCACGGGTTTTTGACCACCCTCCTTGAAGCCAATGCCTGCGTCGAAAAACCTCAAGGCAGAACACGAAAGCGCGAAGGCACAAAGACACGAAGGAGGGAAATACAGCAGGGAGAAACCGTGAGCCGTTTTTCCTTCAGATTTTCTTTGTGCCCTCGACGGCTTTGCGGTGACGCAAAGTGCCGCCTTGAAATTAAAAAATAACCTGAAATCGGGGGGGGTGATATCAAGATAAAAGTAACCCTTTTTTGTTTTTCTTCGGGCCTTTGAGCCTTCGGGGCTTCGTGTTTGCCTTGAAACTGTAAAACTCGTGGACGGGTTACGTTAAAACAGCCCCATGAATGCGGCGGCTTCGAACAAAAGTAATGCGGTGAAAAGAACGCTGGCCCGACGTAGCCATCGCCAAGGCCATGGTCGATTGGGAGCCGGTGGGACCCGACGCAATTGAGGTTCGCCTGCGATGGGGCAGTAGGCCGGGGCGTAGCCGCGTCGGGCTTGGTCTTGCACGATGGCAAGAATGAGGTTGGCGTCGAAGGGCATGAGCCGCATGGCCTTGCCCAAGCGGATAAGGCGGTCGCGTGAGGCCGAAGGCAGGGTGCTGCCATCTAGCGATTCAGCGGCTCGCACGGCGAGTATCCATCGGGGGTCGGTGGCCCCGCGGATGGGTTGTCCGGTGTTGATGTTGAAATGGGGGTGGACTTGTTCATCTAGGCCCGTGAGTCGTAATTGGCTTGCGTTGTGTCCTGCTTCGGGCGTGAGACGCGGCAGGGGGCCATGAAAATCCAGCGGCGCAACTTTTTTGGGGAGGGCCGTTTGTTGGGTGGTTTTGCAGGTGACGGCGCAGCGTTTGGTGTGAACGCTGAGGGGGTCGCGACGAAGGTGTGAACCGGTGTCAGGATGGAGGGGTGGAGTGGGCATGCTCGTTGAGGTGGAGGGAATCCTCGTAGGCAGGTTTTTGCTGGCTCGTAGCGTGGTAGCACATCAGAGCGTATTAGAAAGAACGTCGTTCTCTCGCCTGTGTTTTCAACACAGAAGGGATGTCGCACTTACAAGCTTAAGCTTATTCACCCATATGGCGAAGCAAAAAACTTGCGACGCGGTCGCGGATAGAACGGTGATCGAAAATCATTCGCCCGCCGTGGCCAGCGCCGCGCACCAAGAGAAGCTTGGACACGCTTCCTTCGGATTCTAAGGCGGCATGAAGGCTGCGGGTTTGTTCGAGTGGGGTGAAGTCGTCGAGTTCGCCATGGACATGCAGGAAAGGCGGGGCGCCTTCTTTCACGTAGGTCAAGGGGCTGGCCCATTGGCTGCGTTCGGTGTCTTCGGTGATGGCATGGCCCAGCAGGCGAGCTTCAGGGGCTTTGGAGCCTGATTCAACCAATTTGGAGCGTCCACGCTGAAGTCGAAGGAAGTCGGTGGGGGCAAAGTAGTTCACCACGGCGTTGACTTCAGAGGACACGTCAGGATGGTCGCCTTCACCTTCACCTTCAAAATCGGCATTGCCCGCGGTGAGCCCAAGAAGGCATGCGAGGTGAGCGCCCGATGAGGCACCTGCTGCGGCGATTTGGTCGGGAATGAGTCCCAAGTCTTCTGCGTGGGCCCGGATGTATCTCACGGCGGCTTTGGCGTCATGGATTTGGTCGGGGAACAGGTAACGTGGTACCAGTCGGTAGTTTACGGGTACAACGGCAAGCCCATAGCGAACAAGCCAGCGGACCAAACAGTGGTCTTTGGAACCAGCACGCCAGCCTCCGGCGTGAAAATACAACACGGCAGGAACATCATGTGTGACATCGGGGCGGTAGACATCCAGCAGCAACTGCTGCCCGGGGTGGTGGGCGTAGGCGAGGTTGCGGCGAAAGGCCTGATGATCGCGGGGGACCGATTTCAAGAGGTGGGGGATCCTTGGGGAGAGAGTCGCTAATTGAGGCGGCTTGGCAGTCTCGGTTTAAGGCGGTGGGTTTGCGGTGTGTTTGATCTGTAGGTACAACATATCGTGTTCTGGGGGTGACCTGGGACACCCGGATAACCTAGGATTTTCCCGAAGTCGGCTGTGGTGTTGGTTTTCAGCCGCTTGAAGATCCAGCGTTTCCTGTTCATCGAAGCGTTCTAATTTCGGCCATGGGGCTGTTTTTTGAAGGTTCGAAAGAGACACATGGTGATTCGGCGGGCATGCTTTTTGCATGTTGGCTGCGTTTTATTCGGGCTAAGCTCTTTTGTACTCTTTTTGTCTAAGAGGGCGACTTTGCGGGCAAAAACCGGATTCCTTCGGTTTGTGAGTGATGACCTTTGATTTGAAGTGAAAGGTCTTTACTCTTTTTCTTTTGGCAAGACCGACTCCCTTTTGGCTTGCCTTTCCCCTACACCGTTGATTTGGGTTGCGTTTTTTCAACGTAACCAAACAACGCGATGAGATCCTTCTCCGATGACGAATTCTGATCCGTCTGACAGCTCTGAAAAATCAAGCAAGCCTCGCCGTCGGCGTCGTTCGCGTTCACGCAGTAAAAAGAGCTCGTCCCAAGGCCAAGGCAGCAGCGAAGGCGTCGCCACGGTTCAAGAGGGGCAAGCTGTGCCACAAGAGATGCCGAAGTCGCAAGATGTGGATGGCAATGTGCGAGAGCCAGAGAAGGCCGCGGGGACGTCTAAATCTAAACCCCGATCGAGATCACGGTCGCGGTCTTCTAAAGCGTCCAAAGCCAGGCAAGATTCGCCTTCTGCATCTGTAGGGGCGGAGGAGTCTGAGACGCAAGGCCTAACCACGGCGGTGGGGGTGCTTGAAATGTCGAACAAATCCGATGGGCGTCTGAGGCGGCTTGACGATACCTATGTCAACGATCCGGATGATCCGGTGGTGGCATCGCATTTGATTGAAAAGTATCACCTGCGTCCAGGGTTGAAGCTTGAGGTGAGCCTTGGCAAAGCCGCGGGTGGCGGCGGAGGTGGCCCGTCTTGGAAAAAGGGTAAAAAAGGAAAATTTCAAAAACCTCGGCGTGTTAAATCCAATGCGATTTCGGCGTTGGCACGGCGGGCCAAAGAGGTGCTTCAAGTTGAAGGCATGGATCCTCAAGAGATGGAGGATTACCGCTCGTACGAAGAGCTGACGACGATTATGCCGCAGCCGCGCATTAAGCTGGAGTACCCCGGTTGTCCGCCGGCGTGTCGCTTGATGGATCTTTTTTGCCCCATTGGTTTTGGCACCCGGGGCATGATTGTGTCGCCGCCCAAAGCGGGCAAAACCACGCTTTTGCACAACATAGCCACTGCCATTGCCTACAACCACCCTGAGGTTGAGGTGTATGCACTGTTGATTGACGAGCGGCCTGAAGAGGTCACCGATTTTCGTCGCAATGTGCCGTGCACGGTGTGGGCCAGCAGCAATGACCATGCGTTGGAGCGTCATGTGGGTTTGGCGCAGTTGGCGATAGAACGTTGCAAACGTCACGCTGAGATGGGCAAAGACGTGGTGGTGTTGCTTGACTCGCTCACGCGCTTGGGCCGGGCGTTTAATACGGCGCCGGGTATTCAGGGCACGGGTCGCACGCTGTCGGGTGGATTGGACGCCGGAGCGCTGGCGATACCCAAGCAGCTTTTTGGCGGCGCTCGAAAATTTGAAGAAGGCGGATCGCTGACCATCATTGCCAGTGCGTTGGTGGACACGGGCAGCCGTGGCGACCAAGTGATTTTTGAAGAGTTCAAAGGCACAGGCAACATGGAAGTTATTCTCGATCGCAAGATCTCTGAACAACGGGTGTTTCCGGCCATTGACTTGGCGGCATCGGGCACGCGTAACGAGCATCTTTTGTTGTCACCGGCGGAGCTTGAAACGGTGACGGCGTTGCGGCGGCGGCTGTTGAGCATGCAGCCCATGACGCAAATCGAGCAACTTCTTAAAGCACTCGAACGCTACGAGACCAATGCTGAAATGGTGGGCGACAGCCAGAAGAGATCGTCTCCCGTTGGGTAGCAGTCTTTGTAATCAATCGCAGTTTTAAAAGCCCAAGGCAAAGACGAAGGCTTGAAGGCGCGGTTGCCGTTTACGGCAACTTGGGGTTTCTTTTTCAGCTTCGCGTTGGTATGTACACGCGAAAGAATCTTACGCGTCGTGTTTGCCTTGGGATTGCGTGCGAAGCAGATCTTGGGTGGCTTGGGCGGGGGCTTGGGCGCTGCAGATGGCGGAGCTGACGGCGATGCCTTGGCAACCCATATTGTTGAGTGTGTGAATGTTGTTTGGGGTGATGCCGCCGATGGCCAAGTGGGGCAAGCCGGAGGGGCCTGACCATGCGATGTAATCGCGGAGGTAAGGGGGCCCCGCCAAAACGGGCTTGTGCTTGGTGGTGGTGGGAAACATGGGGCCCACACCGCAGTAGTTGGCGCCTGCATCGGCGGCTTGCTGGGCTTCATCAAGGCAAAAGGTGCTAACGCCAATGATGAGTTGGTGGCCAAAAAGTTTGCGGACGGTTTGGCATGGCAAGTCGTTTTGCCCCAAGTGGACGCCGTGGGCGCCTGCGGCGGCGGCGATGTCGGGGCGGTCGTTGACGATGATGGTGGCGTGTTGCCCCACGCGTTGCACCACGTCTTGCACATGGTTTAAAAGTTGTTTGGCGGTCATTTCTTTTTCGCGCACTTGAATGCAGTCGGCCCCGTGGTCGACTGCGGCGTGAAGCACCTCTTGCCAAGGAAGATGGCAGAGGGATTGGGTGAGCAAGAGGCACAGCCGCCACTGTTGAGGTTGGGTGGGTTTTAAAGCCGTGTGGAGGCGGCGCTGAAGCTCGTAGGCGCGGTAACGCAGGGGTTCAATGGGCGGTGGGGCGGGCAGAAGCTTGCCGTATTCTTCGAGAACGCGCAAGGCTTGGGTGAGGCGATTGCCTGCGGCGGTTGTCACATCGGTGGTGCTTTGGCGTGATGCTTCGGCGGGGGTGGAAATCACGGTGCCCACATCGCCAAGGGTGTCGCGGTGCAGTGGCAGGTCGGGCAAGGTTGCCAATGCACTCGACAGATCGTGGCGAAGTTGTTTGAGGTCGTGTGAAAGAGCGGTGTCGTTTAGGAGGAAGCGGGCGGCTTCTTCCATGGTGCGCAGCGCTTCGTGGGCACGATTGGCATTGGCGTCGAGAATGCGGGAAACAAAAGGCATGAAGAGGAGTTTAGAGTCGTTGGATGTTCGTCTGTTTTTTGAATTTGACAGGGACTCTTTGTCGAGGCAAAGAGAGAGGTTTACGGACTGTAAGGGCTGTTTTTTGCTTGATGGGCCACAAGCCAAGTGAGGATGGCGTGACCCACCAGCAGTGTTGCAACGACGACCCAGCCCATCCAGCTAGGGGAAGAGGCGCCCAGCAACAAAGCGGCTGATGCTGCGGAGATGCCCAGTAAAGGCATGAAGCACACCATGAGTGCGGCCACACGCAAGCGTGGACTGTGGGTCGGCTGAGGTGCCGGTGGTGGGGATGGCGGCGGAAGGATGAACATGGTCCGCATCGGTATCGGCTTGTTGAACGCCAGCGGATGACGGGTCCGGAAATATCGGTGATGTTGTGAGGGCTGGGGAGTTATGCTGTGTTATGCCTGAAAATCCATCTTCGAATTCCCCCGTTCTTTTGGCGTTTGCGGGGAGCCTGCGTGTCCAATCGTTTAACAAGGCCCTTGTACGCCATGCGGCTCGCGCGGCTGAGGCTGCGGGCGCACGCGTGACCGTGTTGGATTTGGGAGAGCTTGGGCTTCCGCTTTTCAACCAAGACTTAGAACCTGATGATGTGCCCGCAGGGGTGACGTTGTTACGAGAGCAGTTGAAGGCCGCCGATGGCTTTTTGATTGCCAGTCCGGAGTACAACGCCTCGGTCAGCGCGGTGTTAAAAAACGCCATCGATTGGGCCAGCCGTCCTGTGGAGGGTGAACCGCCACGGGAGGCTTTTGTCGGCAAAGTGGCGGCAGTGATGTCTGCCACGCCCTCGGGCTTGGGGGGTGTACGCGGGCTCGACCACTTGCGGGCGATTTTGACGAATCTGCAAACCCTTGTGTTGCCTCTGCAGGTCACACTGTCGGCCGCGCATGAGAAAATCAAAGACGGCGTGTTGGATGAGGCGTCGGGTGCCAAAGTGGATGTATTGGCTCAGGGCTTGGTCGCGTCTTTGGCATAGCCTGAAGCAGATTCACCTTTCGTGGGTATTTTCGCCGATAGCGGGGCCATGGAACTGCTTGCCAAACTTTCGACCACACCCGGTGTTCCGGGACGTGAAGACCGCGTTCGGGATTTGATTCTTAAAGAAATTGAAGGCCTGTTTGATGACGTGAGTGTGGATCCGTTGGGATCGATTATTGCGGTGCGCAAGGCCACGGCGTCGCATGCAGGCGATGCCCCCACACGCGTGATGCTTGCCGCACACATGGACCAAATTGGTTTTTTGGTTCGGCATGTGGGCAGCGATGGTTTTTTGCGGGTTCACAATGTGGGGGGCTTTGACCCGCGTAATCTTTTTGCACGATTGGTGAATGTGGCCACCGAGGGCGGCGATTTGCCAGGGGTGATGAATCCTGGTGGCAAGCCGGTGCATTTGGCCAATGCCGAAGAACGCAAAAAAATACCCGAAATCACCGATCTTTTGATTGACTTGGGTTTGCCCGCCGATCAGGTGCAAGCGCAGGTGAAAATTGGCGACATGGTGACGTTTTCGACGCCTTTTACCTTGGTGGGCAACACGGCGGTGGGCCAGTGCATGGACAACCGTGTGGCGTGTTGGCTGGTGATTGAAACGATGCGGCAAATGGTTGCGAGCAAGACGGATCACGGGTGTGAAATTCACGCGGTGTTTACCGTGCAAGAAGAAGTGGGCTTGCGTGGCGCCATGACCAGTGCGTATACCGTGCGACCTGACATTGGCATTGGCATTGATACGACGCTGTGTGTGGACACCCCCGGCAGCCCGGAAGATCAACGCTGCACCGAACAGGGCGGTGGGGCGGCTCTAACTGTGATGGACAGTGCCTCAATTGGTGACCCACGCCTTTTGGCTGACTTTGAACGCGTGGCCCAGGCCAAGGGCATCAAAACCCAGCGGTCGATCTTGCGGGCTGGTGGCACCGACACGGCAGGCATTCAGCGGGCGGGCGGCGGCACCCGGGCATTCACCTTGAGCTGCCCCACGCGGTACATCCACACGGTGACGGAGATGGTTCACCTCGATGACTTGCATGCGTGCCGCGATCTTTTGATGGCGTACCTTGCCGATGTGGCTTGACGGCTTTAAACCTCCGCCAATACAAGCAAGCCGATCTGAGGTATGATGTTTGGCCGGACTCATCAGAGCCCTAGTCCGGGGCGTAGCTCAGTTTGGTAGAGTGCCTGCTTTGGGAGCAGGATGTCGTCGGTTCAAGTCCGGCCGCCCCGATTTTAAAAAGCCGCCCGATGGGGCGGCTTTTTGCATAGGTGATGCGGGGTGTGTGGGATTGGGGGCTGTTGTCTTAATTTGATGACGTTGAGGCGGGGTCGTTGGGGCGAATCAGGAAGGTTTCCATGGCGCCTTTGCCTTTGATTTCTAAAGTGCCGCGGGCTTCGAAGTTGTACCGTTTGGCCAAAGTTTGTTGGACGGCTTGGGTGACGTGAACGGTGCCGGGCACACCATTGCTTTGCATGCGGGCGGCAATGTTAACCGTGTCGCCCCACAGGTCGTAGATGAATTTGCTTTTTCCAATGATGCCTGCGACCACGGGGCCGTGGTGAATTCCGACACGAATTTGTAGATTGAGATTGTTTTTTGCGTTGTAGCTGTCGATGATTTTGATCATGGCGAGGCTCATTTTGAGGGCTCGGCCAACGTGGTCGTTTTGTTCGTTGGGCAGGCCGCAAACGGCCATGTATTCATCGCCGATGGTTTTTATTTTCTCGATCCCCAAGTGAGCAGCGACATTGTCAAAGCCCGTGAAAACATCGTCGAGGATGCCCACGAGTTTTGCGGGATCCATGTGGGTGGCCATGGTGGTGAAGCCCACAATGTCACCAAAAAGAACGGCCACATTGTTGAACTTGTCGGCGATCATGTTTTCGCCGCCGCGAAGGCGTTGGGCGATGGGGGCCGGGAGAATATTTTGGAGCAGTTGCTCGTTTTCAAGGTTTTGAAAACGCAGTTTGGCGTTGGCGGCGTCGATACGCTCGATCATGTCGTTGAAGCGTGCGCCCAATTCGCCGGTTTCATCTTGGCGGGTGATATCGGCGCGGGCGGTGTAATCGCCGCTTCCCACACGGTGGGCCACGCGGGCGAGTTTAAGAATGGGGGCCACGAAGTGGCTGGCCAACAGGGCGGCGGCAAGGGCGCCCAAGGCCAAGGCGCCTGCGGTGACGCCCAAGGCGGTGCGGCGGTAGGTGGCGACAGGGGCGAAGGCTTCGGCTTCGTCGATTTCAGAAAGAATGGCCCAGTTCAGGTGTGGAATGTTTAGTGGGCGGTAGCTGCTGAGTACGGACACGCCGCGATAGCCCTTGGCAAGGGTGGTGTGGGTGTGGCCAGC
>JAZGFZ010000039.1:0-6897 GCA_036480015.1 Algisphaera sp. | reverse complement strand
GTACGGGAAACCCGCACACTGGTTTTCGAAACCAGCTCCTTCAGCCGCTCGGACACCTCTCCAGAAGTGGGCTGGGCGGTTACTATAACGCATTCACCAAGGCTTGAAATGGCGTTGGTGGGTGCTGTTTTTTCTTTCCTTACGATGTTGAGCTTGCTGTGATGGAATCTAATGCGTTAAACCCCGTTGAGCCACTTAAAACGGGCGATCGGGTGACGGTGATTCAGCAAATCCAAAACAAGGGATGGGCCACGACGGTGACGGGTGTTGTGCGGGCAATTGAACAGCGCAAGACGGGATCTTGGTTTGCCCACGCCAAAGACGACAAGCTGTGGTTGGATCGTTTGGAGCTTGTGAAAGACGATGGCGAAATAGTGGTGTGTAATCTCGACGCTTACTCGCGGGTGGAGATCGCGCCGAAGGTGATTTCGTAGGACAATCGCGGAAGGGGCTGGGGGGGAAGGCAGTTAGAATTAGCAATTAGCAAATAGCAAATAGCAGTTAGCAAGTAGCAGTTAGCAAGATATGGATGAAGGGCGGGTGTGCTGGGCGAGGTTCTTCGTCGGAGAAATGACAGGGTGGGAGAGAGCCAAAGAGAAGAGAAGAGGTGAGTGGCCACGCCCCACACGCCCCACGCCCCGCGCCCACACCCACACCCACCGCCTCATCTTGCTAACTGCTAACCCCCACACTCCAATCACCATGAACAAACCACTTGACGAAAACGGCTTGCCTGCGGGGTATCCCTTTCAACCGGATTGGGAGGTGACGCCGCGGGCGGTGAAGGCGTTGATGGATGCAGGGCAGGTGGGCCAGGGCGAAGGGCAGACGTTGTTGTTGGATGTGCGAACACCGGCGGAGGTGGCGACGGCGGCGATTGATGGGGCGATGGTGGTGGCGTTGCAGGAGATTCGATCGCATTTGCCGGATCTTGAAGCGTTTGCGGAGGGGCCGGTGGTGGTGTCGTGTCATCATGGGGGGCGGTCGATGCAGGTGGTGGCCTTTTTGCGTGAGCAAGGTTTTGACGATGTGAAGTCCATGGCGGGTGGTATTGACTTGTGGGCGCAAGAGGTGGATCCATCGGTGACGCGGTATTGACGGGGCTGGGGGGAAGGCGGGTGGCAGTTCGGAATTAGCGGTTAGCAGATAGCGGTTAGCAAATAGCAGTTAGCAAGATACGGATGAGGCGCGGGCGTGTGGGGCGGGGTTCTTGCCGTCGGAGAAATGCCGCCAAACCTTAAAGCCCCATATCCTATACCCCAAACCCCAAACCCCAACCCCAAACCCCAACCCCCAACCCCCAACCTCACAATGACCCCCACTGACTGGACAGCATTACATGGCGAGGTGTTTGACGGGGCGCGGGTGCTTGTCACGGGTGGGGCGGGTTTTATTGGCTTGCATTTGGTGGGGGCGTTGTTGGAGCTGGGGGCGGTGGTGACGGTGATTGATGATTTGTCGGGGAGCGATGGGCGAAGCGTGACCCAGTTGGCGGCGGCGGCGGGTGATCGGTTGCGCTTTGTTGAAGCGTCTGTTTTGAATATCGATGCTTTGGCGGAGGCGATGGGGGGCGCAGAAGGAGACGCACAAGCGGGAGCCGAGTTGGTGTTTCATCAAGCGGCGATGGGCAGTGTGCCGCGTAGCGTGAAAGAGCCGCGGGCCTATCACGAGGCCAATGTGATGGGCACGCTTAATGTGCTGGAGGCGGCGCGATTGGCGGGTGCAAAACGAGTGATGTTTGCGGCCAGCAGTTCGGCATATGGCGAGTCAGAGGTGCTTCCCAAGGTTGAAACCATGCCGGTGCTGCCTTTGAGCCCTTATGCGGCCACCAAAGTGGCGGGCGAGGCGATGATGCGGGCCTATGCCAATAGTTATGCGAATGAAGGCGACGAAGGGGGCCCCGACACGGTGTGCTTGCGCTACTTCAATATTTTTGGGTCGCGGCAAAATGCGAATTCAGCTTATGCCGCGGTGATTGCGGCGTTTGCCAAAGCATTGTTGGCGGGTGAGCGGCCGGTGATTTATGGCGACGGTGAGCAGTCTCGCGACTTTACGCATGTGGACAATGCGGTGCATGCCAATTTGTTGGCGGCACGGGCAGCGGGTCGCATGGGGGGTGAGGTGTTTAATGTGGCATGCGGAAAACGGGTGAGTGTGAATATGTTGGCCACGCAAATGGCTGCGGCATTGGGGCGTCCTGAGTTGATGCCTTTGCATCGGCCTGAACGCGCGGGCGATGTAAAGCACTCGTTGGCCGATTTGGCTCGCATACGTAAAACGTTGGGGTATGAGCCGATTGTGGATTTTGAGCCGGGGTTGGCTGCGACGGTGGATTGGTATGCCACGGTTGATCCGGCTGCGGGTTAGACTGTTTGTTTGGGTTTTTCTTACTTGGTTTTTATTGGGTTTCTTTTATGTCTCGAGCGTCAACCGAAACACCCACCGCCCGTGGTTTTGAACCACCCCGCAACACGCAGTTCAGCGTGTTTTTAGACAACCGTGTGGGGCGGCTGCTGGATCTTCTTGAAGTTTTTGAAACCCAATCGCTTGTCTTGGCAGGTTTGAGTGTGGTGGAAAGCGCCGACCACGCGGTGGTGCGATTGCTTACGTCGCGGGCTGAACTGGCCCGACGCTTGCTAAATCGCAACGGCCATCCTTCGAGTGAAGTGGAAGTGACGGCGGTGGAATTAAAAGACGATCACTCGCTGGTGAAGGTGTGTGAATGTTTGCGGGGTGCCGAGCTGAACATTCATTACATGTATCCGTTGTTGGTGCGACCTCGCGGATTGCCCGTGGTGGCGGTTCACTCCGACGACTACATTTTGGCGGGCCAGTTGCTTATGCGTCGCCATTTCACGGTGCTTGCCGAAAATGATTTGGGCGACAATGCATCACGCAGCGACCCTGGTGAAGCGTGAGGTGTGTCAGCTAGGGATTAGCAAGTAGCAGTTAGCAAGAGAGAGGTCCGCTTGGTTGCTGTTTTTTGTTATTCCTCAATCCCTTTGTCCCTCAGCCCCTTCGTGTAAAGGTGTAAAACGCGGATTTCGCTTCGGTTGATGATGTCTCAAAACGTATGGACGGCTACGCGAGCGGTTCCGTGGTGTTTATTCTCCACGACGTGAGGGGTCGGTGACGGCGTCATCGCCGCGGCGCGGGGTGGGGGTTCGTCGTTCTTCGCGGTGTGCGGTGACTTGCTGGGGGCCTTGAAGATCGTAGGTGATGCCGCGCCAGATAAGGCGGCGGTTGTTGTGGGCGCTGAGTAGGAGGATGAGGTTGACGGCCATGACCACGGGGGTGGCGAAGCGGTCGACCCAGAGGGTGCGGCGCATGTGGTGGAGCATGGTGGGGCCAAAGGCGGATTGGATGGCGCGGCGGCGCAGTATGGCGCGGTATTGGTTGAGGAGGCCTACCGCGCACAAGGCGCACAGGGCGCACAAGGTGACGTCGGGGTAGCCCATTTGCCATGCGACGAATCCGCCGACCCAAGCGCTGATGAGGGCGAAAAGATAAAACGACATCAGGCCCACGGCTTTGTAATAAAGCGCGGGGTCGTGAATGCGGGTGATGAGATATTGCCGGCGGCCAAACTCTAAAAGCCCGCGAAGGTTGAGGTCGATGGTTGAGGGAACCAAGCAGTGGTGGACGAAGTAGACGCGATGGCCTGCATCGCGGCAGAGGCGGGTGACTTGGTAGTCGTCAGAGAGGCCGCCGCGCAGATAGCCACGCAAGTTGTGTTTTCGGGCAAAGCTGGCGTGCATGGCCATAGAGCCGCCCCAAGCTTGGGTGTATTTGCCATAGCCAAGAAAGGTGGCCACGCTTGAGTTAATAACACTGGCAAAGACGCTTCCCCAGCCGGGGCGTTGGGCGCGTAGTTGGGGAATGAGCCAGCGGTAGCCGGTGGTGGCGCCCACGGGGGTGCCGGGGTCGTTGGCCGGGGTGTTGGGCTGTGGTGGCGGCACCGGGGCAAGGGGGTTGATGAGATGCGCAAGCCACCGGTTGTGAGGCACGGCGTCGGAGTCGGCAAAGACGAGAATTTCAGGGGCTTTGTCGTTTTTGTCGTTGGGGCTGTTGTTGCCAAGGTTGTTGTGAAGCTTGTCGAGGTATTCGAGGGCGGCAAGTTGGTTGTGGACTTTTTGCCCCGAATCGGCAGGGGCGACACCGGCGATGAGTATTTGGGCTTGTGCACCTGCGGCGCATTGGGCAAAAGCATCGCGAAGTTTGGCGGTGGCGGGGTCGTCTTCGTGTTCGACCACGGCGATGAGTTGGTAGTGCGCGTAGTCTTGGGCGAGCAGGGCGCGAATGTTGGCGCCTAGGTCGTGGTCGTAACCTTTGAAGGGCACGATGATGACCGCTGAAGGTTGGTATGCAGAGGGGCCTGGAAGACGACGCCTGGCCACGCGGCGTTCAAACTTGCCCACTTGAATAAGCACGAGCAGTGCTTGGGTGCACCACGCGAGCCAAACAAACAGAAGTGGGTTCCAGAGGATCAGGCGGAGCATTGGAGGTTAGGGGCCGGGGCTAAAGGGTGGGGGGAATGCGGAAGGAAATTGAACCGCCAAGGGGGCAAGTGAGGGAGCCAAGGAAGGCAAAAAAGAAAATTAAAATGTTTTTCGCCTTGGTATGCGTGCGGTAATCAAGTCAAGGCGATTGAGAAGCGTCCCTCAGATTGAATGATTAAACCTGTGTGAGTGGTCGACCGGTCATTTCTTGCGGCGTGGGCAAGCCCATCATGGCCAAGGCGGTGGGGGCGCAATCGGCGAGGCTTCCGCCTTGACGCAAGGGGGTGGTGGCATCAAGGTCGGGGTCGACCAAAATACATTCGACGTCGTAAAGCGTGTGGGCGGTGTGCGGAGCGTTGGTGGTGGGGTCGAACATTTGTTCGGCGTTGCCGTGGTCGGCGGTGACAATGAGTTTGCCGCCTGCTTTGAGTACGGCATCGACCAAGTCGCCGGTGAAGGTGTCGACCGTTTCAACGGCAGTGATGGCGGCGTCGAGCTTGCCGGTGTGACCGACCATGTCGCCATTGGCAAAGTTGACGAGAATAAAGTCGGGGCAGGTATCAGACTTGAGGGCGTCGAGCACAAAGTCGCGCACTTGTTCGGCCGACATTTGTGGTTGAAGGTCGTAGGTGGCCACGCTGGGGCTTTGTGCCATTTTGCGGTCTTCGTGATCGAAAGGTTCTTCGCGGTAGTCGTTGGCAAAAAAGGTGACGTGGGGGAATTTTTCGGTTTCGGCCACGCGCAGTTGGGTTTTTCCTTGTTCGGCAAGGTATTGGCCCAAAATGTCGGGCATGCGGCTTTCTTTTTCAAAGGCGATGGCCAGGCCGGGAAAGGTTTTAAAGCTTTGGTCGTAGCCTGTCATGCAAACAAACGCGAGGTTGAGTGAGTTGCCACGATCGAAGCCTTTGGCTCCGGAGTCGGGTGAAGGCGGAACGTTGCCAAAGAAATCGGGCTGCATGAAAGCGCGGGTGATCTCGCGCGGGCGGTCGCCACGGTAGTTGTAGAAAATCACGGTGTCGCCTTGGGCGATGCGGCTTGGTGCGGCGGCGCTGCCCACGGTGCGGACGGTGACAAATTCGTCGCCTTGCTGCGAGGGGGTGGTGGGGTTGTCGTAGGCGTTGGCCAAGGCTTGGGCCGCAGAATCAAAGTGGGGGACGGGTTGGCCGCTGCTTTGGTCGCGACCGGTGAGCAGGTTGTAGGCGGTTTCGACACGTTCCCAGCGGTTGTCGCGGTCCATGGCGTAATAGCGCCCGACAAGTGAGACGATGCGGCCGATGCCCAATTCGGCGAGTTTGGTTTCAACTTGGGCGATGAAGTCTTTGCCGGTGAAGGGGCCGGTGTCGCGGCCGTCGGTAAACAGGTGCAGGCAAACATCGTCTTGGGCCAAGCCGGCGCGTTTGCAGGCTTCGATGCAGGCGTAAAGGTGGTCGAGGCGGCCATGCACGCCGGCATTGGAGGCGATGCCCAAAAGATGAACGCGGGTGCCGTTTTGCTTGGCTTGCGCAATGGCGGCGGTGAGTGCGGGATTGCTGAAAAAGGATTCATCTTCGATGGCGACGGTGATGCGAACCGACTCTTGATAAACCACCCGGCCTGCGCCAATGTTTTGGTGGCCCACTTCGCTGTTGCCCATGGTGTTGTCGGGCAGGCCCACGGCGCGGCCCGAGGTTTGAATGAGGGTGTGGGGGTAGCGGTCTTTCAATGCATCGCAGCGTGGGGTGCGGGCGAGTTTGATGGCGTTGAAGTCATCGTGTTGGGCGTTGGGGTTGTGGCCCCAGCCGTCACGAACAACAAGAACAACGGGTTTGGCAGGGGATGCGGTGGGCATGGGGATGTCTTGGGGGTGTTTGAGGTTAAAAACGGCCTAGAAGTGGGTTTTTTTGCAGGCTGCAGTTTATGACGTTGTGGCTTGTGGCGTTGTGATTTTGTCACAGAGAATGTGAGGCGGCGACGGATTATCCTATGACGATGGATTTGGACCAAACTGCCCAATGTGCTGCTTGTGGTTATGACCTGATGGGGGTGGGGTGGGAGGGGTATTGCCCCGAATGTGGCAGCCTTTACGACAAGCATAAATCGCTTGGCATACGCCGAGGAGAAGAAGATCGCAACGCGATTGGCCACGGTACCCAAATAAAAATCGCGATTTGGGGAGCGCTGGCCTTGGCGTGTTGGGCAGGGAGTGGTCTTGTCGCATTGGGGTCGCCATCGCCTATGTCACCACTACTCGCCGGCGGCACGCTTGGCGCAGCCTTTGCTTTTGTGGCCTATGCGGTGTATTTCATCGCGAAGCGATGACTAAGACCGCCTTGCGAAGCGATGACTAAGACTGCCTCGCGAAGCGATGACTAAGACTGCATCGCGAAGCGATGAGGGGCGCAGCCGTTAGCAATTAGCA
>JAZGFZ010000038.1:0-7673 GCA_036480015.1 Algisphaera sp. | reverse complement strand
GACCGATGATGATGTGTTGAGCCTGCAAATGGTTGCCGGCTTGTTTGGTTTGGTGGTGGGGTGGCAAGGCAAAGCAGAACAAACGCGGGAGAATGCTCGTTTGGAAACGACGGTGGTCGAACGCACCCAAACATTGGCCGACAGCGAGCGTCGTTATCGCCGAATCGCCGAATACGCCACCGACATGATCTCAATTCATGAGCCTGATGGACATTTTGCGTATGTGTCTCCGGCATGCCGCGACTTGCTGGGTTATGACCCGAAAGACTTGGTGGGCAAGCGGCCTCGCGTGATTACGCACCCTGATGATCGCGACATGATGATCCAAAGCCTTGGAAAGGTGCGAGCCTCGCAAGAGGTTGTTCGCACCACCTACCGAGCGCAGCACAAGGAAGGTCACTATGTGTGGCTCGAATCAGCAAGTCGAAATGATGGGCCTGAATTGGTGGTGGTCACGCGTGAGATTGGTTCGCGGCTTGAAGCCGAGCAACGATTGCATTTGGTGCAAAGTGCGATTGAACAAGTGAATGAAGCGGTCATCATCACCGAGGGGCAAGTCTCTCGGCCAGGGCCGCACATTGTGTATGTCAACGCCGCATTCACGCGGATGACGGGTTATTCAGCCAAAGAAGTTGTTGGGCGTTCACCTCGGTTTTTACAAGGCCCTGAGACCGACCCGAAGGTTTTGACAAGGCTTCGCGAAGCCTTGGATCGCGGCGAGGCATCCGAAGACGATGTGGTGAATTACCGGCGTGATGGAAGCACCTATGTGGTGCACTGGACTATTCATCCACTGCGTGACCAGGCGGGCAACATCAGTCACTGGGTGTCGGTGCAGCGTGATGTGTCTGAGCGCCGAGTGGAAGAAGACCTCAAGCGTCAGCACCGCGAAGAGCTTGCCCATGTCACCCGTTTGTCGACCATGGGCGAGATGGCATCGGGCTTGGCCCATGAAATCAATCAGCCGCTTACAGCCATTAGCACCTATGTGGGGGGGCTGATCAAACGTGTTGAGCGTGATGATCTTGACTCAAAGGTGCTTCGTGATGTGTTGGGACGGGTGGGCGATCAGGCCGATCGGGCCAGTCAAATTATTCGGCGGCTTCGCGCTTTTGTTGTGAAGCGTGGCACGCTGCGGGTCGAAACCGACCCGAATGAAATGGTGCTTGAAACATTGTCACTGCTTCAGGCCGACCTTAAACAACGGGGGATGGTGGTGGAGCCTATGTTGGCCCAGGGTCTTGCTCGCGTGTCTGTAGACAACATTCAAATTCAGCAAGTCCTGATCAATCTCATTCGCAATGCGGTGGAGGCCACCGAAACCAGTGGCGTGTCTTCGTCTCGGCCTGTTGAGGTGACCACCACGGCCGATGGGTGTCATGGGATTCGAATCGATGTGATCGATTATGGCGTGGGGCTTTCGCCCCAGCGTCTCGAACGCATTTTTGAGCCGTTTTTCACCACCAAAGACCAAGGCATGGGAATGGGGCTGACCATTAGTCAATCGATCGTAGAAGCCCATGGTGGCCGTCTTTGGGCCGCCGCCAATGAGGGGCATGGGTGTACGTTTAGTCTTTTCTTGCCTGTATTGACGAAATCTTCAGAGCCATCGCCATCGCCGTGAAGCAGGCGGGTTTGATTGATGAGGAATGTTTTTTAACATGCCGAGTTGGCGCTTCTAAGGTGGATATGTAGGCAAAAATTACTTTTTTGAATGAAACCACTTTATTTTTTGCGGTAATACCCTCATAATAGGGTATCCTCGCTAGGGGGATGCCTTAGCAGGGTGGGCGATGAGCCCTTCCAGCTAAGGGCAGCGTGCTGGTTTTTCTTTCTTTAAGAATCGCGAAAAGGGTTGGTCACCATGGTTCGTACAAACAAAGTTTATGTGGTCGATGACGAAGCCAGCGTTCTTGAATCGATTCGTTTCATGCTGGAATCTGAGGGCTATGAGGTAGAGGTGTTTACCGACCCGCGCGACATGCTGAAGCAAGGCAAAGATTCTTTGGCAGGCTGCCTGATCACTGACATTCGAATGCCTGGGATGTCAGGCTTGGACATGCACGACCGGTTGAAAGCCACCGGGGTCATGCTGCCCACCATCGTTGTGACAGGGCATGGTGACGTGCCCGATGCCGTGCGGGCCATGAAATCGGGTTGTGTTGATTTTATTCAAAAGCCGTGGTCCAACGATGTGTTGATCGAACGGGTTCGCGCCGCCATGCAAATGGACATGGATCAAAGCAGTGCCCGTGATGAGTTGGGCGAAGTTCTCGAACGCTTTAATCACCTTACCCCGCGGGAGCGACAGGTGATGGCGTCGGTGGTGGAAGGTCAGCTCAATAAGCAAATTGCCGGCGAATTGGGCTTGTCGCACAA
This sequence comes from Algisphaera sp., assembly GCA_036480015.1. GTDB lineage: Bacteria > Planctomycetota > Phycisphaerae > Phycisphaerales > Phycisphaeraceae > Algisphaera. Next base: position 5,294 of record JAZGFZ010000038.1, on the reverse strand, counting down.
AACCATTGAAGTGCACCGTTCTCACGTCATGGAAAAAATGGTGGCGGGTTCACTTGCCGAGTTGGTTCGTATGGCGGTCATGATTGAGGCGTCCGATGTGGCAAGGGCGTCTGAAGAGTCTGCATCGAGTGCTCAGCTTTGAGTCGAATGTAATAAGTAATAAGTGTAATAAGTCAGATGGCTTTCAAGGGCTGTCACGGAGCGTGACAGCCCTTGTTTTTTGCTTGCGCGGTGAAATCAGGGTGATAAAGAAGGAAGAACCGTTCCAATCGGTAAGGTTTACTTGTTTTCTGTTGCTGCGTGGCAAAGGCATTGGGGATTGCTTGGAAACATTCCGATGTTTCACGGCAGCCGTAAACCTTTTTTGAACGATCTGATACGACAGGAGTCCCGCCATGAGTAAATCCAATTCTAATCCCGCGTCTGAGAGTACTTTGGGCGAAAAGCTCGATGCCATTCTTGCGCCGTTTGCCGCAGATGAGCAGCGGTTGATGGACACCATTGGCGAAATGGAAGCGCAGGTTGCCAAGCTTGCCGACGACATCGAAAATTCACGTAGTGACCTGAGTGTGGTACAGACCAGCAAAATCGAAAGTCTTCGCGATGCCGCTAAAGATGATTCGCTGTTGAGCGCCGCCTTTTTGGGAGTTGCCGCTGCGGCAGAAGCCCAGCAACAACAGGCTGAGGAATCTGTGGCGTTGGCTTCAGACGAAGCCGCGACAGAGGGCGACTCGGAAGGTCACTCACTGCTTCAAATGTAATGCGTGCTGTTTGATCAAATAAAAAAAACCGCAGCCCCAAAGGGACTGCGGTTTTTTATTTAACAGAAAGGCCTAGGCCGCAATGCTAGAGCTTTGCGCAAGCGCCTTTGACGGTGGTGATGATTTCGGCTGCCACACGGTAGGGGTCGGCTGCCGAGTTGGGGCGACGGTCTTCGAGCCAACCTTTGTAGCCTGATTCCACCGCTGCGATGGGCACGCGGATGGAGGCTCCACGGTCTGAAACGCCCCAGCTGAACTTGTCGATGGCTTGGGTTTCGTGGAGGCCGGTGAGTCGCATGTGGTTGTCGGCGCCATACACCGCGATGTGCCGTGCAATGGCTTCTTTAGAACCAAAGGATTCACAGATTTTGGCATAGATGTCTTTGTCGCCGCAGGTACGCAAAATGTCGTTGCTGAAGTTGGCGTGCATGCCCGAGCCATTCCAGTCGCCGGCAACGGGTTTGCAGTGGTAGTCAATGGCGTAGCCATAGGACTCGCCGATGCGTTCGAGCAGGTAGCGGGCCACCCACATTTCATCGCCTGCTTGTGCCGCGCCTTCGGCAAAGCCTTGGAACTCCCACTGGCCGCACATCACTTCGGCGTTGATGCCTTCGACCTTGAGGCCAGCTTCGAGGCACACGTCAAGGTGTTCTTCAATGAAGTCGCGGCCGATGGCGTTGCGGGCACCCACCGAGCAGTAGTATTGCCCTTGGGGTGCGGGGAAGCCGCCTGCGGGGAAGCCGATGGGCAGGTTGGTGTCCACGTCGATCACGGCGAATTCTTGCTCAAAGCCAAACCAGAAGTCGTTGTCGTCATCTTGAATGGTGGCGCGGCCATTGGTTTCGTGCGGGGTGCCGTCGGCGTTGAGCACTTCGGTCATGACCAAGTAAGCGTTGGCACGTTGTGGGTCGCGGCAAATAAACACAGGCTTGAGCAGGCAGTCGGAGTTACCGCCTTCGGCTTGTTGGGTGGACGAGCCATCGAAAGACCACATGGGGCATTCTTCAAGCGTGCCATCAAAGTCTTTAAAAAGGACCTTGGTTTTGCTGCGGAGGCTTTGGGTGGGCTTGTAGCCGTCGAGCCAGAGGTATTCAAGTTTGACGTAGTTGCTCATGGAAGAAATCGTCGCTTTCAGGGGGATGGGGTGGAGGGGTTGTGCGGGCAGGCAGGCGAACCCCGTTCTTTTGAATAAAGTTTATAAACGAGCCAAGGCTTGGAGGCAACTGGAAGTATCCAAAAGGTGCTTGGTTTGCCTTGTGAGCGGGACGCCCTACACTGCACGCCTTGCCGAGGCGTGAAAACGTTGACGGCCACGTGCCCGAGTGGACCAAGGGGGCGGATTGCAAATCCGCTAGCGTAAGCTGACGTGGGTTCGAATCCCACCGTGGCCTTTAGTAATAAAAGTAATAAAGCGAATTCAGGATCTCTACAAAGTTAAGCCCCAAAGACCCTCCGGTGGGATTCGAACCCACCTTTCGCGAAGCGAAAGCACGTGGGATCGACGCCCGTAGGGCGCCGTGGCGCGTCGGCACGAATCCCACCGTCATCAGTTTTTGCATTGGTCGTGCCGCGCCGGGAAGCCCCGCGGCGTGAGGTGTTGTGCTTTGAGGCTCCCTTCGCGCAGCGAAGCAAACCCAGCCCGCGTCGAACCCACGTCAGCTTACGCTAGCGAAAGCACGTGGGATCGACGCCCAAAGGGCGCCGTGGCGCTTCGCCACGAATCCCACCGTCATCAGTTTTTGCATTGATCGTGCCGCGCCGGGAGCCCCACGGCGTGAGGTGTTGTGTTTTGAGGCTCCTTTCACGCAGCGAAGCAAACTCAGTCCGAGTCGAACCGCCTTTCGCGAAGCGAAAGCAACCCAGCTCGCAGCGAAAGCACATGGGGTCAATGCCCCAACGGGCGCCACGGCTCCTCCGCAAACCCCACCGTCGCGTTTTTTAGATTGGAAACACATCGACGCCCGCCAGATCACCCCCACTCCCCTCACCCCGTCATCTGATTCTTCACCAACACCTGATAAATGTCACACCGTTCGAGCAGCTCGCGGTGGGTGCCTTGGTCGATTATTTGGCCGTCGTTCATCACCACAATGGGGTCGCATTCCACCACGGTGCTAAGTCGGTGGGCGATGGTGAGGGTGGTGCGTCCGGCGCGCAGTGTGCGTACGGCGGCGGCAATTTGAGCTTCGCTTTCGGCATCGATTTGGCTGGTGGCTTCATCCATGATGAGAATGGCAGGGTCTCGCAAAATGGCGCGGGCAATGCACAGGCGTTGGCGTTGCCCCCCCGACAGTCCGCTGCCGCCTTCACCCAAAAGGGTGTCGTAACCCTCGGGCAAGCGGGTGATAAAGTCGTGGGCAAAGGCGGCTTGGGCGGCGGCAACAATGTCGGCCCGGGGGGTTTCACGGCGGCCGTAGGCGATGTTGTCAGAGATGGAGCCTTCAAACAAAATGGTTTGTTGGGTGACCACAGAAATTTGATCGCGTAGAGAACGAAGTCGCACGGTGGCCAGGTCAACACCGTCGATGAGCACGCGTCCGCTGGTGGGGCAAGTGAGTCGGGGCACCAAGTTAAGCAGGGTGGATTTGCCTGAACCGTTGGTGCCCACCACGGCGGCGGAGCAGCCGTAAGGCAAGGTGAGGCTGATCCCGCGCAGGGCCAAATCGTTGGCCTTGGGATAGCGGTAAGTCACGTTGTCAAAGGCAAGCGAGGTGTGGTGTCGTGGCAGGGTGATGCCTGCTTGAGGGTCTTTAAATGCACCCCGCAGGTTGGGTTCAACCGGGGCGTTCAAAATTTCGTTCACGCGGCGGGCGGCGGCGCCTGCGTCTTGCAAATCGTTGTTGAGATTGGCCAAGGGCTTCACCGAGGCGCCTGCCACACCCAGTGCCGCCAGCACCCAAAACACGTCTTTGGGCTGGGCGGATTGTTGGCGAAACACATACCAGCCTGCGATGAGCGACACGGCGATGAGGCCTGTGAGGGCAAGCAGTTCGATCACCGGTGAGCTGAGGGCTCGCGCGGTGCGTGCTTTCATTTCTTCACGCAGCACGGCGCGATTGATGGTGTTAAAGCGGCGTCGTTCGTAGCCTTCGGCATTGTGCACACGAACCACCGCAGGGGATTGCATTGATTCTTGTGCGGCTTGGGTCATTTCGGCATATTGCTGTAACGAATACTTGCTGGCCCGCCTTACTTTTTTGCCGAACTTACGCATGGCAATGCCCACCAAAGGCAAGGCCAGCAAGAAGATGCTTGTCAGGGTCCAGTCGATCAACATGGCCCAAATGAGAAACACAACACCCATGAGTGAGTCGCGCACCGCGCGGCCCATGAGTGTTGAAAACCCCGTGCCCAGTCGCGCTGTGTCGCTCATTAGGCGACTGAGGCGATCGGCGGCGCCAATGTTGTCGTTTTGGTCGGCGGGCACATGCAGCATGCGAAAGTAAGCCTTTTGGCGAATACGCATGACCGAACGCAGCCCCACGGTGTAGCTAAGTGCCGCATGGGTAAAACGCATGGCTGAGCCAAACAGCGTGAGCGGAATCACCAGCAGAAGCGAGATCGCAAAGCCCCAAAAAAGATCGGCGGGAATCCAAGCCACCAAGCCTGAAAGATCAGGTATCCAACTGGGCATGTCGGGGTTGTTAACGATCTCAGCCACGGCGTCATGCATGGTGACGGGCGGGTCGGCAAAGGTTTGGCCAATGACGACGCGCAGCAGGCCAAAGCCCGCAAACGCGGTGGCGGCGTCGAGCGTTGCTGCAAGAACGGCGAGAATGAGCAGGCCGCGATAGCGGCCCATGGTGCGGGCGAGTTGCCAAAAGTCGTGCATAGCGAGGTGAGTTTAAAAGAACCGCCGTTGTGGGGAGCGGATGGGGACGTTCTGAAAGTTGAAATTAGCTTTCAGCTAATCGTTGGCGATGGCCCCTGCGTTGCCGTTTGCGGTACAAAAGAAAAATGAACAATGATCTGAACGCGGTTTTTTATGGCTACGGCACTTGCGACAGTTGTCGGAAAGCTCGCAAGTGGTTGGATGCGGCGGGGGTGGGGTATACGGTGGTGGATATTGCGACGCAGCCGCCGGGCGTGGAGGTGCTTGAGGCGGCGCTTGAAGCGGGGTTTGCGTTGGGTAAGTTGTTTAACCGGTCGGGGCGGCGTTACCGGGAGTTGGATATGAAAACCCGGCTGCCGAAAATGAGTGAGGCTGAGGCCTTGGAGCTTTTGGCGGGCGATGGCATGTTGGTGAAGCGTCCGATTGTTTTTAAAGCAGGCGTGTCGCAGCCAGAAGTCACGGTGGGCTTTGATCCGGACGTTTACGGGGCGGTGTGGGGCGCTGGCCGATAATCGAGGGGGATTTTTTCGTTGCAGAGTTGTCTTTCGGTGGGCCGATGCATCGCAAGCGACTCGGTTGGCATGGATTGCCTGGAGACGCGTTTTCTGCTTTTCTCTGGAGTTCCCCCATGAGTTGGTCCAACCCGCTAAGTCGTCTCGCTCGTCGTCATTCTGCCGCTGCATCTGCGGATCAAGGCCCTT
>JAZGFZ010000037.1:0-21810 GCA_036480015.1 Algisphaera sp. | reverse complement strand
GCGGTGCGTGGTTTTAAAAATTGACAAGAAGGGCCTCACGCAAAGGCGCAAAGGGCGCAAAGGTAAGGCAGGAAGAAGAGTGGCCCGCCTTGCTTTTGCTGCCCCTTTGTGCCTTGGCGCCTTTGCGTGAGATGTTTTCTGGGTGGGCAAACTCAAACCTTGCGATGGGGCTTGGTTTCAAGCGTGCGGTGGTATGATGATCCGATGGTTGCGGCTTCACATGATTCAACTTGTAGGGCAAGGCAAGGCGGGGCGGGCAATGGCTCTTCTTCTTCTGCCTTTCTTGGCGTCTTTGCGTCTTGGCGTAAAATGCTTGGTTGAAGCGCCAGCGTCACCTACAAGAAAGTGATCGGATCTGGGCCTATTTTTGGATAGTTTGAATCTGGCAACGAAGCGTCAGGTGGGTACGCTTGACCTACGGGGGGGGCGCATGAGGTTGGGAATGGGTTGGGGCGTGTGAACAGTTGGCCTGCGTTTTATGAGGTTGATTTTGAAACAACCTGTTGCAGTAGGTCGAGGTAGCGCTGCACGATGTGGGGCCATGCAAAGGTTTTGACTTTTGTTTGACAGGCGACGCTCATGCTTTTGGATTGTGTGTGTGTGAGTTGCGCGGCGTGGGTGATGGCTTGGGCCAATGAATCGACGTCGCGGGCGGGCACACGCCAGCCGTTGACGCCGTGTTCGACCAAGGCGTCAAAGGCTCCGTTGGTTGAGCAAATGAGCGGACGGCCGGCGGCGAGCAATTCCAAGCCCACGATGGGGTGGCCTTCTTCGGTGGAGGGCATGAGGCCAAATTGGCAATGCTGCATGAGCCAATGTTTGTCGTTGCCGGTGAGCCGACCCCAAAAATGCACGCGGTCTTTTATTTTGTGTTGTGCGACCAGGGCGTTGAGTTGGGTTTTCATTTCGCCGGTGCCCACCACATGCAAATGCAGGTGTTGGGCGGCTGGGCCGCGCTGGGCAAAGGCTTTGATGGCGTCGTCAAAGCCTTTGTATCGTGTGAGATTGCCTAGGCACAGGGCAAAAGGTGTGGTGAGGGCCATGTTTTTCGGAAGGCTTTCAGGACGTTGTGTGGGCTGCGTGGCGGGTTGGGTGAATGGGTCGGCGTGAATGCCGTTGGGGATGTCAGCGGTGGGCAGGGTGTCGCCACGGATTTCTTGAATGAGCGTGCGTAGGTAAGGGCTGATGGCCACGCAGGTGTCGGCTCGTTGGTAGGCCTCTTGGGTACGCGCGAACACATGGGGGCGGCGGCGGTCTTCGCCATCGCGATAAAGATCGCCGCCGTGCGAAACCAACACGGTGGGAATGCCGGTTTGGGCAGAAAGTCGCACGGCGGCGATGCCGGTGGGCCGACCGTAGTTCACCAAAAAAACATCGAATGCCTCTTGGGCATGAAGCTGGCGAAGGTGTTTGATTACGCGTTCGGGCCGCCAATGGGGCCAACGCATTTTGGGATACCACGTTACGCGGTAAGGCTCGTTAAGCGGCACGGGTTTGCCACGGGTGAGTACATGCACATGATGCCCCGCATGGTGAAACCCACGCGCCAATTCGGCGGTGACATATTCGGCCCCGCCGACATCGGGCAGAAACACGGGACTGAAATAGCAGATGCGTAGAGGTTTCACAGGGGTAAATTAAGGGATTTGAGGGGGGCGGTGGGATAGGAGAAGAGAGAGATGTCGGAAAAATGAATGAAAAGGCAATGGAAAACATGCGGCGATTTGAGGGTTTGGCGATAGAGTGAGGGGTGAAAAGGAGTTTTCTCATGTCCACGTTTTCGCTTTCTCGTACTCGCTCTCGTATCCCTTCTCGCTCGGTGGTGTCTGGATCGGTTTGTCCGCATGATGCCACGGCGTGTTTGCACACGCAGGGTCAAAGTGTGCGGCAATATCCCGATCCATTGTTGACACGGCGGGCACTGCCGGTGGCGGGGGTTCATGCCGAGATGCCACATTTTGCGGCGCTTCTCATTCGTATGATGCAGAAACATGGACGCCATGCGTTGGCGGCTCCGCAGTTGGGCATTGATGGGCGTGTGGTGGTGGTTGAGCTTGAAGACGAGCCGATGTGTTTGGTGAACCCGCAGTTGGAACCGCTGAGCCGACGCATCACGGTGATTGAAACGTGTGTGAGTCGGCCAGGCGTTCAGGCGGTGGCCCGTCGTTATCGCCGCGTGCGGGTGACGGGCTGGGACCACCGAAGCACGCCGCAGCGTTTTGATTTGGACGGCCCTGCGGCGCTGGCTTTGCAGCATGCGGTGGATCACTTGGATGGACGCGTGATTTGCGCGGGGTTGCCGGCGCTGCGTACAGGGGATCGTTAAAGCAACGGTTTCGTTTTGTGATGTTTTTTGTTGATGGAGTTTTCGATGGTCTTTTCGTTACGGGTTGCTTGGTTTTTTGTGTTGCGGATTTTCGGGGTGGCGATATGTTTGGTTTTTTTGATGTTGCTGCCCAGTTGTGTGAATGATTCGGGCCCCGCCCGCACAGGGGTGACGACGGGGGCGATGGAGGGGACGGCTGAAGATGCTGCCGTGACTGATTTTGCACTGCGCCGCGCGGCAGAAGAAAACAGTGCCGTCACAACCGATCGTGATCGTGCGGCGGCGGCGGCGATGCAAAAGGCGCTTCGAGAAGGACGTTGAAAAAACGAAAAAGGAATGGTTTATGATTCCTTTTTTTCTCCATAAATCAGGGCGTAGGTCACGGGGATGACCACCAAGGTGAGGGCGGTGGAAACGGTGAGGCCAAAGATGAGCGCCCATGCAAGGCCAGAGAACACCGGGTCGAAGGTGATGGGAATGGCCGCGAGCATGGCGGTGGCGCCGGTGAGGAAGATGGGGCGAATGCGCACGGCGCCTGCGGTGAGTAGGGCATTGCGTAAGGGCATGCCGTCGGCCACGGCATGGCGGGTGAAGTCGATCAGCAAAATGGCGTTGCGCACGGTGATGCCTGCCAATGCAATCACGCCAATCATGGCCGTGGCGGTGAAGTAAACCGGGTTGCTGTAGCCGCCAATGGTGCTGCCGGTGATGAGGTTAAGAAACCAAAAACCGGGCATCACACCAATGAGGGTGAGCGGGATGGCAATCATGAGAATCAGCGGCATGAGGAAGCTGGCGGTTTCATAAACCAAAAGCACATAAATGGCCAGACACGCCACGGCAAAGGCAATGCCCATGTCGCGGAAGGCCAGGGCGGTGATTTTAAGTTCGCCTTCACCCACCCAGTTGACGTGATAGCCCGAGGGAAGTCCGTTGGCTTGGTCGGGGCGCAAATCAAAGAACATGTCTAGCACGGCACGCACAGGGGTGATGCCGGCAGTGTCGGCAAACACATAGGCCACGGGGCGCAAGTTTTTGCGATAAATAGGTTGGTCGACGGTGGACTCGACGAAGTTGCCCAGTTCGCTTAATGGAATGCTTTCACCGGAGTCGGTGGGCAGACGCATGGCGTTAAGCGACGTGCGGCGGTGGCGGTCGGCCACGGGCAATCGCAGTTCAACAGGCAGGGGGGCGGCTTCATTGGGCACATGCAGATAGGTGGCGATTTCGCCGCTGACGGCGGCGGCAATTTCATCGGCAATGGTTTGCGTGGAGAGGCCCGCAAGGGCGGCTTTTTCTTTGTCGACCACAAAGGTCCATTTGGGTGGGTCGGCTTCGACACTGGTGTCGATGTCAACCACGCCGGGGGTTTGTCCAAAGCGGTGGGCCACATGTTTGGCGACGCGCTGGAGATCGGCATAAGGCGCGTCATCCGGGCCATAAACCTCGGCGGTGAGGGTGGCGATGACCGGCGGGCCGGGTGGGGTTTCAACAATTTTGGCCAAGGCGCCGTGGCGTTTGGCAATGGCTTCAAGGTCGCCGCGCACGCGTAGCGCAATGCCGTGGCTTTTCATGGCGCGTTGTTGGGCGGGCAGCAGGTTGATGCGCAGGTCGGCCATGTGGGGGCCTTGACGCAAGAAGTAGTGCCGCACCAAACCGTTGAAATCAATGGGGCTGGCGGTGCCGGTGTAGGTGGTCACGTCGACGGTTTCTTGAAGCCCTTGAAAATACGCGGTGAGTTCATCGGTGCAGGCCGCGGTGGCTTCAAGGGTGCTGCCTTCGGGTAAATCGACGACCACTTGGAGTGCGTCGCGGTTGTTGTAGGGCAGCATTTTGAGTGGCACGCCGCCCAACACCGCAGGCAAAAGTGAAAGCACAAATAAAATGGAGACCATGAACAACAAGAGCAGTCCCAAGCGGCGGCGGTCGAGAAGCGGCACCATGAACGAGGCGTAAAGGCGGTACAGCGTGGTTTTGCGTACCGCATCGTTGGCGTCGGTGGGGGTGTCTGATGTTGAAGGCGGGGTGTCACCTTCATGAGGTTCATGGCTTGAACGCAGTGCGTGATAGGCCAGCCAGGGCGTGACGGTGAAGGCCACCACCATGCTGGCGAGCATTGAGGCGGGCACATTGATGGCCATGGGGCCCATGTAGGCGCCCATCATGCCGGTGACAAATGAAATGGGAATAAAAGAAACAATGACCGCGAGCGTGGCCAGAATGATGGGCGGGCGCACTTCATTGATGGCGGTGAGCACGGCGTCGCGCGGTTTTTGTTTTCCCAAGGCAAGGTGACGGTGAACGTTTTCGACATCGACGATGGGGTCGTCGACCACCAAGCCCAAGGCCAAAATGAGGGCGAATAAGGTCACGCGGTTGATAGTGTAACCCGCGGCATAACCAAACAGCATGGTGAGGCCAAAGGTGAGCGGCACAGCCAAGGCCACCACCAGTGCGGCTCGCCATCCCATGACGGCGGTGAGCAGGCCAATGACGATGATGACCGCGACCACAAGTGAGGCGACCAACTCGTTGACTTTTTCGTTGGCGGTTTCGCCCGAGTCGTGGGTCATGCGCACATGAATGCCCTGAGGCAAAACACGTTGGGCAAAATCGTGGGCGGCTTTTTCAACCGCACGGGAAACCCACACGGCATTGGTGCCGTTTTTCTTGGCCACGGCCACGGTGACCGCGGAGTAGGTGGCGGCGGGTTGGCCGTCGCGTTCAGGCAGACTGAGGGTGGTGTAGTGGGTGGGTTCGGCGGGGCCATCGGTGACGGTGGCAATGTCGCGCAGGTAAATGGGGTGGTTGCCATCGGTGGCCACCACAAGGCGGGCCACATCGTGGGCGGTGGAAAGTGTTCCGCCTGCTTCAAGGGTGCGTTGGCTGTTGAGCGCAGCGACGGATCCGGCGGGAACGGTGATGTTGGCGTCGCGCAGGGCGTCGCGCACTTTGGCCCATGAAAGGCCGCGTCCGCTGAGACGTTGGGGGTCGATTTGTACGCTGATTTGGCGTGGCCGACCGCCAATGAGATAGGTTCGACCCACGTCGGGCACGGCTTGCAGGGTGGTTTCAAGCTCTTGGGCCATGCGATATAAATCGGCATCGTTGTGCTGGGCGTCATCGGCGTAAAGCGTCATGTTGACGATGGGCACGTCGTCAACTTCGATGGGGCGCACCAGCCAATTGGACACGGCGTCAGGCACTTGGTCGGTGCTGGTGACTAATTTGTTGTGCAGTTTGACTAAGCTGTCTTCGCGGTCTTCGCCCACATAAAAACGCACGGTGATGAGGGCTTGGTTGGCGCGGCTGACGGAATAGACATATTCGACGCCGTCAATTTGATAGAGCAGGCGTTCAAGGGAGGTGGCCACTTGACGCTCAACTTCGCGTGCGGAAGCGCCCGGCACGTTGACCACCACATCGGCCAGGGGCACGACGATTTGAGGTTCTTCTTCGCGCGGGGTGAGCATGAGCGCCGCGCCACCTGCAATGAGGGTGCCGATGATGAGCATGACGGCAAGGTTGCCGCCCAAAAACATTTCGACAATGCGCTGCACCAAGCTGTCGGAACCGGGAGCGGAACCGGGAGTGGAATAGGGGTCGGAATGCTTAGTCATGGGAAACGCCCTCTTTCAATTCGGTGGGGTTGACAGGCCCGACAGGCTTGATTGAAGGGGTTGGGGAGGTTGATTTTTCTGAGGAATTGAGCACCACGCGCTCGCCTGCATGAAGGCCTGAAATCACTTCGATGCGATCGCCCAGAAGCGTGCCGGTGCGAATCATGCGGCGGGTGGCGTGGGTGCCTGACGCATCGGCGACAAAAACACTTTCAAGCTGGCCCACGCGTCGCACGGCGGCGGCGGGCAGGGTGAGTCGTTGGCCTTGACCCATGGGCACCAACATGCGGCCGAACATACCGCTTTGCACTTCGGGGGGGCAGGGGCCGCCCACTTTGACGGTGAAGGTGCGGCTGGCTGTGGAGGCTTGGGGCACAATTTCGCGTATGGCGCCGGTGTATTGAATGTGCAGGGCGTCAATTTCCACTTGCACGGCATCGCCCACTTTAAGTCGAGCCACTTGCGACTCGGGCACTTGAGCCTCGAGTTGTAGCTGGCCTTCTAAGGTGATGAGTGGGGCGCCCGGCTGGACGACGTTGCCCGGCTCAACGTGACGTTTGACCACGCGTCCGGCCAAGGGGCTGGCGATGTGGGCGAAGTTGAGTTGCGATTGTGCTTCGGCGACCCCTTGCAGGGCGGCTTGCATTTGGGCTTGGGCCACAGCGTGATCACGAACGGCGTCGCTTAGTTCGCGGGCGGTGGCGGCGTTGTTTTCGCGAAGCCCGGAAAGCCGTTCAAGGTCGCTGGCGGTTTGTTGCTGTTTGGCGTCGGCGGCGGTTTTAAGGGCAATGGCTTGCGCTTCGCGTGCTTTAAGGGCGGTGTTGTCGAGTTGCACCAATGGGTCACCGGCTTTCACCGTGTCGCCTGCATTCACTTGGACCCCTTGCACTTCGGCCAGCAGTTGAGAAGACACCTCGACGGCTTGCACCGCACGCACCGTGCCAATGGTGGGCAATAATTCTTCAAAAGAATCAAGGGTGACCTGGGCCAGTGGGCCGGTGATGGCGGCGGCCTTGAGGGGTTGGTGGCCGGGGGCTGTTTTGCGAACAAATGATCCGCTAAGCCATGCCACCGAAGCCACAATGGCGATTAAAACCACGGCCCAAGTGAGCAATGAACGCAGGAGGGTTGATTGGGGGGGAGACGTGTGGGGCATGGCAAAAAGGGGGTTGAAAAAGAGGTGGGTTTTGAGTGTGAAGCCCCGCGGGTGAGGGGCCGTGTTTAGTCGGGCTTGCTGTTTCGTGAGCGGCGGGTCAGGGGATAGAACAGGCGGGCAACAAAGCTTTTAGGGTAGTGATTAAGCCCATGAAAACCAAGTTTTTCGGGCTGTTGGGTGGGGGCGTGTTGAAGGTCGGGCCAGTGAGCCGTGCCCAAAAGCCAGTCCCAAAGGCTGAGGCTAATGCCAAAGTTCACGCCGCTGGGGTGGGCTGGGGTGAGTTCGTGCTCGTGATGCCAAATGTGCATGCGCGGGGAGTTGAAAATGTAGCGTAGTGGGCCCCATGTGATGTTGAGATTGCTGTGATTGAGGTGCCCAATGAGCGTGGCAAAAATGGCAATCCATAAAATAACGCGGCCGTCCACGCCCATGATGACCAAAGGCAGGTAGGTGAGGGTGTGGTACACCACCACCTCGCCCCAGTGAAAGCGAAAGCTTCCGATCCAGTCCATGTCAACAATGGAGTGGTGCAGCTTGTGCAGTTCCCACAGGTAGCGGTTGCGGTGCAAAAGGTTGTGGACGCACCATTCGAAAAAATCTTTGAGTATGAAAAACACAAGAATTTGTGCTGCCAGCGGCCACGTGGAAAGCAGGTGGTAGCTCTCCATGTGTTCAAAAAAACCGGGGGCCAATTTAGCGCCCAAGTACACCGTCACCGCAGAAATGGCAATGCCCACATAGTGGCCATTGAGGATCAGCCAAATGAGGTCTTGTCCCAGTTGGGGTCGCAAGGCAGGTTGGGTTTTACGCCATGGCCAAAAACGTTCGAGTGCAAAACACAAAAGCGATGCCATGAGGAGCCAGAAGAAATAGCCGCGTGTGTCCCAGATGATGCTAATCATGTTTTAGTATTCGCTTTCATAGCCTTGCGGGAGTAAATCCCACGTGGCGCCATAAACGTGAACGTGCGTGGTGGTGTGTCCATCGGGGGTGACAAATGCTTGCTGGGCATGGGCCCAGCCCAAAACACCGGCGTGCAGATTGCTGGCGTTGAATCCGCGTTTGCGTAATTGTGACGCAAGCTTGGTGCTGCGGTAGCCAATGGTGCAATAGACAATGAGCGGTGTTTCTTGGAAGGCGTCGGGGTTGGCTTCAATTTGATCGGGCGTGATGGCCTTTGGGAGCATTGACACCGCGCGTTCGGCAGGGGCTCGGCAATCGACCAACAAAGGACGCTGGTTGTCGGGCGTGGCGATGAAGGTTGCTGCGGATATTTGCGGAACGCCGGGCCATTCGGATTCGTATTCGGTGGCCATGGCCTCGACACGCGCGGGGCGATCGGCGTGGGGCACGGCGCCGCATGCGCCGCATGTGGCACTAAAGGCAGCAACTAAAAATGAGAGAAGGCGACGACGGATCATTTTTTCTCTGGGTGTTAAAGGGGTTACACAAGCGTTTCGTTGGGCTTGGCGCGGCGGCGCATCATCATGCCGCCTGAAAGGTCGGCCACGTCGGTGAAGCCGTTTTGCATGAGCACGCGGGACGCAACGTAACCACGCAAGCCCGAGGCGCACACCACGACGGTGGGTTTTTCGGGGGCGAGTTTGTCTAGCTGATCACGCAAATCGTCGACGGGAATGTGGATGGCGCCCGCCAACATACCGCGTGCTATTTCGGCGGCGGTGCGTACGTCCAAAATTTGCATGCCCGAAAGATCGGCATCGGCGTCTAAGAACTTGGCCAGCCCATGCACGGCGTTAAGGGCGGTGAAGGCGGCCATGTGAATGGGGTCTTTGGCCGAGCCAAAGGGCGGGGCGTAACACAGGTCGAGTCCGGCGAGTTGTTCGAGTGTTCCGCCAAGTTGAATGAGCGTGGCGATGACATCCAAGCGTTTGTCAACACCTGCAGCGCCGATGGCTTGGGCGCCCAAGACGCGTTGGGTGTCGGGGTCGTAGGTGAGTTTAAGGGTGATGGGTTTGGCGCCGGGGTAATAGCCCACATGGTGATTGGCCACGATGGTGACCGACGCCACGTTGACGCCAAAGCGCTTGGCCGTGTTGGCCGACAGACCGGTGAGCCCGGCGGTGAGGCCAAAGACACGCACCACAGAAGTGCCAAGCACGGCGGTCATGGGAATGTTGGCGGCATCGGAGGCGGCGTGTTCGCCTGCAATGCGGCCTGCGCGGTTGGCCGGACCGGCCAAGGCAATGCGCATGGCGGTTTCGGTGGGGCGGTAGACGTATTCCACCGCATCGCCCACCGCGTAAATGTTGGGGTCGTTGGTTTGCAAGTGTTCGTTGACGGTGATGCCGCCGGTGGCGCCAAGGTCAAGATGAGCTTGCTGGGCCAACGCCACATTGGGTCGCACGCCAATGCCAAGAATAAACAGGTCGGCTTTGAGTGTTTGACCACTGGCAAGCACTGCGGCGGTGGCGGTTTCAGTTGAATCGCTTTGTGACGTGTCGGTGGGGGTGGTTTCAAATCCCACCAAGCCGTCACCAAAAACTAATTTTACGTCGTGGGCTTGTAGCTCTTCGTGCAGCATGGCAGCCATTTCGAAGTCCATAAGTGGAAGCACTTGGGGGTTGCGCTCGACCAAGGTGACGGCCAAGCCGCGATCCGCCAATTGCTCGGCCATTTCCAAGCCAATGAATCCACCGCCGACCACCACAGCCTGCTGGGGGGGGGGGCCTTGGGCGCCTTGAGAACTCATCGCGTCAACTTGTTTTTTGATGCGATCGGTGTCGGCCACGTTACGCAGTGACAGCACATTGTTTGAACCGATGCCATGGGCGTCGGGCACGATGGGCGATGCGCCGGGCGCAAGAATGAGTTGGTCGTAGCGCTCGGTGGATTCCACCTTTGTGTTGTGATTGACAACCGAGATGGTTTTATTTTGCCGATCAATGGAAAGCACTTCGGTGCGAACACGTACATCGAGGCGATAGCGGGCAAACAAAGATTGGGGTGTGGCCACCAAAAGTTTGGAACGATCTTTGATTTCACCGCCAATGTGATAGGGCAGGCCGCAATTGGCAAAAGAAACATAGTCGTCTTTTTCAAAAATGACGATGTCGGCGTGTTCGTTTAGACGGCGTGCGCGGGTGGCGGCAGAGGCGCCGCCTGCGACACCACCCACAATAAGAATGCGGCGAGGTTGGGACATGGGAGTATTCATGGGGTCAGTTTGCAAAGAAAGATCAGTCGTAACTGCTTACGGGTTTCAGGAGGATGTCTGTGGGGTAACGCGAAGGAAATTTAACCGCCAAGGGGGCAAGTGAGGGAGCCAAGGAAGGCAAAAAAGAAGATTGGTGGACGTCTTTTTTTGCCTTGGCATATGTGCGGAAATCAAGTCAAGGCGATTGAGAAAGGCCTCCCAGAAAGCGTCTCTATCCTGCCTTCCTTGGCGTTCTTGGCATCTTGGCGGTTCATGTTTTGTTTCTGCTGTTTGGGCGGGAGCCTACGTCTAGGATAGGAAGGGCTCAAAACCCGTGAGTGGTTGTGATTAATCCTTGGAACAGCAATCGCCGCAGCGGGTGGAAAGTCCAAAGGGAACATAGGCAGGGCAGAAGCGGAAGATGCCTGTGCCGATGAACACCAATCCAATGGCGGCGCCAATGCCCAAGCCAATGTTGCCCAATGATCCGCGGAATACAAAAGCCAAGGCGATGACTGCGATGCCGAGGATGATGCGAATGATGCGGTCGGTGGAGCCCACGTTGAGTTTGAGGGGAGAAGCCATGATTGAATGTCCTTGAAATGGGGGAGAGAAAGCGTGATGGATGGGTTTGGGAAAAGGTGAGGTTTTGATGACGCTGCACTAGTGGTTTTAGCCCGAGCAGCATCCGCCACCGCTTGAGCATGACGTTTTTGGTTTTTTGTAGGTTTCACTGGGGTCGCGGTTCCAAGGCATGTTCCCGATGAGGCAAGCCATGCCGCACCAGCCTGAAAGACCTGCGAAGAGGACGCCAGCGCCAACGGCACCTGCAAGCCAGATGAAATGGGGCGAAACAAATCGACTAAGCAGAACACCTGCGATCACCAAAAGGCCAATGACGACTTGAACTTGACGCATGACATCGAGTTTGGGCGCTGCGGCGCTTCGTTCGACGGGCAGCCCAGCCGACTTCCATGCTTGAATGCCGCCGTTAAGCGACCACACCTCGGTGGCGCCGGTGGCTTTGGCAAAACGCCCAGCGGCATCGGCCGATCGCATGCCGGATTTGCATTGGAAAACAATGCGGCTGTTGGGGTGGGCGTTTTGAATGGCCGCGGCATCAAAGGATGACAGGGGCGCGGCGTGACTTCCGGGGATGAATGCAGCAGAACGTTCGAAAGGTTCGCGCACGTCGATGAGCACGGTTTCGCCGTTTTCGACTTGGGCTTGGGCGTCGGTGGGAGAAATAGAGTTGATAGAGCAAGCAGTGGACATGGAATGTTTCGGGAGAGAGAGAGGAGGAGGAATGAAAAGGGGAGGGCTGGCTTAATCTTCAGTGAGTGCGGCCTTGGGCCCGGCGATTTCGAGAATGACGAAGACCACCAAGGCACCTGCGGCAATGGCCGCAATAAACCACCATGGCGAAAGGCCTGAAACATCGGCAAGCGTAAGCTTGTTGGTGGTTTTGTCTGCGACGGTGGCCGTTAGGCTGCCAGCTTTCATCAGATTGTCTTTGATGTGTGGGTAGACAAAAGCAAAGGCTGCGCCACCGGCGAACATGCCCAAGAGGCCGGGCCATGCGTGTCGGCTTCCGTCGCCCAAGGCGGCCACGCCGGTGCCGGGGCAATAGCCCAAAAGCACCATACCCACGCCAAAAAACAATCCGCCGAGAATATTGGTGACCAAGACGGCACTTTTGATGTGCAGGGGAACATCGAGCCCCATTGACCGCATGCCCCAGATGCCTACCGCGCCCACCACGATGGCGGTGAGCATGACTTTAAGCACGGTGAAATCGGCGAACAAAAATTGGCCGACAATCACGCGGTAACGGGTGACGCCACCACGTTGAAGGAGAAAACCAAACACCAATCCGGTGAATACGCCGTAGGCGATGATTTGAGGGGAAACAACATTAAGCATTTTTGCGGCCTTTCACACCAAAGAGAATAAATGCAGTGACGACGCCTGAGGCAAACATGGCGATGAAAAAAGACCACGAACTAATGGCCAGCTGCATGCTGCCACTGATGCCGTGTCCAGAGGTGCAACCCCCTGCCATGCGGGCGCCAAAAAGTAAAAGGAAACCGCCCAAAAAGGCGCCGATGGATCGTTTGATTAGGCTGGGCCCGAAGCGTTGTTTCCACAAGGCAGGCACGGTTTCTTTGAAATGATCGCCCGAGAGTAGCGTGCTGATCCACGCACCCACAGGCAACGCGAGCACAAGAAAAAACTGCCAGTTAAAAAACACTTTGCCCTTGGCGGGGTTGAGGTATTTCGCCCAATAGGCTTGGTTTTGAACGTAATCAGGAGCGAACGCTGCGGTGGCTGCACCTGGGGCAACTGCAATGGTGGTGCTTGTGCCCAAGGCTTTGTGCATGACACCAAAGACGATCCAGCTGAGTATGCCCAGGCCGATACCGACCAAGTAGGGGTTCCAGCGTTTTTGACGAAGCAATGACATAGAGGTTCATCCAAAAAGACAAAAAGGGGGCGATCAGTCGTTTGTTTCCAAGGGAAGCCCGGCGTCGCGCCATTCATTCACACCAAAAGGAAGACGTTTGATGTTGTGTCCGGTGTTGCGGGCTGCGTTGACGGCGTCGATACCACTGAGGCAAAACGGTCCACGGCAATAGGCCACCACACGGCGGCGCTGGGGTACTTCTTCAAGGCGGTTGTTAAGTTCGCGGTGCGGAATGTTGCGGGCTTTGGGTAAATGGCCTGCGGCAAATTCATCGGCCGGGCGGAGATCGAGCACGGTGACGCGGTCGTGGGTGATGTCGTCGTGGATTTGGCTCATGGGCGTGGCCGAGACGGAATCGGTGTTACGCAAATGGTTGTCGGCCAACTGTTCGGCGGCAGGTAACAAGGTGACGCCGGTGGCCAAGAGGGCTGAGAGCAAGGTGTACACCTCGGGGCTGGCCAGTTCGTAGCGGATTTGTTGGCCTTCGCGGTGGGCGGAGACCAAGCAGCCTCGCTTAAGGGCTTGAAGGTGGGCACTGGCGGCGGCCACGCTTTGCCCCACTTGAGCCGCCAATTGCCCCACTGTTTTAGGGGCTTGTGACAGCAACATGAGCAATTGCAGACGCTTAGGGCTGCTGCAGGCCGATCCGATTTGGGCAGCGTGCTGAAACAGGGCGGTGGCGTCGGAGGTGGTGGGGCGAGCGGGTTTCATTCTAAGATTCAAACGATACATTGAATGTTTGATAGAGTCAAGGGCTGCGACCTCTTTGTGTTCTTGAAATTGTCCCCCTAAAACTATTCTCTTGGAGAGTGTCTGATGTTTTTTTGTATGCCGAATCGTTTGATGTGTGTTGCGCTGTTTTCGGGATTGTGCGCGGTTGTGGGAATGACCGCGGTGCCGGGCTGTGAAAAAGCGGCGGATGTCTCGAAGGAAGCGTCGCAAGGGGTTTCGCAAGAGGTTTCAACGGGCCAGAATTCTTCAGAATCTCAGTGGGCATCGGTGGGCGAAAGCCCTGACCTGGAAGTGGCTGCGGCGGTGGCCAAAGCCGATGCGGCGATGAACGCAATGGGAAGTTCGTTGATGGCCGCGTTTAAAAAAGCCATGGTGGCGGACGGGCCGGTGGGGGCCATTGGGGTGTGCCACGATGTGGCCCCTGCGTTGGCCAAGCAGGTGGGAGAAGAACAAGGAATTAAAATAGGTCGCACCAGTTTTCGGTTGCGTAACACGTCAAACACGCCGCCTGCATGGGCGCAGGCGGCGGTTGAAAATCATGTGGAGTCGCCGCAGGCCTTTGTTTCACCCGAGGGTGAGGTGGGCCGATTGCGTCCGATTCGCATGATGGCGGGGTGCCTTCAATGTCATGGTGATGCGCAACAGATAGATCCTGCGGTGCAAGCGCAATTAACCGAGCTGTATCCCGATGACCAAGCCACGGGTTTTGCCGAGGGTGATGTGCGTGGTTATTTTTGGGCGCAGGTGCCTGCTGCTCGTTAAGACGGTTTGTAAAAAGTGGAATGAAGTCAACAGGGTTTTTTAAACAGAGCGTTAATTAACCTGATTGCGTGGCGTATTGGCCAAGAAGGCCTCCACGTTGCCCGCCACCACGGCCATGAGTCGCTGGCGGGCGGCTTGCGTGGCCCATGCCACATGGGGGGTGATGATGCAGTTGGCGACGCCGACCAAGGGATGGTTGCTTGCAGGTGGTTCGGCAGACAAAACGTCGAGTCCAGCACCTGCGAGTTGGCCGTTTTGCAGGGCCTTGGCCAAGGCGGATTCGTCGATGAGTGGACCGCGTCCGGTGTTGATGAGATAAGCCGTGGGCTTCATGGCTTGAAGTGCGGCGGCATCTACAAATTGTTCGGTTTTGGGTGTGAGCGGGCAGTGCAGGCTGATGACGTCGCTGTCTTTAAGTAATGTCTTTTTGTTGACCCAGGTGATGTTGAGGTCGGTGGGTTTTTGCGTGCGACTGTGAACCAGTAGTCGCATGCCCATGGCGGCTCCAATGCGAGCGACGGCTTGGCCAATGTCGCCAAATCCCACGATGCCCAAGGTACGGCCGTCGAGTTCGTGCAGGGGCCCGCGTGTGAAGCAAAAATCTTTGGCATTGGCCCATTGCCCGGCGTTGACTTCGGCGGCATGTTCGGCCACGTTGTTGGTGAGTTGCAGCAGCAAGGCAAAGGCGTGCTGGGCCACCGACAGCGTGCTGTAAGCCGGGGCATTGCACACCACAACGCCTTGTTTTTTGGCGGCCTCTAAATCCACAGCGTTGGTGCCGGTGCTGAGCAGACCGACATAGCGCAAGTTGGGCAAGTCGCCCAACACGGCGGCATCGAGAACGGTTTTGTTGGTGATGAGAAGATCGGCATCTGCCGCCCGCTCGCGAATTTGATCGGCGGTGGTGCGGTCATGCACGGTGACGTCGGCCAATGCACAAAGTGCGTCCCAGCCCGGTTCGCCAAGGTTGGGCGCCGCGCCCACTTGGGCCGCGGTGGTGGTGTAGCCATCAAGAACAACAAGGCGTGGGCGGGTGGGTGTCATGGGTGCGGCTCAGGATTTTTTAGGGTTCAATCGTCGTCATCGAGGATGCTTCGGATGGGGGGGGTGTCGAGGTCGTCGAATTGCCCTTTTTTAGCGGCCCATGCGAAGGCGGCGAGGCCGGCGAGGGCCAAAAGTAAGGCGGCGGGGAGCATGATGTAGAGGATGCTCATGGGGATTGGGGGGTGGGGGTTTGGGGGCGTGGGCGTTGGCGGCCTGGGGCCAAGGCGCTGGCGAGGACGATGGCGCTGCTGAGGGGCATGAGGATGGCGGCGACCAAGGGGGTGATGTGGCCGGTGGCGGCAAGGGCAAGGGCGATGGCGTTGTAAACCAGTGAAATAATGAGGCTGCGGCGGGCGGCGTGAACCGATGCTTTGCAGAGGGTGATGAGTTCAACCAAGGGTTGTAGGCCGGGACGGGCGATGTAAAGGTCGGCGGCGGCGAGGGCGGCTTGGGCACCGCCATGAACGGCGATGCCGATGTCGGCGGCGGCCAGTGCGGCGGCGTCGTTGACGCCATCGCCCACCATGATGACAGGCCTTGGGCGGGTGTGTTTTTGTGAGGCGGCGGTGAGTTTCTGAACGGCTTGAAGTTTGTCTTCGGGGGTGGCATCGCCACGGGCTTGAGAGATGCCGGTTTGTTGGGCCACGGCATCGACGACGGGCTGCGCATCGCCCGAGAGAATTTGGGTTTGCCAACCCAAGGTTTGTAGTTGGGCCACGGCGGAAGCGATGTCTTGGCGAAGGGTGTCGCCCAAGGCGGCGATGGCTTGCAGTTCGCTGTTTGCTTGATTCTCTTGTTTGCTCAAGGCGATGGCGACAACGGTTTGGCCTGCATCAAGATGTTGAGTGAGGGTGGCTTGCCATGTGTCGTTGATGTGGACGCCATGGCGGCGGAGATAGTTGGGAGAGCCAATGTGTAATGTTTGGTTGGCGTGGGTGGCGGTGAGCCCGCCATCGCCGCGTTCTTGGATGTTGGAGATTTGCGTGTGCGTTAAAAGGTTGGTGTCGTTTTGGTTTTCAGCTTGGCCTTTAGAGAGAGCGTTGACCAAGGCGCGGGCGATGGGGTGGGTGCTGTGGGCTTCGGCGGCGGCGACGAGCGGCTTGAGGTGATCGGGGCCGTGCCACGCGGCAAGTTGGGCGCGACCGTGGGTGAGGGTTCCGGTTTTGTCGAGCAGCAGGTGGCCTGATTTGGCAAGGACTTCAACGGCTGCGCCGTTTTTAATCAGGATGTTGCGCTGGCCCGCGCGGGCAATGGCCACGGCCAGTGCAAGGGGGGTGGCCAAGCCCAAGGCGCAGGGGCAGGCCACGATGAGCAGGGCCACGGCGTTTTCGATGGCGGGTTCTAAGCCTGTGCGAAAAAACCACGTGGCAAAGGTGGCGGCGGCGGCAAGGGTGACCACGACCACAAACCATCCGGCGACGCGGTCGGCAAAAAGAACAAGTGGGGGTTTTTCGCGAATGCCTTGATCGACCAGCCGAACCAGTTCTGCAATGCGGGTGTCGTTGGCGGCGGCGGTGACGGTGATTTCGAGCGGGCTTGCGAGGTTTTGGGCGCCCGCAAAAACACCATCGCCCGGTGCCACGGGCACGGCCACACTTTCACCCGTGAGTAAGGCGCGGTCCATGGTGGAATGGCCTTGGTCAACGTTGCCATCGGCCGGGAAAAGTTCGCCGGGGCGCACTTGGACGCGGTCGCCAGGGGTGAGCGCTTCGATGGGGGTTTCGATCCATTGGTCTGCACGTTGCACGCGGCATGCGGCGGGGGTGAGCGCGGCCATAAGCCCCACCGCGTCGTCGGCAAAACGTTGTTGGCGCGATTGGATGAAGCGGCCCACAAGCAAAAGAAAAACCAACACCGTGAGTGAGTCGAAGTAGATTTCACCACGGCCCAAGATCACATGGGCCAAGCCTGCGGCGCCGCCCACACCCAAGGCCAAGGCGATGGGCAGGTCGAGTGTGGGGGTGCGAGTACGCAGGCTGGCCAAGGCGCCGCGAAAGAACACACTGCCGGGCCATGCGAGTGAAAGGAGCCCCAAGCCTGCGCTGATTAAGCGAAGCATGAATTGGATGCCACTGTCCATGCTGGCATCGACGGTGGTGGAGCCAAGGCCTTCACCGGCATAAAGCGCCAGTGCGGTGATCATGCTGTTGCCTGCGCACAACCCTGCCACGCCGATGCGCAGCAATTGAGCGCGTTCGCTTTTTTGGCGCAGATGGGTGCGGTCGGCCCCTTGGGCAGGGTGGGGCGGGTAGCCCAAGCGATCCAATGATTCGGCGATTTTAGACAGCGCAACGGTGGCGGGATTCCACGTGACGCGGACGGTGGTTTCGCGCAAACTCAGGCGGGCTTCGATGACGCCGTTTACCACGCGGGGCAGTCGCTCTACCAGCCACACGCAGGCGGCGCAGTGAACGCCTTCAAGGCGAAAGTCGGTGGTGTGGGTGGCGGAGCCGGTTCCGTCAGTTCGGTCGGTTCGGTCAAGAACACGAACGTGGATGGTGGTGAACGCGTCGGCGTCGAAGGCGGCGTAGCGTTGTTGTGTGGCGGCGCCGCGTGTGGGTTTGGCGTTTACCGCATCGCGCAAGCGGTAGTAGTTGTCGAGGCCGCAGGCACTAAGGGTTTCGTAAACGGTTTGGCAGCCCGCGCAGCAAAACGTGTCGGCGGGATTGACGTTGCGGCGGGCCGCAGGAATGGGCAGGCCACAATGCAGGCACGCCCCGGAGGGGCCGGGGTCGGCGCTGAGGTCGGCACTGGAATCGGTGTTGAAGTCAGAGGGAGACGGGGTGTTCACTTCGCGCTGTTTTCTTTGATTTCACATGCCGGGCAGGTAGCGTTGGCATCACCCAGTTGATCGATTCTTTGTGACTCGGTTTGGCCTTGCGGCTCAAGGCTGGCGGCTAACGCGGCGGGGTTAAGGACGCCGCGTCCCAGCAAGGTGTAAAGCCCCACGGCAATCATGAGCAGGCACGTGGCGGTGGGTAGGCGGCGGCCCAGTGGCCCTAAAAGGTGCTGGAATCCCACGCCCAGCGAGACCAAGGCGGGCAGCGTGCCTGCCCAAAAGGCAAACATGGTTAAGGCGCCAAGGCTTGGGCTGGCAGTGCCTGCCGCAGTGACGGCAAAAGCATAAAGCCAGCCGCAAGGCAGCAAGGTGGTGAGCAAGCCAATGGCAAGGGCCCGTGATTCGGGTGGGAGTTTCATGGCGGCGCCATGGCCGCGTGCAATCAGGCGTGACCATGCAGCGGGGGGGTGCAATCGCTTGATGCCCACGCCGTGATGCCGCAGCAAGGTGGCCAAGCCAAAACCAATGATGGTGAGTCCGGCCAAGGGCATGGCCACGGTTTGCAGGCCTGCCAAGGCGCCGCCTAAATCGAGCAGTTTGCCTGCGGTGCCTGCGGCCACGCCCAACAGAACATAGGTGATGCCACGGCCACCGTGATACGCCGCTTGGCGGCGCCAGCGCTGGGCGCTGGTGGGGGGGTTGGAAGGGTCGGTGTCGCCCAGTGCAAAGGCCAAAAAGGCGCCGCACATGCCCACGCAATGCAGCGATCCAAGAAGGCTTGCGGTGAACACGGTGACGATGAGGGCGGACATGGCGTGTGGCTGTTGGTGTTAGGGGATAATGGCTTTGCCGATGTTCACGTTTTGCCCAAACGTGAAGGTTTCACCATTGAATTGTACTTGGGCGTCGAAGTGCCACGTGCCGGAAGCGGCCAAGGGAGCGAGGGCTTGGTGGTGGCCTTGATTGTTTTCTTTTAACGCGACGTGAATCACATCGCCTGCATGGGCGTGGTGGTAAAGCTGAAGGCTTACCGCAGCGCCCCGAAGCGGTTGGTCGTTGGCGTCTTTGAAATGCGCCACGATTTGCCGTTGGCCGGTGTCGTCGGCCACGGTGCTTGGCAGCACGTTAAAAGTCCAGCCAAGGTCGGCGGCCTGGCGCTGGCTTTGGCGGGTTTTATCCCAATTCAGTGCTTTGTCGTAATAGTTGGGAACCACCGTAAATGATTTGTCGCCTAGGGCCAGCGTGGCGGCGTAGATAATAAATGAGGTGTGAACCACCAATAGGCCCACAATGATGATCGGCCAGCGATAACGCCCCTTGGGTTGGGGGGCGGGGGCGGTGTTTGTTTCGTGGGTGCTTTCGGGGTTCATTGGGCACCTGCTTGGGCGGTGGGGCCTAACAACCGAACATGTTTTTCGGTGACTTCGCCGGTGTTGTCGGTCACGAGCACGGTGACATCAAAGTACCCCGTGGCAAAGGCTTGCGGGGGGGTAAAGATCCAAGTGGTTTCAGAAAGTGTTGCGCCTGGGGCCACGGTCACTTGGGTGTTGAGGGTTTTGACCGAGAGCCGCGGCTGATTTTTCACCTTGATGCTGTAGCTCAGCGGCGCGTCGGTGCGGTTCACCAGCTTGATGTTGAGACTGTTTTTAATATCACCAGTGTCGGTGATTAAAAAGGGTGCCCCCAGTGCCCGCAGCAAGGTGACATCACTGTTGGGGCGGTTGAACAAAAGGATGGTCAGCAGCGTGACCAGCACCGTGATGATCACAGGGTAAATGATCACGCGCGGGCGTAATCGTTGGGTGGGGCGGCCCGCAAGTTTGGCAGGGGTTTCATAGCGAATGAGGCCGCGTGGGCGGTCAAAGCGATCCATGATGGCGTCGCAAGCGTCGATGCACTGGGCGCAGCCAATGCACTCCATTTGAAGCCCTTGGCGAATGTCGATGCCGGTGGGGCACACTTCAACACACTGTTGGCAATCCACGCAATCGCCCACCACAGGCAACGCCACGTCGGGTGTTGAGGCCGCACCTGAGGGGGCGATGGATTTTTTGCGTTTGGGTTTTCGCGGCTTGCCACGGGGCTCACCACGTTTTTCGTCATAACCAATGATTAACGAATTGTCATCGAGCATGACGCTTTGAAAGCGGCCGTAAGGGCAGCCGATGATGCACATTTGCTCACGCCAAAAGGCGAAGTCAAACATCATGAGCCCCACGATGAAAATAAACACACCAAAGGCAATGGGGTGTTCAAAGGGGCCTGATGTCCAAATCCAGCGGGTGAGGTTGCCGGTGCCCACAAAGTAGGCCAAGAAGGTGTTGGTGAGGTGGGCGCAAACCACCAAAAACAAAAACAACTTGAGGAGTTGCCGCCAAGGCGCCACGTTTTTGGGTTTGCCGCCGCGTCCTTTGCGGCCGTAGCACAGCCGTTCGATGGGGCGGAAAACGAACTCTAAGTAAACCGTTTGAGGGCAACCCCAGCCGCACCACACGCGACCAAACACAGCGGTGGTGAAAAAGATGCCAAAAAAACCAGACAAGCCCGCAAGGGCCAGCAGCACGGTGTCGGTGGGCAAGAACGTGGCGCCAAACAGTGAAAGCTTGCGGTGCAAGATATCGATGAGGATCAGCGGCTGGCCATTGATGTGAATCCACGGCAAGATGGAAAAGAAAGCGATGAGTGCATAGGCCACCACACGCCGGTTTTTCCAAAAACGTCCTTTGGCCAGCCGCGGATGAAGCCAGCGGCGTGAGCCATCGGCTCGAAGGGTGGATAAAACTTGTTCTTCGGCATCGAGAAGGGGAGAAGGCATGGCTTTAGCTTCGAGGCATTTTGAAGGAGGGTAAAAGCAGGAGAGGGCCCGGCCTCGTAGATCGTGTCATGCATGAAGCCTAGTGCCTCATGCCTAGTGCCTAGTGCCTAATGCCTAATGCCTAATTATAAAAATCACTCACCCCATGGGGCGGGCACATCACCTTCGGCCGCTTTGCCCGGCACGTTGGTGCCGCGCAGCGAGGCGACGTAGGCCGACACCAAAATGATGTCGTTTTCGGGCAGGCGGTTTCGCCATGCGGGCATGGCGCCGTTTTTTCGACCCTTGACGAGTACATCGTAAATGTCTTCGATTTTATCAACGTAAACGTAGGCCTCGTCGGTGAGGTTGGGCCCCACCGAACCTTGGGCGGCGCCGCCGTGGCAGGCCGCGCATTGGGCGGTGTAGATGCCTTGTCCAATGCCGAGGAACTTTTTCTTGGAGTCGTCTTCGAGAAAGGACAGCAGCGTGGCGGCGTCGCCTTTGATTTCGCCCAGTTCAGCAAATTGTGCTGCTTCACGGGCGATGACCGCTTTGTCGTAAGCAGCGTGAACGCCAAATAGATTGGGCATGGTGATCATGACAAAGGCGTAAGCAAAGCCAAAGACGACAGTGATGCCAAAAATCCACAGCCACCAACCCGGGGTGGGGTTGTCGTATTCTTGAATACCGTCGTAGTTGTGCCCAGTGAGTTGGTCTTGGGGTTCAGGCATGCCGCTCCTCGCGGTGTTTGTTAAATGGAGGTTGATTAAATGGGAATAGGAACGTTAGTGTTGGTGCGATGAGGCGGCGGCCGCGCGGCGATCGGTAAGTTCTTGATCGGTGGGCGGCCGGTCGCTGTCTTCGAGGGGCATGTTGCTCCACTGGCTTACTTGGCGGCGTGAACGCGTGAGAATCCACAGCGTGGTGCCGACAAACACCGCGACGAAAATAAGCAATCCCCATGTGGCGTAGG
>JAZGFZ010000036.1:0-3293 GCA_036480015.1 Algisphaera sp. | reverse complement strand
CCAAGACGACCCGCCGAATCAAGGGCGGCTCCAAAGTAAAAACGCACAAGACACCACACCCAACAATTCACCCGACATCAGGGATACTTCCGGGAACGATGCGTCACCAACCCATGAGGGTAAGTTGTTGGTGGATGCGACTTACGCTCCTGCGGACATCACTTACCCCACCGACCTCAAGCTGCTCGATGCGGCGCGTGAACAAACTGAGCAGATGATTGATGCCATGCACGCTCCATGTGTCGGGAAAAAGAAGAAGCCTCGGACCTACCGCAAGAAAGCACGCAAACAATTTCTGGTCGCTGCGATGAAAAAGAAATTGAAAATCAGACTGCTCCGCAAAGCTCTTCGTCAGCAACTTGGCTATGTAAAACGTAACTTAAAATCGATCAAATCCCTTTCAAACGAAGGGTATTTGAAGGAACTGACGGCCTGTCAGTACCGCAAACTACTCACCATTGGAACGGTCTACGATCAACAGCAACAGATGTACGACACCAAGACACGGCGTGTTCCGGGGAGAATCGTCAGCATCAGCCAGCCGCATGTCCGACCGATCCCGCGTGGCAAAGCGCGGGCGAGCACCGAGTTTGGGGCGAAGCTATCGCTGAGTCTGGCGTCGGGCTTGTCGTTTGTGGATCGGTTGAACTGGGACCAATACAACGAATGCAAGGATTTGATTGGCCAGATTGAGCGCTACCGCGAACGCTTTGGCGTATACCCCGAGTCGGTCCATGCGGACAAGATTTATCAAACGCGTGAGAACCGGGCGTATTGCAAAGCCAAAGGCATCCGGATGACCGGCGCCAAGCTGGGTCGTCCGATCAAAGAAACGTTTCAGAACAAAACGGCGTTGAAGGCGGCCAAGAAGCAGCGGCGTCAAGACGAGATTGATCGCAATGCGGTGGAGGGGAAGTTTGGCCAAGGCAAGCGTCGTTACGGCCTTGGCTTGGTGCTAGCCAAACTCCGCGGCACGAGTGAGAGTTGGATCCACATGACGTTTATCGTGATGAACGTCGAGCGGTTGTTGTTTTTTTGTGCTTGGATTGTGTGTCGATGCTGGGTCAGGCTACGGAGCCAGGGGAGCCGGAGGAGCCAGGGGAGCCGGAGGAGCCAAGGAAGCCGGGGGAGTCAGATCTGGATACAACATCCTGCGGATCATTTGTGGGCCGTTTGAAAATGGGGGCAAAATCAGCAAGCCCCAAATAACTGCACGACTTCCTCAAGGGGAGGGAAGAGTGTCGATCAGTCTCTATCACACATTTCAGGGCTTTTTTGAAGCACATCAATCTGATTTAAAAAAAACTCACGCCCTCGAAGGAGAAGAGGGATTCTCGGTGGAGATACGAGGGCGTAACCTCGACGAATTTATCGCATTTATGGATTCATTAAAAGAATCAGACTTCACCCCCCCCCATGCCCTATCTGCCAACATCCATGAGACAATAAGTCAGATCCCAATCAGGGCAATACAGGACACCTTGTGGAACCCAATCAAACAGCAAGCAACCCTTCGCTTTCTGGCTCCCCTCCCGCTTCTCACCCTTTTCATCACCCTCTCCGCCACCGCCAACCAAATTGATCTCTCCACCGTTCCTTCCCGCGACAGTGTTCAACTCACCATTTACAACAGTGAAGATCTCACCTTGGTGCGCGAAACGCGACGGGTGGTTTTCAAAACCGGCAACAACCCACTTCAGTTCAGCTGGGCCAACACACTCATCGACCCCACGTCGGTCCAGCTTCGCTTTCTCAGCCACACCGCCGAGCTTGATGTTTTAGACACCACTTTTCCTCACGATCGCCCGCAAGAACTCACTTGGAATGTGGCCAGTGAATACGCAGGCGACGCCATGATTGAGATTAGCTACTTCACATCAGGCATTCACTGGCAAGCCAGCTACGACGTTTTTGTGGCCCCCGATGAATCCACCGCCCAAATGCTGGGCCATGTCACCATTCGCAATCACAGTGGCGAACCTTACCCCGACGCCCAAGTGCGCTTGGTGGTGGGCACCATCAACCTTGTTGAACGTGTGGCCGAGTTGGCCCGGCAATCGGGGCGGCGACTTGATGATCTTTCAAAGCGAGATCAAAATGAATTCAAAATGAAAGTCGCCCGCGAAATGGTCATGGAGGCCGATTCTCTGGGAAGCATTGTGGCGTCTAACGCTCCCAAGCAAATCGTCAAACAAGGCCTCAGCGAATACTTTATTTTCACCATCGAAGGCACCGAAACCCTTCCCGACCAATCCCAAAAACGGCTTCCAAGCTTTCGCGCCGATCACGCCCCGCTCAAAGTGGTCCATCGCTATCGCCCCCATCAATATGGCGATTACCTTGCTCAATTTTTACTTATGAAAAACGACACCGATTCCGAGATGGGCGTTTCGCCCCTTCCCAATGGTCAAGTCAATGTTTTTCGTCGCAGCAACACCGGCAGCCTGTCTTACTTGGCCACACAAAACGTGCCTTACATTCCGGTGGGTGAAGACATTGAACTGAACCTGGGTGAAGACCCCAACGTTGGTTTTGAACTCATCACCCAACGCACCTTTCGCACCGACCTGTGGCTTCGTCTTCACGGGGCTCGCATCGAACATCGGGCCGATGCCCCTGGCATTCGCTTCGACTCCCGCAGCCGCGTGGTGGGCTGGGACCAACACACGGTTTACACCCGTCGCGTTCGCAACGACACCCCACGCCCCATCACCCTAGACATTCGCCAACCCGTTGCAGGTGACGCCACCTTTGTCAGCACACTAAACCCCACCCGCCACGACCACCAGACCATCGTTTTGGGTGGCCCGCTTAACGCAGGCGAGCGGTACGACATTCTCTACGAGGTCATCACCCGTCACGGCCGCAACGCCAAGCAAAACCAAGTAACAATCGTCAACGGCAACCCCGCATCCCCCATCGCCCCACGCATCTAAAGCGGCCCCAAAACAGAACGCCCCATCTCCCGCCCGCCTGTCTTGCAAACCTTGCAAGGCAGGCGGTTTTAGTTAATAAAACACCTGCCCACCAGAGCCATGAATCACGTTACCGTTCACGGTTTCCAAGAGGATGCCTGTGGATAACACGAAGGAAATTTAACCGCCAAGGGGGCAAGTGAGGGAGCCAAGGAAGGCAAAAAAGAAAATTAAAAAAACATCTTTTCGCCTTGGCGTGCGTGCGGAAATCAAGTCAAGGCGATTGAGAAACGCCCTTCAGAAAGCGTCTCTTTAGCCCTACATTCATTGCCTTCCTTGGCGTTCTTGGCGGTTCATGCTTCGCTTTCCTTCGTGCCT
>JAZGFZ010000035.1:0-4996 GCA_036480015.1 Algisphaera sp. | reverse complement strand
CGGTTGTTTTGGGGCTTGGGGTTACATTTTTCCGGGGCCGCGGGGTTCTAGGCCGATGGATTTGAGGTGGCTTTGGTGGGTGTTGTCGTGTTGATTCCAATAGGGCAGGCGTTCGACGTTACGGAGTTTGAGGGTGTAGCCGTCGCTGCGTTCGAGGGTTTGGAGCACGCCTTGGAGGTTGAGTGTGAAGGTGTAGGTTCGGTCGCCTGCGTTTGATGCGATGTGAGCGGTGGCTTGGGTGGTGGAGTGGCGGGTGAGGGTGGCGGTGTCCCATTGTGCGGGAACGTGTTGGAGGCGTTGAATGGCCATGGAGCGATAGAGGGGAATGGTAACGGTTTTTCCGAGTTCAACTGGAGGGCCTGCAAGACCACGGGCCCAGAGAATGAGTGCGTCTTCGGCCATGCCGCGCGGGGGATGTTGAAGGGTTTGGGTGTCGTCGGCTTCGGTTTCAAAATAACTGTGGCTGACTTGGGCCACCGTGTTTGGGGCATCGACGGGGCGAAAGGCGGCTTGTTGCCACACATGGCCGCACCACTCTTGGCTGCTAAAGCTGATTTTTGCGGTGGCGCCTGCGGGCAACGGGCCGCTGGATTGGGTGGCGACAAAGACGCTGGTCATGAGGTTGTAGTCGTAGACGCCGGTGGGAAAGTCCTCGACGAGATTAAGCTTGATGACGTCGAAGGTGTTGGGCCCGTCTGCATCGGATTTGACACGTTGGGTGTTGTTGAACGGTTCGGTGACAACAATGGTGACGGCGGTGCCGATGCGTTTTTCGCCATAGCGGGGATAGATGAGGTCGTAGCTGGCGAGTTCGGCTTTGCCGTCGTGCCACTGCGTGTTAAAGGCGTCGTCATAGAGGGGGTTGTTTGAGTCTGCGGCTGCGGGGGTGGCTGCGATGAGCAGTAGCAGGCTTGTGATGATGAGGCGGGCATGCGTGACGGCGTGGCGGGGGTTGCGAGACAACATGTTTGAGGCTCCGGGTGGGACGGGTGGGAACAGGCACATGGCGTTTTAGGCTGTGGTTTTATTTTAACGGGGGGGGTTATCCAGTGAGGTAACCGCTCACAGGTTTCAGGGGGATGTCTGTGGGGTAAGGCGAAGGAAAAGGAAATTTAACCGCCAAGGGGGCAAGTGAGGGAGCCAAGGAAGGCAAAAAAGAAAATTGGGAAACGTCCTTTCGCCTTGGCATGCGTGCGAAAACCAGTCAAAGCGATTGAGAAACGCCCTTCAAAAAGCGCCTCAATCACCTGTCTTCCTTGGCGTCTGAAAAGGAGAGATGCGGCAAAAGCAATCGCATCTATTCCGTCGCTCATGCTCCGCGACGGTATCCGCGTCTTGACGTAAAGTTTCTCCACAATGCATCTTCGCTCAAAACGAGGAACGGTTAGCCCGCAGCTATCCAAAGAGGATGCGCCAACCGAGGTAAAAAATGATGATGTCGGCGTAGACGTGGCTGATGTAGCCGGCGTAGATGTTGCGGTATTTCAGATAGAGCAGCGACCAAATGAATCCACCGATGAAAACGCCGGTGGAGGCCAAGGCTGTGGTTTTTGCGTCGAAGAGCACGGCCAAGGCGATGACATGGTGGGCGGTGAAAAGCAGGGCAGAAAAAAAGGCGGAGAGTAAGTCGCCGGTGGCGTTGCGCGGCAAAACATTACGCAGGCGTTCACCGATGAACCATCGCCAAAAATATTCTTCTAAAAGCGAGTTGATCGTGCACCAGTAGAGGGCACCCAAGAGATAGAAGGCGGGCTTGCCCAAGCCGACTGTTTGGATTTGTTCGCGCATGGCGGCGGCATCAATCCAGTGTTGGCCCACGGTGGCGTACACCCCGGCGATGGTGGCGAAAATAAAGAGGCCTGTGGCATGGGCCGCGATCATGCCGCGGTTGGACCATTGGGGAATACGTGGGCGAATACGCTCGACGCGCAACAGCCAGACCAAAGGCAAAAGAAACAATCCCACCTTGGCAATGCCAAAGGCTACCTTGGCCCATGTGGCCCCGGGGAAGGCAACCATGGCCAGCCAAGTGCCCGCAAACTGAACGGGCGCAGCCAGTAACAAAAAGAGGGCGGCAAGGGGACGTGAAGTTGTGCGCGACGTGGTGGGTGTGGCGGGAGTGGATGGCATGCGGAGAACCTATGGCGAAGGATGTTTTTTTTGGATGTGTTTCAACAAGAGGCTAAACTGAAGGGGTGTCTGCTGTGGCCGCAGCAGGGAGGGCACCGGGTCTGGCTGTTTTTGAAGGGTTAGGGTTTTAACATGTCTCATGCTGTTTCACTGGATGCGCTTTTATCCAACCAGCCTCAAACGCGTGATGCGCTGTGGGCATGTTTAACGTCGGATCCTGCCACGGGGGTGGTTTTGATTTCGTCGGATATGGAAATTCTTTACGCCAACGAACGTTTGGCCAAAACGTTTGGCGGACCCGAAGCAAAGCCCTGTGATTATGTAGGGAAGCGGGTGAATGAGTTTTCGCCTGAACGCTATGCCAAAGAGCGACAGGTGTTGTTTGAAAAAGTGATGGGCGATGGGCGATCGCGATTGATTCGTTCGGTTTGGCTGGGGTGGCAATGCATCTTGTGGTACACGCCATTGTCGAGCAGCGCGGCGGTGGCCGCCAGTGATGCGCCTTGGGATCGTGTTCTGGCGGTGGCCCGACGGCTTCCAGGCATTGGCGCCGCGGATGCGTTGGTGGATGATTCGGCAGAGTTGATTTATGCCGATGCCGTGGATTTGGGACCGCTTAGTGTGTTAACCACACGCGAGTT
The DNA here is from genome assembly GCA_036480015.1 of Algisphaera sp. Lineage (GTDB taxonomy): Bacteria > Planctomycetota > Phycisphaerae > Phycisphaerales > Phycisphaeraceae > Algisphaera. The sequence goes on along the minus strand of JAZGFZ010000035.1, from coordinate 2,225 downwards.
GGAGGTGGTTGCGTTGGTGGGGGCAGGCATGAGTATTAAGGAAGTGGGCGCGGCGTTGCATCGTTCGCCTAAAACCATTGAGAAGCATCGCCTGAGTGCGGGTCAAAAATTGGGCATGAGCGACCGCGCTGAATTGATTCAAGTAGCTCATCGCGCGGGGCTGATGTTGGAAGATGCGCACCGTGTGCGGATGGCGCCGGTGGGCGCGGCGCCGGGGTTGTGAGGGGCAACTTCAAATTAAGTGACTTCTTTATCTGTTGATGTCGCCCGCTGAACCTAAACGACGAAGGAACCGCGTGAGCGATTCCTTCGTCGTGTGAGCATTGTCCACCGCTGGAGGGGGGTCAAGAACCAGTGGGGTCAATACTCGGTTGTCTAAGTTTGTGAAAATGGACTTTTGTGAAAATGGGTCTTGGGGTGGGGTGATGTCTCCTCCGACATCACCCCACCCGGTTTGTAGACCCCGACAACCCCCGGCTGCCGATGAGAAGAGTATCTGTGATCCCTAGGGTTAATACTATAGGGGGAATGCCCCAATTCCAAGGGGAATCCCCTGGCGATGTAAAAAAGCTGTTTTTAGGGCTGTTTTTAGAAAAGAGCGGCCGTAAATGAAGTCAGAGGGGCTAGTGCACCGTCAAGCCTTAATCCTAGGGTTGAGCCTGCTGGGCAAACGGCGCGGGCACCGCCCGCAGTAGGCTGGATTCGCAAGCGTAATCAACGCGTTACCCTAAAATTTAAGCTTGACGCTGCACTAGGCGTGGAGCTTGTCTTCGAGGAAGGCTTCAACGTGGTCGATGCCCATGGTGACTTGCTCGGTGGTGTCGCGGTCGCGCACGGTGACGGTTTGGTTTGTCACGCTGTCGCCGTCGATGGCGATGCAGAATGGGGTGCCGATTTCATCCATGCGGGCATAGCGTTTGCCGATGCTTTGCTTGGCGTCGTATTCCACGGGGTATTTTTCGCGTAGCTGCATGTAGAGTTTGTGGGCAATTTCGGGCATGCCGTCTTTGTTGACCACGGGGAAGATGCCCGCCTTGATGGGGGCGAATTTGGGCTTAAACGCCATGACGTAGTCGGAGCCTTTGCGATCGGGCGTGGGGGTGAAGGCTTCGCACAAAAGCACCAACACCGCGCGGGTGAGGCCGCTGGCGGGTTCGATGACGTTGGGGGTGTAGCGTGATCGCTTTTTGATTTCGTCTTTGTCGAGACCTTCTTTTTGAAGGCGTACTTGCAGCTCTTGGTCGAAGTAGTCGAGCTTGGTTTTGCTGTGGGTGGTGTGTTGGGTGAGGTCAAATTCACCACGGTGGGCCACGCCTTCAAGTTCGCCGTAGCCTGGGGCGGTGAAGGGGTATTTGTATTCCACATCAACGCAGGCTTTGGAATAGTGGGCCAGTTCATCGTCGGCGTGGTCGCGGAAGATGAGGTTGGATTCGGCGACGCCAAGGCTGCGCCACCATTTCATGCGTTCGTGTTTCCAGAAGTCGTACCATTTAAGGGAATCTTCGGGCGGGCAAAACCATTCCATTTCCATTTGCTCGAACTCGCGTGAGCGGAAGATGAAGTTGCGCGGGGTGACTTCATTGCGGAAGCTTTTGCCCACTTGGGCAATGCCAAAGGGCAGTTTGACCCGCATGGTGTCTAGCACGTTTTTGTAGTTAAGAAAGATGCCTTGGGCGGTTTCGGGGCGGAGGTAGGCTTTGTTTGATTCGTCGCGAATGGGCCCGGGGTAGGTGTCGAGCATGAGGTTGAAGGCGCGTGGCTCGGTGAGTGTGCCGGGGGTTTTGGTGTCGGGGCCCACAAGGGTGGGGTAGGCGTCGAGCGGGTAGTCGGGGAGCTGGGTGAGGGTGTATTCTTCGACACTGCGTTTGGCGTCACGCTTGATTTTCTTTTCGGCGGCGCTGCGGTCGTCGACGAATGCAAAGGCGTGGCCTTGGCCATCGGTGGGCACCAAAATGCTGACGTGGTCTTCGCGGTAGCGTGATTTGGATTCTTTGCAGTCGACCATGGGATCATTGAAGCCGGCGACATGGCCGCTGGCTTCCCATGTTTTGGGCGACTGGATGATGGCGGAGTCGAGTCCGACGATGCTGACGGGTTCGCCATCGGGGCCGATGGGCGGGCAGGACACCATGCAGTGCCACCACCAGTCGCGGATGTTGTTTTTGAGGGCGGTGCCCAATGGGCCGTAGTCCCAGAAGCCTCGGATGCCGCCGTAGATTTCGGAG
>JAZGFZ010000034.1:0-8013 GCA_036480015.1 Algisphaera sp. | reverse complement strand
CCGGTTTCGCCCAAAAGCAGCACGGTGGCCCGCGAGGTGGCCACTTGGCCAATGGTGTTGAGTACGTCGAGCATCACGGGGCTGGAGCCGATGATGTTGTCGAACTTGTAGCGTGTGCGCAGGCTGTCACGCAGCCTTTCGTTTTCTTCGAGCCATTGGTTTTTTTCGAGTTGCACCAAGTGGTGAATGCGAACGGTCTGTGAAAAAAGACCCGCCACGATTTTGAGTAGCCGCGCATCGGCAGCCAAGGTGGTGTCGTCGGTAAAGGTTTTGTGAATGCTGACGGTGCCCATGCATTCATCGCCATCGCGAATGGGCACGCAAATGAACCCGGTCACGGTTTCGGAGGCGCTGTTGTTTTGGCCGCGTGTTCGATTGAGAAATGCAGGGTGCTGGGTGATGTCGGGGATGATGGCGGCTTGGCCACTGGCATGCACTTGACCTGTGACGCCTTCGCCCACGGCGTAGCGCCCGCGTTCTTGTTCGGCGGGGGTAAGACCCATGGCGGCCACGGTGCGCAGTTGATCGCTGGCGCGATCGAGCAACACCAATGCGGCTTGCTTGATCTTCATTCGGCTGCTCAAAAGACTGATCGCATGCTGAAAAACCTTGTTTAGTTCTAGCTTTTCGCCCAAAATTTGGGTGATGTCTTCGATGATGTCGAGTTCGTGCTCGTTTCTAGGCATGACTGCATAATAAATGAGCAGGGGAATCGAGGCGACGTCAATTGTTAGGCGACGTGAAAAAAACGAAAACAACCGGCATGGGGAATACCCTTGTTTTTGCGTCTGCGCGGAGTGTTTCCCGGGTTTGCCGAACGTGAGGGCCTCTGGCTTTGCAACCTTGAAGCCGCAAGACGCGTATTCTCAAAGCATGTTTGATTCACTTTATGGGTCTTGCCCCCCTCGCAATCGATTGGCCATGATGGCGTTGATGGGGTTTGCGCTGCTTTTTCCAGGCTGCATGTCGCCCAAGGGTGAGCCGCGCGGCCGCCCGGTGGTCGAGTTGCAAGACGCGTGGGTTCCACGGCCCGTGGCGTTGCGAATTTATCCTTCGACGCGTTTTGTTGAGGATGAGGGTGTGCCCATGCTCGAAGCTTGCATTGAGCTGTTTGATGCGTTGGGTGATTCCACCAAGGGGTCGGGCTTGGCCCGTTTTGAGTTGTATCACGGCCCCAGCACGGGCGATCCCACCACCAAGGGTGGCCCGGCGGCGGTGCTTTATCGCTGGGACATTGCGCTGACCCGGTTGGCCGATCAGCAAGCGTATTACGACCCGGTGATTCGGGGCTATGCCTTTCCGCTTCGAATAGACAGCCTTGATGTGGCCGACCGGCCGGTTTATTTGCGGGTGAGCTTTGGCTTGGCCACGGGCGAGCACCTGACCGACGAGCAGCAGGTGAAGACTCGGTGGGAGTGATGTTTTAGGTTTACGCGTTGAGCGATGCGATGCCTTGGCGCACGGTATCGACCAAGGCTCGGGCGTCGGCTTCGTGGGCGGCTTCGGCGATGATGCGCAAAATAGGCTCGGTGTTGCTGGGGCGCACATGCACCCAACGGTCGGGCCAATCAACGCGCACGCCGTCTTGGGTGTCGACTTTTTGATCTTTGAAGTGCTGGGCGGTCCACGCCAAGGTGGGCTCTGAGCTGCCGGGCACGATTTCAATTTTGTCTTTGATCATGGCATAGGCGGGTGTGGCGGCCACATGTTTTGAAAGTGGCTTGCCGCGTTTGGCCAAAAGCTCGCACACCATGGCCATGCCCACCACGCTGTCGCGCACTTGGGTGATGGGGCGATAAATAATGCCGCCGTTGCCTTCGCCACCCACGGTGGCGTTGTGCTCACGCATGCCTGCGGCCACGTTGGCTTCGCCCACGGGGGTGCGAATCACGGTGGCGCCCACGGCGGCGGCCACGTCGTCGATCATGCGGCTGGTGGAAAGATTGGCCACGGTGGTGTCGCCCGATTGAAGCTGGGCCATGGCGCACAGCACCAAGGTGTACTCCTCGCCAATGTAAGTGCCGTTTTCATCGACCAAGGCCAAGCGGTCGGCGTCGGGGTCTTGGGCAAAGCCCACGTCGGCGCCGTGTTGTTTGACTGCGGCGCACAACTCGGTGAGGTTTTCGCGTGTGGGTTCGGGCACGTGGGGAAAGTGGCCGGTGGGCTGGGCATACAAGTGCACTCGTTCGACACCCAAGTGGTCGAGAAGCAGCGCGGCTTCGTCGCCGCCTGCACCGTGTACTGAATCCACCACCACCTTGAGCTTGGCGGCGCGAATGGCTTCTATGTCTACGATGGCGGTCACGCGATCAAGGTGAATTTGAGCACCTGTGTTGTCTGATGTGCCGGGGTGCAGGTCGTCGACATTTGCGTGAAGCGCGGCGTTGTCGTTGAACAATTGAATGATGGTTTTTGCTTCGTCGGGCGGTGGCGCAACGCCGTCGTGACGCAAGAGCTTCACGCCATTCCACGGTTTGGGGTTGTGGCTGGCGGTGATGACCATTCCGCCGTCGGCCTTGTGATGATCGCCCATGATCGCCACGCCGGGGGTGGAAATAATGCCCACGCGAATGACTTTGCAACCCACCGATGCCAAGCCCGCGGCCACGGCGTCTTCGTACATGGCGCCCGAAGGCCGTGAGTCTCGCCCCAGCACCACGGTGGGGGTTTGGGTGTTTCGAGCGCTTTTAAGCCAATGGCCAAAAGCTGCGGCGTAACGACAGACCAATTCGGGCTTGAGTGATTGCCCGACCAAACCGCGCATGCCGCTGATGCCAAGCATGAGAGGGGCAGGGGAAGACGCGGTGGGGTTGGGTTGGGTCATGGCTGGATGTGGGGTAAGGCGTTGGGGTGAAATAGTGCAGCAACAAAGCGAATTACAAAAAGGTTGATGTTTTTGTGGGTTGGTGTCATTGGGTTTTTGGGGTGGCCTGGCCATACCACGTGTCCAATTGCTCTAGCGTGACCCCGGTGAGGTCGTCGAGTACGCGGTCGGTGATGTCTAGGTGGTCGGCGGGGGCGGTGGTGGCCAAGCCCAGGGTTTGAAGACCTGCGCCTTGAGCGCTGAGCAGGCCGGCTTTGGTGTCTTCGATGGCCAGTGCGGTGGCGGGGTTCACGCCTAGTTTTTCAACGGCCATGGCATAGGTGGTGGGATCGGGTTTGCTTTGGGCCACGTCGTCGGCGGCGACGATGATGTCAAAGCGGTCGCGGCGGCCCAATAGGGTGAGCATGAGATGAATGTCGGCTTGGGTGGCCCCGCTGGCGATGGCGATGGGCCGACCTGCGGCGTGGGCGGCGTCGATGAGTTCGAGCGCTCCAGGAATGGCGATGGAGCCGCTGTTGGCGGCCATGGGGGCCAACACGTCAAAGGCTTTTTGTTTGGACTCGCACAAGTGGGCCAAGCGGTCGTCGGTGGCTTCTTCGCCCGACACGGCAAGCATGAGCCGAAAGGCGTCGCGGTCGTCAAAGCCGATGTACTGGGCAAGGTATTGGTCGTAGGTGAAGTCAAAACCAATGCTTTTGCCCACCATGACAAAGGCTTGGTAGTGCAGGGGCTCGGAATCGACGACGACGCCGTCAAAGTCAAAAACAATTGCGGAAAGTTGGGTCATGGGAGGGAGAGTTTAGACGCACTTCCCACACGTTGGAATTGCGCCGAGAGAAAAGGCTCCTGACCCCTTTTAGGGTGTTTGGGGATGGTGGGGCACTTGGGTGTCTTGAACGGCGTAGGATTGGGCGATGAACGCTCTTCCTACTTATGACGATGCTTTAAAAACGGTGCTGGCGGGGGCTCAGGGGCTTGGGGTGGAACGTGTGGCGTTGGGGCAAGCCACGGGGCGGGTGCTGCGCGAGGCGGTGGCGGCGGATCGGGACCAGCCGCCTTTTGAGCGGGCGGCCATGGATGGGTTTGCGGTGGTGTCGGGGGCGTGGAAGGCGGGCGGGGTGTGGGAAATCGCGGGCACGGTGCCAGCGGGCGGGGCGTGGGAGGGCGCGGTTGATCCGGCAAGCCAAGTGTTGGGAATTGCCACAGGTGCGGCGGTGCCAGCGCCTTTTGATGCGGTGGTGCAGGTAGAACTGGCGCAGGTGAACCATGCAGCGGGCACGGTGCAATTCGACCTAGACAAGGTGGCGGCGTGGCGCAATGTGCATCGTCGGGGGGCTGATGCGGCGGCGGGTGACAAGGTGTTGCCGGTGGGGCTTCGATTGGGGCCACAACATCTTGCGTTGGCCGCAACGTTTGGCCAAACCACATTGGCGGTGACCCAACGGCCCAAGGTGGTGGTGTTGAGCAGTGGCGACGAGGTGGTGGACCCTGCCACATCGACCCAAGCGCTTGGGCCTCAGCAGATTCGCAACAGCAATGGGCCGTTGTTGTCGTCGTTGTTGACGACGCTTGGCGCTGAGTTGCTTGAGCATCGCCATGTGGCCGACACACCCGACGCCGTGCGCGAGGCTTGCCAAGACGCGGCGGCGCGGGCGGATTGGGTGGTGACGGCGGGCGGCGTGAGTGTGGGTGAGCGGGACTTGTTTCCGGGCACTTGGAAGGCAATGGGGTTTGACACGGTGCTTCATGGTGTGGCCATGCAACCGGGCAAGCCGGTGTTGGCGGTGCGGGGGAATCAGGACGGGCGCACGGTGCATGTGTTGGGTTTGCCGGGCAATCCGGTGAGTGTGTTGGCCACGGCGCATCTTTTTGCATGGCCGCTTTTGCGGGCCCTTGAGGCTGACCCCGCCCCACTTCCTTGGCGATCGGTGCGTTTGGCCCAAGCGGCGAAAGCCAACCCCAAGCGAACGGCCTTTCGCCCGGCCAAGTTGATGGGCGATGGGCTTGATCAAGCCATGGTGTTGAGCTGGCGTGGCAGTGGCGACTTGGCCCACACCGCAGCCGCTGAAGGCTTGTTGGCCTTGCCGCCCATGGCGGGTGAGTGGGCTGCGGGGCAATCGTTAAGGTTTTTGCCTTTTGCCAAAGGGTTTTGAGTGGGCCTGCTTTAGATGGTTGCCTGATTTGCTGCCCTGTAACCGATCTCGTTTTGTGTGAGGAGGCGTCGTGGAGAAGCTTTACGCCAAGACGCCAAGAAAGGCAGAGACTGTCGGGACTGTTGGGCTAAAGAGACGCTTTCTGAGGGGCGATTCTCAATCGCCTTGACTTAATTTCCTCACGCATACCAAGGCTGAAAAACAACGTTTTTAATTTTCTTTTTTGCCTTCCTTAGCTCCCTCACTTGCCTCCTTGGCGGTTAAATTTCCTTTACGTTATCCACAAGCATCCTTTTGAAAATCAGTAAACAGTTGTTTGTTTTCTTCGTGCCTTTGTGTGTTGCATTTTCCCCGCCTTCCTTTCGAAAGCCCCCCTCTTGAAGATTCGTGTTCTTTACTTTGCGGTTTTGGCGGACGCCTTGGGTGTCCGAGAACAAACCTTGGACTTGGACGCAGGCGCAACGGTGGGTGATGCGCTGGTGGCGCTGGCGGCGCAACATGCGGTGTTGGCGGCGCCTGGCGGCGCTCCCGCCGCGCTGGCGGTAAACCTTGCGTATGCCGCTGAAGCCGATGTATTAGCGGACGGAGATGAGTTGGCGCTGTTGCCGCCGGTGTCGGGGGGCTAATTGGGGCGCGGGAGAAACGGGGCAAATGATTTGCGTCAAGGCCAATGAAAGGTGGGTTTGTGCGGGCGCGTTTTGCGGGTCAGCCCGGTCAACACTGACGTAACGGTTAATCCGTGTGGGGGTTCATCCGATGCAGTGATTGCGTGGCCCCCGCTTATCGTGGCGGACTGGCCCGTGGAGAACTGGAGAAAAGAAGGACGGATAGAACCCATGGCCAAACAAAAAGACATCTTAACCACCGGCGAAGTGGCAAAAATTTGCAACGTCGCCCCTCGTACGGTGAGCAAGTGGTTTGATTCGGGACAATTGCGGGGCTACCGCATTCCCGGCTCAAAAGACCGACGCATTCCCATGGCGTCGCTTATTCGCTTTATGAAAGCACACAGCATTCCACTAGACGGTTTGCAGTCGGGCAAAACCCGCGTGCTGATTGTGGATGAAGCCACTGAAATCGTGGGCGTGCTTACCAAAGTGCTTACCGAACAAGCCGACTATGAAGTGCAAGTGGCCCACTCGGGTTTCCACGCGGGCTTGGCCTGCGAAAAGTATCGTCCTCATGTGATGCTGCTTGACATGCACTTGGGTGACATCAAAGGCGAATCTGTTTTGGAATTGGTGCGTGCAAGCGACGACCTGCAAGCCACCAAAGTGGTTGCCATGAGCGGCAAGCTGACCGATGGTCAAGCATCGCATTTGATGAACAATGGTTTTGATGGCTATCTCAAAAAACCGTTCCATGTGCGTTCGGTGATTGAATCCGTAGAAGACGCAGTGGCCATCGTTTACTGATTGCTTCGCCTTATCGAAACAAACTGAAATATAAAAAACCGCCACGCTTGTCGTGGCGGTTTTTTTGTTGGAAAGTGGTTTTTAGGATTTGGAGTCCAGGCCCTAACGTCGTAACCGTCCACGGTTTTAACAAGCGTCTTTGCGTTGACGCGCAATGGGCAAGTCATTTCGGGCAAGAGATTTTACGCCAAGACGCCAAGACGCCAAGAAAGACAAGAAGAACACTTTTGCTCTTTGGTATGCGTGCGATATTCAGTGCCAGGTGGAGAGGCTCTTTTTGAAGTGACACGTGAGACAATCGCGACGCCTTACAATTTTTCTTCAAGCAAAGGCGTTTGGGTGAATCGGAGGCTGAGCGAAAAGATTAAGAAGCCGCCAGGTTTATTCCCTGCCTTTCTTGGCGTCTCCGCGTCTTGGCGTCTTGGCGTAAAGCTTCTTCGCGATACATCCTCGAACAAAAACTGTGAACGGTTACCTAACGCCGTGCTTTAGCGTGGTGCGCCCAAGATGGGGCGTAGCCGCCCGTCGTGTTCATCGATGAGGGCTTCGGCTTCGTCGGGGTCTAAATCCTTGTGATACATGACCAAGGCGGTTTTGACACGACCTTCGGCGGCGTCGAGCCATTCGGCCGCTTCGTTTGAATCGACTTTAAGTTGCTGGGTCAAAATGCGTAGGGCGCGGTCGCGCAATTTGTCGTTGGTGGCTCGCAAATCGACCATGAGGTTGCCCCAGGTTTTGCCCAGTTGCACCATGGTGGCGGTGCTAATCATGTTGAGGGCCATTTTGGTGGCGGTGCCGGCTTTGAGTCGGGTGCTGCCGGTGACCACTTCGGGGCCCACTAGAATTTCAACAGGAAAGTCCACGGCAAAGGCCTTGGTGTCGGGCGACGGAGACACGGGCGTGGGTAGCTCAATTTTTTGATTGGCAGGCACCACGCCCTGTCGTCGCGTGGGGCGATGCATGTTGCGAAGTCGCACGCAGGTGATGATGGCTGTGGCGGCGCCAAGACTTGCGGCGTGGCGAATGGCGCCCCACACATAAGGGGTGGTGCCACTTGCGGCAATGCCCACCAAAGTGTCGTGTTGGGTGAGTTTTAGTTCGTCCAGTGCGGCGTGGGAACCGGCGGGATCGTCTTCGGCGCCTTCGCTTGATTTGCGTAGTGCGGTATCGCCGCCGGCAATCACGCCCACCACATCGGCGAAGTCGCAGTGAAAGGTGGGCGGGCATTCGCTGGCATCCAGAACACCCAAGCGGCCGCTGGTGCCCGCGCCCACATAGATCAACCGCCCTCCTTCGCGCATGCCTTCGACGACGTGTTCGATGAGTTGGGTGAGTGCGGGCAGTGCCGCGCGTAGGGCGCGGGGCACTTCCAAATCTTGGGTGTTCATGAGCGAAAGCACTTGGGCCACAGGCAATGCGTCAATGGCGGCGGCGGAGGCCAAGCGTTTTTCGGTTTCGAGTTGCGAGCGGTCGATCATGGCGGGCGCGGGGGGCATGGGATTCAGGGCGTCAAAAACATCGGCCGCGGTGGCCGAAGGAAACGCAACATCAAAGACCGGGGTGGCGGGAAGAATCATGCCGCCCAATGTGGCCGATGGGTTGAACGGTGTACAGCTTAATG
>JAZGFZ010000033.1:0-4396 GCA_036480015.1 Algisphaera sp. | reverse complement strand
TCGTCGGCTTGGGCTATCAGTCCGTGGGCCGATAACAAAGCGGCAAGGGTGAACATGCGCACCGGTTTACTTGGCGAAAGCGTCATGTTAAAGGTCTTTTGTGGGTGGGAACGGAAGGCGGGGGAGTGCCCAAGGGGATGGGTACTCATTTTTAAATATATTTAATCGAGTGAGGTCTGACAAGGAAAAACCAGGAGGTTGCTCTGTTTTTAAGGCAAAAACCCTGTTTTGGGGTGTTTATGAGGCTTGGCGCATGCAAAAGCCGTTTTGTCATGCAAAAGGGCATGACGTGCTTGTTTGCGTGTTGTGGTGGGTGGATTTACCGCGATTGCGACGCGGTGGGAATTGATCGCCATGCCCCGAGGCCAAGGCTGATCCATCCTGCGATGAGTGTGATTCCGCCCAATGGGGTGATGGCGCCCAGCCATCGCTGGCCGGTGATGGCCAAGAGATAGAGCGTGCCTGAGAAAACAAAGGTACCCACGGCGAAGCAGCACACGGTGATAGTGCCCGTGCGGCCCAGCCTCTCGACATGGCCTGCGAGGCCCAGCAGGGCCAAGGCGTGGTAAGCGTGATAGCGGTTGCCGGTTTGAAAAACCTCAAGCAAATGATCGTCAACGCGGTCTGCAAGGCCATGGGCGCCAAAGGTGCCCGCAATAACAGCGATGAGGCCTGCAAGGGCGGCGATGATGAGGGTGGCGCGAAAGGTCATGTTTCTAAGGCTCTGTTGAAAATGCGTAAGCGGGTCTTACGCGTTTTTTCAAGCAAAGCTTAGTAAATTGACATGCTGCCAGCGCCCGAAAGAAACTCGTTCCAGCTTTGCATGCTCCAATCCAGTCCTGCGATGGGGCTGACAGGAAGCCGGTGGGGCGACACGGGCATGGGGGGGAATGTCAATGAGGGGGGCAGAGGTGTGGGGTCCAGCACGGGCATGACGGGGCCATCGTCGTTGCAATCTTGGGTGAAAGCTGCGGCGTCCCCTTTTTGATCGCGGAACCAGCCGTCTTCAAAAAAGCCCAAAAGCTTGCCTTTGAAGTTGTAAACCGCAGCGTCGTCAATAAAGGCGACCCAGCGTCCACACATGTCAAAGACCACGTCGTCGTCAATCCAAGCCTCGACGATGCCGCCGCGACCATAAACAGGCGTGATGTGAAGGGGTGTGAGCATGGTCGAGCGATCGTGGTTGAACGGAGAAGACACGCTGAAGCATGGCCTCAGATTCGCTATCGGCCAGAACCAAGTGTTGTCTAATCACCGAATGTGGAAAGGTTTGGCGTTACAGACCGCAAAACCGATCCTGCATACACATCAAATCGGAATCCACGACCTGTATGGCGGACGGTGGGTGGAGGGCCTGCGAGGGGCGGGGCGGCCCGAGGCCGTTTGACCACGACGCGGCGCTGGGCCGTGGCCAAGGCTGGAGCGAGGATATCGTCGGCATCGCTGTCATTGCCGACCAACCATCGCAGCACCGCCATGGGCTTGCGTTCGGCGGTTTTGCGGCGGCCAGGAAACATGGGGTCGATTAAAACCACGTTGGGGCGCGGCGTGTCTGTTTTGATCAGGTTGCCCAAGGCCGCAACGGCATCTTGCGGGGCAAGCAGTGTGATGCGGCGGGCGATTTCGGGCGCGATGACCATGGCTCGCCGTAGGGCGTCTTGCAATAACAGGTGAATTAAGGGGTGTCTTTCAACGGCGGTCACTTGGCAGCCCGCAGCGGCAAGTAACCAAGCGTCTTCTCCCAATCCGGCGGTGACATCCAGCACGTGGGGACGCGGGGTGCCCGACCGCACACCGACCGCCTTGAGCACGGGTGTGCGTAGCGAACGGCCTGCGGGACTGGTGGTGTCGAGTTGGGTGAGGTTGACGGCCACGCCGTGACCGCCGCGAAGCGGGTGGTCGGCCGCCATAACGCGTATCTCGATGCGGGTGTCGCCGTCGTCACAGGCTGCGATGGCGAGGTGTAAATCGTGTGGGGTTTGGGTTTCTTCCGCCATCGGAAGGCTTAGGCGGTCGGCCAGAGCGTGGGCGGCCTCGCGGTCGGTGGGGCGATCAAAGGCAATGGCAATGGAAGGGGTCAAGGGGTTTGGTTAGGAGGTCGGGTCAAGGGCTTGGGCTTCCATCACTTGTTTGTCGTAGGTTTCGCGATTGGCTCGGTTGTCCATCAGCACTCGCACACGGGCCAGTTGGTCATCGCTGAGCGTACGCGAAAGTGTTCGTCGCACCTCGTTCATGCTGGTGCGGCGCGACAGGTGGGTGAGCACGATGGTCTCAGCCTTGGAGCGTTCGATGAGGTCGACCACATGATCCAAGTGCAGGTGTCGTCCGATGCCCGCGCGTTTGCGATGGCCCGGTTCCATGAAGGTGCATTCGGTGATGAGTACTTTGGCGTTGAGTACATCGTTGCGGTCAAAGTGTTTTCCCCAGGCGGTGTCGCCGGTGTAGCACACCAAGGGCACGTCTAGGGTGCGGGTGATGGTTTCACCTTTTTTACGCAGTTCAACGAGTCGCTCTTGGGGAAGACCTGCGTACTCTTCTTTGAGTTTGCTGCGTTTTTCGATGAGTACAAAGCCTTGGCTGGGCACGGTGTGCACGGTGTCGAAGGCCCGCAACACATGGTTGTTTTTAATTTCGTGCTCTTGTTCGTGCTCCATGGCCACCACGTTATAAGGGGTGCGCTGGTTTTCAATGTCCACCCAGGCTTCCATGAGCTTGTGGATGGGCATGGCCAAGGCTTTGGGGCAAATGACCGTGCCTTCGCCCATGCCTTGGAAGCTGCGCTGGCTGAAGTAGTACGACAGCGCCGCGGCGTGGTCCATGTGGCCGTGGGTGAGGGCGACAAATTTGGCTGACAGCGCGGCCCGGGGGCACAGGCCAATGTCGAAGGCAATATCAAATTCAGGTAGATGAACGCATGATTCTTCTCCCGCGACCGACAGGCCTTGAATGCGAAAGGGCGGGGCGTAGACGAAACCGAGCTGAGGCCGCCGTGGCGGTTCTTTGGGGAGCATAGGGCTGCTTTCACGCAAAATGCGTTTAAAAGTAGAAAGCCCGACGTCGCGATGGGCGGCGGCGGGTGAAGATTGACATGGCAGTATGGTGAGCTCTTGAGGGCTTGTAAAGTGGTCGGGTATCCTGTGGCCTTGGTTTTCACGCGGGATGCGGTCTGGTTTTGTGTTTGGAGTTCTCGATAATGGGTCCATCAACGGTTTCATCATCGCCTGACGAATCAGAGGCCTTGCCCCCGCAGGATCGCGAGGCCATGGTGCTTGCGGTGTCGGCGGTTCTTACCCAAGGGCCAGTGGGCAGCTTGAATCAAACGCTTGGTCGAGCCTTGGCCCATGTGGGGCGATTTTTAAAGGCAAGCTCTGCCTTTGTGTTGGCATTTGAGGAAGATGCACCTGGGGCCACCAAGGTGGCCGAGTGGTGTGCATCGGGGGTGCGGCCCACGCGGTCGGCGTTTGCGCAGGCCACGCCAGAGTCTGTTCCAAGTCTTTTTGCCGCGGCCGCCGCGAATACGGTGTGGCAAATCGATGGTGTGGCAGACGTGACGGATCGGCCTGCAACCCGGCTTCTGACGTCTTTGGATATTGGGGCCATACTCGCGGTTCCGATCATGGGCTCGGGGCGATCGCGGGGCATGCTGGGTGTCGATTTACACGATCCACAAGGACGCCGGTGGACCGACGATGATGTGTTGAGCCTGCAAATGGTTGCCGGCTTGTTTGGTTTGGTGGTGGGGTGGCAAGGCAAAGCGGAACAAACGCGAGAGAATGCCCGTTTGGAAACGACGGTGGCCGAACGCACCCAAGCATTGGCCGACAGCGAGCGTCGTTATCGCCGAATCGCCGAATACGCCACCGACATGATCTCAATTCATGAGCCTGATGGACATTTTGCGTATGTGTCTCCGGCATGCCGCGACTTGCTGGGTTACGACCCGAAAGACTTGGTGGGCAAGCGACCTCGTGTGATCGCACACCCAGAGGATCGTGAAATGTTGATTCAGAGTCTTGGGAAAACGCGGGCTTCGCAAGAGGTTGTTTTTACCACCTTCCGGGCGCAACACAAAGCAGGGCATGTTGTGTGGCTCGAATCAGCAAGTCGAAACGATGGGCCCGAGTTGGTGGTGGTTACGCGTGAGATTGGTTCGCGACTTGAAGCTGAGCAACGATTGCATTTGGTGCAAAGTGCGATTGAACAAGTGAATGAAGCGGTCATCATCACCGAGGGGCAAGTCTCTCGGCCAGGGCCGCACATTGTGTATGTCAACGCCGCATTTACGCGGATGACGGGTTATTCAGCCAAAGAAGTTGTTGGGCGTTCACCTCGGTTTTTACAAGGCCCTGAGACCGACCCGAAGGTTTTGACAAGGCTTCGCGAAGCCTTGGATCGC
>JAZGFZ010000032.1:0-4198 GCA_036480015.1 Algisphaera sp. | reverse complement strand
TGATTGGCTGGAAGCGACGTTGCACGACGGCTGCGAGCAGGGCTCGTTTGTCATCGAAGTAGCGGTAGATGGATCCCACGGCGCAGTCCAATTGCTTGGCAATGCGACGAATGGTGGTGCCGTCGTAGCCCAGCTCGGCAAGGCACGCCGCAGTGGCGTCTAAAATTTGCTCGCGGCTGAGATGGGTGGGGGTGCGTGGCGTGGCGACCTGATTGGGGGCAGGTGTCACGAGACGAGAAACGCCGGAAGGGCCGATGCTGCCAGCGATGTCCTGACGGGCATCGTTGGAGGAAAGGGCTGGGGAAGAGATGGCCGCATCCTTGCGGTCATCGCTGGGGGTGGGGGTTTGTTCCACGCGAGACACCTGGGGGTTAAGGCTTGTACCTTGATCGATCGTCCGGTCCGTCATGTTGGCGCGGTTGTTTTCCGCGTTGTCCTGAAATGGGGTCATAGAGTTCACCTCCCTGTGAACGGTGTGTAAAGGGTTATCGGTAGTGTGAACGCTTTAGCGCGCAACGTCAAGTGGGGCTGTTTGCGCGGTTCAGGCAGGGTTTTTGAAGTGGATGAACGGTGGACGTTTTGTGTGTTGGTGACGCTTTGTTTTTTTACGGGGGAAATGATGGGACAACACATTCGGTTTTTCTTATTTTGAGCATAGAATGAGGGTGGGGCTGCGGTTTGATTGTTGGTGAAGCAGTTGCCATGGGGGCTTTTATGAAAGCAAGAGCACGCCTGTGGAATACACCGAAGCCCGTGAACGCATGATTCGGCACCAACTTTTGCCCCGTGGGCTGAATGCTCCGAAGGTGATTGGTGCGTTTCGCGCTGTGGATCGTCGCCAATTTGTCTCGGCGGGGCTTTCCCCCCGCGCGGTGTACGCCGACGCGCGGTGTTCGCTGGGAAAAGGGCGATGGCTTGAGGCGCCTGCGGTGGCGGCTCAAATATTGACGTATCTCAATATTTCTCCAGGGTGCCGGGTGCTCGAAGTTGGAACCGGTAGCGGTTACACCGCGGCGTTGCTGGTGGCCATGGGGGCGGTGGTGACCACGATTGAAAAAGAGGCTGAGTTGGCTCGCCAAGCGGCGGTGCGTCTGCGTGATTGGATGGCTTGCAGGGTTGAATCGCCTGTTTTGGAATCGCAAGCATGCGAAAGCACGGGGGGGGCGAAGGCGCTTGAAATTGAGGCCCCGGAAGAGACGCCTTCCCAGGGCTCGGTGTGTTGGCACACGGGCGATGGTCGCCAGGGTTGGCCTGAGTCGGGCCCTTACGATCGCATTTGGCTTAGTGGTGGGGTCATGTCAATTGATGCCGTGTGGCCCACACAGCTTCATCTGCAAGGGTTTATGTTGGCCCCACTTGGGCCGCCCATCAATCAGCGTTTAATGCGGCTTCATCGGGCCCCGGCGGCGGGGCCACAAATGAAATCACTTGGCCCGTGCCGGTTTGAAATGTTGGATTGATTGAGCTTTTGAGGTGGGTGGGTTCGTGGGGCGTGCGCGCTTTGACGCGTCGGTTACCACTGCACCGTTAAGCCTTAATCTTGGGGTTGAGTGTCTTAAGAAAATAGTCGGGCAAACGGCGCGGGCACCGCCCGCGCCGGGCTGGATCCGCAAGCGAACGCAACGCGTTTACCCTAATGCTTAGCCTTGGCGCTGCATTACTCGTCGGTGACACAACCCTCGGACGCGGTTTTGACGTTCTTGATGTATTTGTAGAGCGTGCCACGGGTGGCTTTGAGCGGCGGCGCCGTCCACGTTTTGCGGCGCTCTTCTAAAACGTCTGCGGGAACGTCCATGTTGATTTGGCCGTGATCGGTGTCGATGGTGACCACGTCGCCAGTTTGAACCAAAGCGATTGGGCCGCCTTCTTGAGCTTCAGGCACAACGTGGCCGACGATGAACCCGTGGCTGCCGCCGGAGAATCGGCCGTCGGTAATCAACGCCACGTCTTTAATGAGCCCCGCACCCGCGACGGCACTGGTGGGCGTGAGCATCTCGGGCATGCCGGGGCCACCCTTGGGGCCTTCGTAGCGAATGATGATGACATCGCCTTTGGCAATCTGTCCGTCGGCGAGGCCGTCGAGCATGTCTTCTTCGCAGTCGTAAACCCGAGCGGGGCCGGTGAAGGAGGTGCCTTCTTTGCCGGTGATTTTGCCGACGCATCCGCCGGGTGCGAGGTTGCCGCGCATGATTTGCAGGTGGCCTGTTGCTTTGATGGGGTTGGACAAGGGTCGCACGATGTCTTGCTCACTTGGCCCGGTGCCAAACGGCTGCAAACCCGGCAAGTCGGCAAGGTTTTCGGCAATCGTCTTGCCTGTCACCGTCATCTGTGAGCCGTCGATCATTTTTTCATCGAGTAAAAACTTCATCACTGCGGGCGTGCCGCCGACTTGGTGCAGCTCTTCCATCACGTACCGTCCCGATGGCTTGAGGTCACAGAGCAGTGGCGTGCTATCGCTCATCGTCTGCCATTCATCAATGGTCAAGTCGATGTCGAACGCTCGGGCCATCGCAAGCATGTGCAGCACCGCGTTGGTTGAGCCGCCGGTGACGAAGATTAGCCGCATGGCGTTGAGGAAGCTTTGTTTGGTCACGATGTCGCGGGGCTTAAGGTCTAGCTCTAGCAACTTGCGTGCGGCGTGACCGGCTTGGACGCATTCATCAATCTTGCCCTGATCTTCCGCAGGCATGCACGACGAATAGGGCAAGCTCAGGCCCATGCATTCGATCGCGCTGGCCATCGTGTTGGCGGTGTACATTCCGCCGCATGCCCCCGCGCCGGGGCAGGCGCTTTCGATGATGGCTTTTCGTTCGTCTTCGGTGATCGTTCCGGCAAGTGACTGACCGTAGGACTGAAAGGCGCTGACCACGTCGAGTTTGACTTCTTCGCCTTTGACGGTGGCGCAGCCGGGCTTGATGGTGCCGCCATAAACCATGAGTGACGGGCGGTTGATGCGTCCCATCGCGATGATGCAGCCGGGCATGTTTTTGTCGCAGCCGGGCAATGCCACCAGCGCGTCGTACCACATGGCGCCCATCACCGTTTCAATCGAGTCGGCAATGAGGTCGCGCGATTGCATTGAATAACTCATGCCGTCGGTGCCCATGCTGATGCCGTCTGATACGCCGATGGTGTTGAATCGCATTCCAACACTGCCGGATTCGACGACGCCTTTTTTGACTTCCAACGCGAGGTCGTTGAGGTGCATGTTGCAAGAGTTGCCTTCGTACCAAACGCTGGCGATGCCGACCTGCGGCTTGTTCATGTCTTCAAGTGACAAACCCGTCGCGTGGAGCATGGCTTGTGACGCACCTTGGCGGGCAGGCTGGGTGATGGTGGCGGAGTATTTGTTAAGGGGGGAGTTTTTGGGCATGGGATAAGGATTTTAGGGCGTGTTGGACAGGGGCGGGAGGGCGGATGAATGATCCCCGCTGGATTATCATAGGGAGATGGATGAAAAAGCCCCGGTGACACGATTGAATACTGCAGGAATGACAGAGCTGGCGGTGATTTTGGCCCAAGCCGCCGACGCGGATTTGCATCGTCGGGTGGTGGTGGGCATTGCAGGTATTGCAGGGTCGGGCAAAAGCACGTTGGCTCAGCAGTTGGCTGGCGCCTTGGGGCAACGGGCCGTGTTTTTACCGATGGACGGTTTTCATCGGCCCAATGCCGAGCTTGATGCGCAGGGCTGGCGATCTCGCAAAGGCGCCCCGTGGACGTATGACGCCGCAGCGTACGGTGCGACATTGGAGCGTTTTGCCGACATGCAGAACACGGGCGCGTTTCCGGTGTATTGCCGAGAGGCTCACGAACCGGTGCCTGGAGACCAGCCCGTGACGGCCGACACGCGGGTGATTGTGACCGAGGGGCAATATTTGTTGTACGACCACGACGATTGGCGTGGCGTGGCAAATGTTTTGACGCACCGTTGGTGGCTGGAGATGTCGCGCACGCATGCTCAAGCATGGCTCATGCAGCGTGATACGTCGGTGGGGCGAACCGTGGCTCAAGCTCAGGCGAAATACGCCAACAACGATGCGTTGAACACCACCTTGGTGCAGGACGCAAAGTTGCCTGCGCAACGTGTGCTGAAATGGCCGGATTGATTGGGTACGGCGTTTTTCAGCAACCGTTCATGAATTTTGAGCGAGGAGGTATCGCGGAGAAGCTTTACGCCACGACGCCAAGACGCCAAGAC
>JAZGFZ010000031.1:0-2257 GCA_036480015.1 Algisphaera sp. | reverse complement strand
ATCGCGGTGACGTTGCACGCGGTCAGTCCCTCACTGACTGCCGTCCATTGGTCCCGTAGGGAGACCGACGACGGGGCTTTGACTTCGATGTGTAAATCGTGGCGGCTCACAGGTCTAGCTCCCATGTAGCCGTGACCGTTTCGCCCGGCGCAAAGCCTACTAGCAAGATGGTGCCGGCCATGCCGGGCACAAGCACCGTCTCAGAGATGCGGCCGGGCCAACGGTCGACTAGGCCCAGGCTTATGCCGTTTCCAAGTGCGTCTGGTTGCCCTTGGAAAAACTCAACCCCGATTCCCGCCCCGGGTATCGCATTGCCGGGGGGCACGGAAAATTGCACCTTTCGCGCGCGACTGGGGACCCGGTAAAGCCCCGCCACAAACGGAATCGCGCCGGGCGTGTTAGGGGCTTGAACGTCGCTTTGCGTCGTGTCGTAGGTACGTGTGACGCGGGCGATGGTGTCGCCAATGGGGGCCTCTGCACACGATGCGCCAATCGTTACAAGAGTGTCTTTTAGAAACTGTCCGGGGGCGGCTGTGAGCCCCACGCCATCGCGTTGATTTTGATTCGTAATCACGCGGCCGTCTTGCGCGGGCACACGGAGAGACACCGTAACCGCGGGGGCCAAAATGGAAAACCGAGTCCCGGCCGCCACGTCCACAAGCGCCGAATCGGCTTCCCAACGCACGAGCAATTGCGCATCGGTGCCGGGGTTTCCTCCGGCGTTAATATCGCTCCATTGGAGCAGGTTAGATGGTGCTCCGGTCCCCTCGCGAACCACCTCGCGCGCGGTCGCTACAATCGTCCACCACGTCGAACATGGTTCCGGGGGGCACTTTCCCGCTTGCGATGGAGGGGCGAATGAGACGCTTGAAATTTCCGCGTAATCGCGCGGAAATATTGCGGGCGCGGTGCGTTGAACCCGTTGAAATCCGGTAGAATTGACGAATGTAGAGCCGGGAACAAAACGCATGAAAAAGCCTTGAGAAAAGAAGCGGGGGGCATGGTGCCCCCCGCAAGGGGTTTATTTGTAGGCGAGGGTAGCATCGCCCCACAGGCATCCGAACACCTGCAAGTCGTTGTTCACCGTGTATGCGCCCAGATTCATGCGCAGACGTTGGCCGTCCACGTTTCTAAAGGGGGCCCAGCCGATATCCATGACAGGATCTAGCGCGCTGCCCCACACGCCCGATGAGATGGCGTTTCGGTTGCCGCTACCGATGGTCTGTTGCTGTGGACCGACAAACGCACTGAGAAGCAGCCCGGGAACCACAGCACCGTTTTGTTGCACGCTTCGGAACTCGAGAAAGATCTTTTCAGCGCGAAACGCATCGGCGGTTTCGGACCCGACGCCAAGCGTTCGGATTTCGACGTCGAACGTGGCGGCCGGGGCCGGGATAGGAAACACGGCGCTATCGAGCGACGTGAACCCAAGCACATCCCCGCCGCACTGGGTGGGTGCGTCTGCACACGTGGGGTCCACGGGGTAGTACGGCACGCGGTCCGTAATACCGCCGCGGGGCGGGCATCGTTCGCCCATGCTGGCCTTTGGGCCATACATGCCCGCGGCGGCGGATTGCTCCTGCGCGATTCGGTCGCAAAGCTTGCGGAGTGCTCCGCCGCTGTGCCACGCGTTGGACGCTTCGTGCACGTCTTGAGTGTCGGGGCCGGTGCCAGAGATTCGCGCGTGGCGCATAGCAGCGGCGTATGATTTAGAAATGATTTCATTCATGGTGTTTGTCCGTTGGTTTGGGTTGCGAAAACGGGCCCCAAGGGGCAACGGGCGCGCAAAAAATCGGGCGCGCGGGATGTGTTAAAGCGCGGGATCAAGAGCCGACTTTTTCGCCGTATTGCTCCCCTAGTTGGCCCATGGCCGCGCCAAGGAGGCCAATTCCGGTCCCCAGTGCAGCGTCGGACCACGTGGCCTTTGGCTGTGCAATGGCGCCGGCAAGAGCAAGGCCGCCGACCACAAGATCAGTCCGAACGCCGCGGCCTGTGTTGGCGTCGACGGTGCCGGGCAAAAATCCTTCGTAATTTGGCGACATGCCAATTGCGAGACCGTGAATGAACGGCGCCGCGGCACCTACGGTTGCAATGGTGACTTTTTGGGCAATTTCTTTTTTTTCGTCCCGGATTCGGCGAGAAAGTCGGTCATAGCTTGCGGCGCCTCTTGCAAGTGCGGCGCGTGATTTTCGATACATCATGGCAGGCATTTTTTTTGTTCCTTTGGCCGCTTGTCCGCGGGCCTTGAAATCTTAGC
>JAZGFZ010000030.1:0-2215 GCA_036480015.1 Algisphaera sp. | reverse complement strand
CAAAAACCGATACACTTCACCCCCTCTTGCCCCCCCAAATGCCCACCGTCGTGACCGTTACGCAACGGTGATTTCAATCACAAAAAAGGTTTTTTCATGCCCCAACCTCTACGCATCGGCATCCTTGGCGCTGGCTACATGGCCAAAGTCCACGGCACCAATCTCAACAAAATAGACGGTGTTGAAATCGCAGCGATTTGCTCTTTTGACCCTGCGCTTTCCAGCACGCTCGCCCAAGACATTGGCGCCCCCAACGCGGCGCTGTTCGAAGATTTCACGCGTATGCTCGATGAATCTAAGCTAGACGCCGTGTGCATCGCCGTTCCCCCTTTCGTCCACAAGGGCGAAGTGGTGGCCGCGGCCCAACGCGGCCTGCATATTCTTATCGAAAAACCCATCGCCCTGAAACTGGAAACCGCCCGTGCCATGGCCGATGCCGTTCAAAAAGCAGGCGTGATCTCCCAGGTGGGCTATCAATTTCGCTTTAAAAACTCCATCAAACGGCTTCATGCGGCAATCGCCGATGGGACCGCCGGAAAGCCCACCCTGTTCACCGGCCGTTTTTGGGTCAACATGGACGGCTCGCCTTGGTGGCGTGATGCGTCACAATCGGGTGGCCAAATTTTCGAGCAACTCATCCACTTCTACAACTTGGCCGTGGCCAGCTTGGGAACCCCCGTGTCAGTCACAGGACTCATGGCCAACCTTTGCCACGCCGACCAAGACGACTACCGCATTGAAGACACCTCCGTGGGCACCATTCGCTTTGCCAATGGCGCCCTCGCCTCCATCACCGGAAGCAACTGCGCCGTGCCCGGACGATTCTTCAGCGACTTCCGCATCGTGTGCGAAAAAATCACCGTCGACTATCAAACCACCGGCCAACCGTGGGTTAAACCCGATCTTGCCACGTGGTACGAAGGCGACCAAGCCGAAGAAATCGACGAATCAGGCGATCCGCATAACGCGGTGGATGAAGATTTCATCGCCGCCATTCGTGAAGGTCGGCCTGCACGCTGCCCCATCGCCGAAGGCGCCCGCGACGCCCATCTCGTGCAAACCATTGTTCAATCTGCCCAACAAAACGAAACACCCCTGGAGTTCAACCCCGCATGAATATTCTTGTCAACCTCCCCGATGGCTTTTTTCAACACCCCGACTTGGTGCCCCAGTTTGATCGCCTGCGCAAGCTAGGCAACCTCACTTGCACTTCGCATGACACCGACGACCAAATTCGCGGCGACCTCGCAGCCGCCGAGGCCGTCATCATGTGGTCGTGGCCCCCACTCACCGACGAATTGCTCGACCAAGCACCCAATCTGAAATACCGCGGCCAACTCGACATCACCCAAGACGCTGCCGCAACAGGCCTTAAACGCGATGTGCCTATTTCGTTGTCCCGTTCGGGCTGGTCGCCTGCGGTTTCTGAAATGGCACTCACCCTCATGCTTGCCTGCTTGCGCCGCACCTCCGACTACCACGCCGCCATGCGAGCTGGCACCGAATCATGGGTCGAGGCATTTCCCACCGACATCGACGTACGCGAACGCCAACTCACCGGCCGACGCGTGGGCATTGTCGGACTGGGACGCATTGGAAAACGTCTTGCCGAACTGCTGATGCCTTTCAACATTGAGCTGCTCGTCGCCGACCCCTACATTCCCGAAGAAGCACTCAAGCCTTTCAATGCCAAACGCGTCGACATCGACACGCTTTGCAAAGAATCGGAAATCGTGGTGCTTTGCGCCGCCGCCAACGATGGCACCAAACACCTCATCGGCCAGTCGCAAATCGATTCCATGGCCCCCAACGCCATCTTGCTTAACGTCGCACGGGCCGCCTTGGTCGACATGGACGCACTGACCAATCGCCTTAAGAAAGGCGACCTCATCGCCGCGGTGGATGTGTTTGAAACCGAACCACTGCCCACCGATTCGCCCTTGCGCCAACTGCCCAACCTTTATCTCACGCCCCACCGATCCGGCGGCGTGATGGAATCGGTCCAGCGCTGCATTGGCTGGCTCATCGACGACCTAGAAGCCGTGCTTGCTGGCAAACCGCAGAAATATCCTGTTGTTGAGGCCATGCTTCCGTCGCTGGACAAATAAACAGAACATCAAACCCTAAACAAAGAAGCTCGCGTTCCAACCGGAACGCGAGCTTTTTTGTTATTTCATAGGGTCTGATTCAAACCAGAAAAAAACGCCGGCACTTA
>JAZGFZ010000029.1:0-3712 GCA_036480015.1 Algisphaera sp. | reverse complement strand
ACCTGTTTCTGGCCGGTGTGGCCGCGGGCTTGGGCAAACTCATGTCATTGCCACTGCTGACCGCCAACTTCGCAGTGGGCCGACTTTTGATCGACGGCCCCCTTCAGCCGATTTTTCGCCGCGCGGTCAACATGCCCGGCGTCGCTTGGTTGGGGCTTGACGTGTATGTGGTACCTGGCGCCTTGGTTTTGGGAGCGGTTTCGGGCTTGGCCTTGGGCATGGCGGTCGTCATTTTGCTGCGTGGCATGCGTGTACGCATGGCCAGCCTAGAAAGCGGCTCTGACCGCTACACCACCTTTGCGAGCAAACGCTGGGTGCGCCTGGTGCGATGGGTCTTTTTTGGCAAACGTGGCAAAAAAAGCTACACCGAACTGGCCGAAAACCACCGCCGATGGGGCAACCCCGTGCGCCCCTTGGGTGTGGTGGCCGTGGGGCTTTTCGGCGCTTTAATCGCCTTGACCGTGTTCCTTACCTCGGATCGATTGGTCACCGCCATGGCCATCGCCGGGCTCGAAAAAGCCAACGGCGCCACCGTGGATATCAAAGATGCTCAACTTGATTTGGCGGGCGGGCGCATTCGCCTTGAAGGCTTGGCGGTCACCAACCCCGACGCACTGGATCGCAATCTTATTTCAGCCACCACACTCGAAGGTGATTTTTCGGCCACCGATTTATTACGCCGCCGCTTCACCATTGATTTGATCGAAGTGACGCAGGCCGAAACCGGCGCCCCCCGCGAACGCCCCGGCCAACGTGTGGGCCCCAGCACAACCTCATCCGCCGACGCTCCCGACGCAACCGACGCAACCGACCCAACAAACCCAACAGCCCCAAGCCCCGACGCCCCACATGATCTTGAGGGCCTGCTTACTCAAGCCAAAACATGGAAAAGCCGACTCGATCGTCTAAAAAGTTGGACCGACTGGCTTTCAGGATCACCCGACACCGATAGTGATAGCGACTCAGATCACCCCGCTGCATCCCCCGCCGATCACGACGCTTGGATTCAAAAACGTATCGCCGCGGTGGGCATCGCCCATGTCCGGGCCGACCACCTCATTGAAAACACCCCCACACTTCTGATTCGCCGCATGGTCATCAACGGGTTGGTCGTTAACGGACAACCCAACGCACTCTACAACGTCGAAGCTCAAAACCTATCCACCCACCCCAATCGCGTGCCCCAAGGTGTTCCCACCCTGCATGTGGTTTCGCAAAGCGGCGACTTCAACCTGAATGTGGGATTGCCCGTCACGGGCCACCAAGCGGGTGACGTGAACCTACACATGACGGGTCTAACCGTTGATGAACTGACGCAAAACCTCAATGCCGATTTGGCCAACTTCGCCCGCGGCGGCACACTGGATCTCACACTCGCGGGCGGATTTTCGCCCGACCAACTTAATCTCCCACTCACCCTCACCCTGCACGACACCACCGTGGCCTTGCCAGGCGCCACCCCACGCGCCATCAAGAAGCTTCCACTCAGTCTTGCCGTCGCAGGCTCACTCAACCGCCCCGCCTTTAGCCTTGACCGTGAACAACTCACCCAAGCTCTCGTCGCCGCAGGCGCCAACGAACTGGCCGATCAAGCCCGCAGCCGCGCCACCGATGCCCTGAAAGACGCCACCGACAAACTCAGCCCCGAACTCAATGACGTACTGGGCGACACCTTGGGCGACACCGTGGGCGACACTTTGGGCAACACCTTGGATGAAGTCACCGAAGGCGGCTTGTCTGACTGGCTCAAGCGCCGGTAACCCTTAGTCAAAATGAAGCAGGCCTCACGTCGTGCCACCAATTGTCTTTCTTCGTGCCTTTGCGCCTTCGCGGCTTCGCGTTTGCCTTGAGATGTCCAGCACGAACATTACCACGACCACAGCCGCCGCAAAAAACACGAACGGGCCGCCCCACGCCCTTACCCCATCAACTGCGACTTAATCTTGTCGCCCACCACCTTCGGGTTCGCCTGCCCCTTGCTTAGTCGCATGATTTGCCCCAGCAACGCGCCAATGATTTTCTCTTTGCCTTCTTTGATTTGCTCCACCGCTTTGGCGTTTTTCGGATCGGCAATCACCTGGGCAATCCATTCATCCAATGCACCATCGTCGCTCACCTGAAGCAGCCCGTGGGTTTCAGCAAGTTTTTCTGCCGATTCATCGCTGTTGCAAGCATGGCCAAACAATTTGTCCGCGGCACTGGCGCTGATTTTGTCGCTGTCTTGCAAGGCCACAATGCCAGCCACTTGCTGCGGATCAATGCCCAACCCTTCCAACGCACAGCCCGCTTCATTGGCCCGTTTGGCCCCGGCATTCAAAAGCATGGCCGCCACGCGGCGTGGCTTCCCGCCTGCCTCGCAAGACGCCTCAAAAAACCGTGTGTTTGCAGGCTCGGCCAACAAGGTGTCGGCATCAATGGATTTAAGCCCTAAATCATTGATGTAACGTTCCCGCTTGGCCATGGGCAACTCTGGCTGCTCAGCGCGTAATCGATCAACCCACTCGGGCTTAATATGAACACTCACCAAATCGGGATCTGGAAAATAACGGTACTCGTCGGCGTCTTCTTTTTCGCGTTGCGGGGTGGTCACCAGCTTGGCATCGTCCCATCCACGGGTGCTTTTGGCCCGAGCGCCCATGGTTTTGCCGTCTTCCAACCACAATTCAATTTGCCGCTCATGCTCGTGATTGATCGCGCCATGCACCGCTTTAAAACTGTTGAGGTTTTTAATTTCCACCACCGGCGTGGCAAACGTTTCGCCAGCAGCATTGGTGATGATGACATTAATGTTGGGTTCAAACCGCATGTGGCCTTTTTGCATGATGCCCTCAGTCACCCCTAGGTGGCGGCATAGATCGCGCAGCATTTGGCCAAAGGCCACCGCCTCATCGGCATTGGCAAAATCAGGTTCGGTCACAATTTCAAGAAGCGGCGTTCCTGCACGGTTCAGGTCAATCAACGTGCCATCACTAAAGCCGCCGCCCGGCAACTCATGCATTAACTTGCCTGCATCTTCTTCAAGGTGAGCCCGCGTGATGCGAATGCGTTTGGTGGCTGTGTCGGGCAAATTACCTGTGCCGTCAGACACCGCAATGTCCACCGCCCCATCACCACACACCGGCAAATCAAATTGGCTGATCTGATAGTTCTTGGGCAAGTCGGGGTAAAAATAACTCTTGCGATCCCACTTGCTCACTTGGGCAATGGAGCAATTCAGCGCCAGCCCCACCTTGATCGATTTTTCAACCGCCGCGCGATTGGGCACCGGCAAGGTGCCGGGCAAACCAATGGCAACAGGTGTGAGCAACGTGTTGGGGGCCGCGTCAAAATAATCTGGATGGGCCACGTTGGGCGCATCGGTCCACATTTTGGTTTGCGTGTTCAGCTCGACATGAATTTCCATGCCGATTTTAAGCTGGGTGGTCAGTCCGTGGGGTTGGCCGGGATCAGGCATGTACAACTCTAAAAATTAGGTGTTAAACAACAGGGGCTTCACAACAAGCATGAGCGTGCTTGCAGACCCCATTCTAACTGGACGACAGGTAACCCGTTCGCACCTTGACGGCCCATGGCATCATGTCGCAAGCCAAGCATCCCTCAATGAAGCAAGCGTTGCTCTAAACTAACCGTCATGGAAACCCCACCCCCCTGCCCCGAATGCTCGTCAGAACTCACCTACGAAGACGAATCGCAATTTGTTTGCCCTGAATGC
>JAZGFZ010000028.1:0-6072 GCA_036480015.1 Algisphaera sp. | reverse complement strand
AGCCAAAGGCGCCGGCCATGCCGCAGCAGCCGGCGTCGCAGGCGGGGGCGGTGAGGTGGTCCACTTGGGGGTTGGTGTCGAACACGGCTTTTTGATGGCAATGGTTGTGAACCAAGGGGTTGGCGTGCTCGGGTTTAAGGGTGACGCGTCCTGTGTTGGCCAAGAAGGCGTCGATGAGTTGCACGCGGTCGGCCACGCGTTGGGCCAAGGCTTGGTCGCTCACCAAATCGGGCAGGTCGTCTTTGAGGGCCGAGGCGCAGGAGGGTTCGAGGCAAAGAATCGGCGCGTTGGGGTTGCCAACGTTTAGGGCATCGAGTTTGGCCAAGGTTTTTGCGCCGTGTGCTGCGGCGTCGCGCAAAAGACCTTGCGAAAGGCGGGGGCGTTGGCAGCAGCCTGCGTTGGCCAAATGCACGGCATAACCCAATTGCGTGAGCAAGGTTGCTGCGTGTTGGGCCAAATGCGGCTCAAAATGTCGGGTGTAGGTGTCGTCGAATAAGACCACCGGGCCGCGCGGGGCGGCGGGGTTGGGTTTGGGCAGGTGACGTTCTCGTAGTGGGCGCGAACTCATCGCGGGCAGGGGGCGACGGCGATCAATGCCCCAGCGTTTTTGCATGAGCGCTCGCACAAAACCCAATTGGCTTAACCATGCGGCTGGTTGGGCGAAAAAACCACTGACTTTGGACGCATGATCGGGCATGGAGCCGATGAACTTTGCTTGGCGCGACACGCCGTGGCGATCGTGACGAAGTTGTTGCACGTCGGCTTTAAGTTTGGCCACGTCAACGGCGTTGGGGCACTCGGCTTTGCACGCTTTGCAAGAAAGGCAGTGATCCAGCACGTCGTGTAATTCGTTGCTGGCCAGAGATTGCGCGGCGTCGCTGCCAAGTTGGCCACTCATGGCAAGTCGCAAGGCGTTGGCACGCCCTCGCACGCCGTGAGATTCTTGCCGTGTGGCCATGTACGACGGACACATGGTGCCCGATCCGATTTTAAGACACGCTCCCACGCCATTGCATTGTTCCACTGCGGCGGCAAAACCGCCTTGGGCATCGTGGCGAAAGGCGGTGGGATGAGGGGTGGAATCGTTTTGCGAAAACACTTCGGCCACACGGTAGTGCGGGCCATAGCGCAGCAAGGTGGGGTCGTCCATGGCGGGGGCGTCTACGATTTTGCCGGGGTTCATTAAATGATCAGGGTCAAAAAGGGTTTTGACTTGTTTGAAGGCAGCGTACACGTCGGGGCCAAAAAAACGCGGGATGAAAACGCCACGCACCACGCCGTCGCCATGTTCACCTGCAAACGCACCGCCTCGGGCAACGACATCGACAAAGGCGTGTTCGGCGATGTCACGCATAAAAGTGACATGCTCGGGGCGTTGCAAATTCAGTTCAGGCCGAAAGTGAATCACCCCCACCGAGGCATGAGCATAGAGCGCGTAATCGACGCCACGCTCACGACACGCAGCTTGCAAGCCTGCGATGTAGTCGGCCAATTGATTGACGGGCACGCAGGCGTCTTCGACAAAGGCTTGACCCTTGACGGGGCCTTGCACATTGGAAATAAGGCCCAGCCCCAGCTTGCGGGTTTCCCAAACGTCGCGCTGGCGTTTGGGGCACGTGATGACGGAGCAATGGGTGACGCCGGGCGTGTTGGCAATCGTTGTGGCAAAACGCTGGGTGTGCTGGGCGACTTGCTGCGTTGGATTGGCCGGGTCTGCTGGGTTTGCAGGGTTTTCTGGAGTAAGAAAACGGTCGCAAAACTCGACGATGAGCACGGCGGCGGGGTCTTGCTTAACCCAACCTGCCATGGCGCGGGTGGCGGGGTTGGTGGCGGCTTCGCGTAGCACCCGGCGGTCGAGCAATTCCACCGCAGATGGATGGTGGGTGAGGATCTGCGGCACGGCACGCAGGGCGGCGAGGTCATCGTCGAAATGCACGATGGCCAAGGCGGCGGCTTGGGGTGCGGGCACCAGTCGCACGGTGGCTTCGAGCAGCACACCAAGGGTTCCTTCTGAGCCGACAATCAAGGGGGTGAGATTGTGCGGTGCCAAGGGCGGCATGGCGGGGTTGTTTTGATAAAACCACCCGTGGCCTGCGCCGGGTACAAAGGCGTCGAGGTTGTAGCCGCTGACCCGCCGCATGACTTTGGGAAAGCGTTTGACAATGGCATTGCGGTTGGCTTGAATCACGGGTTGCAGCGCCGCGTACAAACGCGCGGCAACGGCGGCTTCTGGATCGTGGGTTGCGTGGGTTGCGGGCAGCGGGGCGTTGTCGAAGCGGGCCACGGTGCCATCGGCCAGCGCCACACGGCAGCTCACCACATGGTCAATGGTTTTGCCATAAACAACCGACCGTGTGCCCGAGCTGTTGTTGCCGATCATGCCGCCAAACGTGGCGCGGGATCCTGTGGCGGGGTCGGGGGCAAAGTGCAAGCCGTGGTCTTCTGTCGCCGCATTGAGGTGGTCGCACACCACGCCGGGCTGCACCCGAGCGGTGGCTTTTTGTGGGTTGATTTCTAAAATGTGATTGAGACGACCAAGATCAAGCACCAAACCGGGG
Source organism: Algisphaera sp. (assembly GCA_036480015.1). GTDB lineage: Bacteria > Planctomycetota > Phycisphaerae > Phycisphaerales > Phycisphaeraceae > Algisphaera. The sequence goes on along the minus strand of JAZGFZ010000028.1, from coordinate 3,514 downwards.
CCAAAGGTTTGTCCTGAAAGTGCGGTGGCCGCGCCGCGCGGAGTGACTGGTACCCCGTGGGCGTGGGCCACCCGCAAGGCGGCGAGCAGGTCGGCTTCATCTTGTGGAATGGCCACGGCCGTCGGGATTTGTTGGTAATGGCTCGCATCGGTGGCATAAAGCCCCCGGGTAAGCAAATCGGCATGCACCTTGCCCCGAAGCGCCGTGCGAAGCTGATCGAGAAAAGAAGGTGTCATGCAAGTTAGGGTACGGCGTGCATTACAAGAAGGCTTGATTGCCTTAACGTATGCCCATGCAATCGCTTCTCCCTAATGTTCCGGCTGATGATTCTTCAGCGGGTTTGATCGACTTGGTGGTCTTTGACTTGGGCCGTGTGTTGATGCAAATTACCGATGATCTTGACCAAGCCGCCCAACGGGCAGGCCGGGCGGGCTTGCCGGGGTTTACGGGCGATTTGTCGGCCCACACGCGGCGGGGTGGCAATCCCAAAGTGGTCGAGCTGCTGAGTGCCTATGAAATTGGGCAGGTGACCACAGCCGATTATCTCGAAGGCATTGCGGCCCAAGTGGGGGTGACACCCCAAGACATCGCAGCTGTGCATGACGCGGTGATTGTTCAAACGTTTGCGGGTTGGCCAGCACTGCTTGATCGCTTGGACACCGCTGCGGTGTTGACGGCCTGTTTAAGCAACACCAATGCGGCCCACTGGGCAACCATGCACGACCCCAAAGATGTTTGCTTTGCGCATTTGCGGCGGCTGAACTTTTGTTTTGCAAGTCATCAAATAGGTCGTGCCAAACCTTCGGCCGATGCGTATCACTATGTGGAATCGGCCACGCGTGTGCCTGCTGAACGCATTTTGTTTTTTGATGATCTTGATGAAAACATTGCGGCCGCCAAGGCTCGGGGTTGGCAAGCTATTTGTGTGCCGCGTATGGACAATCCCATGTCGTGGATTGAGGGAAAACTAATTGAACGGGGGGTGCTTGCGTGAGTGATTCTTCATCGCCATCTCCTCCCAACAACCCCAGCTCTTGCGAAACGCAGCGTCGTGAACATCCCAACGTGTGCATGCGAGGACCTTGGCTTGTTTTTGCCACCTTGGCCTTGGCCGTGGTGGTGCCGGTGGTGGCTATTTTTATCTTTCGCGCGGTGGATGATCCCACGGATGACCGAGAGCTTGGGCCTTCTTTGGTGTGGGCTGAACGCGAGACGTGGCCTCAAAATCAATTCACGCGTTACAAAAGCCTTGAACGCGGCATGATGTCGTCGGCTCGCACCAACGAAAAATTCAAAGACTTGGGCTTTCATGTGTCTGCGGGTGAGCATGCGTCTGCGTTGCGACTGGCCACCTTGGCCCGGCACGATGCGGCAACTTTTGCAAGCCCGGCCACACGCGAGGCCATTGACCGTGAATTGGCCGCAGAACCGGGCTTTTTTTACGCTCATTTTTTGCGGGCCCAGTGGCATCAATTGCATGGCGACAAGGTGGCCACCGAAGCAGACAGGGTGGCCGCCTTTGCCACGGCGCCCGCGGCACTGCTTACACAACACGCCACAAGCAACACTGCTGGCGAACTCACCGAACCTCTGGCCTTTGCCTTCGATCAAATTTTGCACGATCGCCTCGACCGCTCGCTGGTGCTGGTCTTTCCTTTTTTGAAGTCTGAGCCGGACGGGCTGATTTATCTGCCGGTTTACAAGGCCATTCTGCGACGGGCCAACCCTGATTTACCTGCGGGGGTATCAGAAATTGATCCGCAGCCTCGTTGGTTTACGTTTTATCGTCGGGTGGGACGGCTGGCCGCAGAGGATCATTGGCCTTTGCCCCACCGCTCGTCTAACCCGTCATCTTCTACCGCCTTGCCTGAGGGGCCATCCTCAGATTGACAGGCCGATAGAATGGCGGGGTGAATGTTGCTTCCACCTCGCCTAATAAACCCCTGCCCGAATCCCTTCTTGTGGCTCCACTGCGGAGCCCTTTTGATTTGTCGATTGCGCCGCCAGGGTCTAAAAGCCTGACGAATCGTGCGTTGTTGTTGGCGGCCTTGGCCGACGGCCGCTCTACGCTAACGGGCGTGCTGTTTGCCGATGACACACGGCGCATGCTTGAAGCCCTGATTGCACTGGGCTTTGACGTGGCGGTTGATGAACCCAATCGCAAGGTGACAGTGACCGGGGCAGCGGGTCGCATTCCAAATGACAGCGCCGACTTGATGCTGGGCAATGCGGGCACGGCGGTGCGGTTTTTAACCGCCGCGTTGGCACTTGGCGAGGGGCCTTACACCGTGGACGGCATTGCCCGCATGCGTGAGCGGCCCATCGGCCAGTTGGTGGACCCACTTCACGAACTGGGGGCCGAGGTCGAATACTTGGGTGAAGATCGCTATCCCCCGCTTAAAATTCATGGCCTTGAACCCGACCCCATGGCCGCCCTTCAAGGGGGCAACTCGCTCACGCTGCACCCCACGTTGTCGAGCCAATTTGTATCGGCCCTTTTGCAAATTGGCCCGTGTTTGGTGGGTGGGTTAGAACTGAAATTCGAAGGCCCCATCACCAGCAAGCCGTATGTCAAAATGACGCTGGACCTGATGGAAAAGTTTGGCACCGAAACCGTGCGCGAAAAAGGCTATCGCACGGTTCGGGTGCGTGGGCGGGGTTACACCGCTTGCAACTATGCCGTTGAGCCTGACGCGAGCAATGCCACTTATTTTCTGGCGGCCGCTGCGGTAACTGCGGGGGCCCGCGTGATGATTCCGGGGTTGGGCAGCGAAAGCCTGCAGGGTGACGCGGAGTTTTGCGATGTACTGGGCCGCATGGGCTGCGGTGTTATTCAAAAACTTAAAAGCACACAAGTGACGGGGCCGACAGATGGCCGTTTGCGGGCCATTGAAGTTGACCTCAACGACATGCCCGACACCGCCCAAACCCTTGCCGTGGTGGCCCTGTTTGCCGAAGGCACCACCGTGATTCGAAACGTGGGCAATTTGCGGGTGAAAGAAACCGATCGCATGGCAGCCCTTGAAACCGAACTGACCAAACTGGGGGCCACGGTGGTGATTACCGGCGACGACCTTTCAATCACCCCGCCGTTTGACGGCAAGCTAACGGCCGCAGCCATTGACACGTATGACGACCACCGCATGGCCATGGCGTTTTCGGTGGCAGGTTTGCGTAGCCAAGGCGTGACGATTAACGACCCCGCATGTGTGAACAAAACGTACCCAACGTTTTTTGAAGACCTTGAAAAACTGTAACCGTTCACAGTATTAAAATCCCAAGGCGAACACGAAGGCCCGAAGGCGCAAAGGCACGAAGGAAAGCGAAGCATGAACAGCCAAGTCGCCAAGAACGCCAAGGAAGGCAGAGACTGTCGGGACTGTCGGGTTAAAGAGACGCTTTCTGAGGGGCGATTCTCAATCGCCTTGACTTAATTTCCTCACGCATACCAAGGCTGAAAAATAACGTTTTTAATTTTCTTTTTTGCCTTCCTTGGCTCCCTCACTTGTCCCCT
>JAZGFZ010000027.1:0-2246 GCA_036480015.1 Algisphaera sp. | reverse complement strand
ACCAGTGTGTACCGTTTTGGGTATGAAGTGTGTGATGCAAGATGTGAAAAGGCGTGGTGGTCGTGGGTGGCGGGTTGTGGCGTGGGGGTTGTTGGTGTTGGCGGCGGGGTTGTGTGTGCAGCGTGGGGTTGGATCGCCATGGTGCGGGGTAAGAATTGCGTGGGATAAGAAATGAAAAAAGGCGGGCACCCTGTGAGGGGTGCCCGCCTTTTTTTTAGTTATCTCGCAAGGAGTATTGCAAGCGAAGCGCTGTTTTACAGGGCGTCGTTGTCTTGCTCGCCGGTGCGAATGCGGATGACTTTGCTGAGTTCGTAGACAAAGAGTTTTCCGTCGCCCACGTTGCCGGTTCTTGCGGCGGTGGTGAAGGCGTCGAGGGCTTTGTCGAGGTCTTCAGACTTGACGGCGACTTTGAGCATGACTTTGGGCACAAAGCCCACGTCCATGCGGCGACCGCGATAGCGTTCGGTGTGGCCTTTTTGTTTGCCGAAACCTTTGCATTCTTGGGCGGTCATGCCCAGAACACCGATTTGAGCGAGCTTGGCTTTAATGCCGTCGATGGATGACGGTTTGACGATGGCCTCAATCATGTGCATGACGAGTATCCTTTTTTTAAGGGGTTTAACGCGGGCTTGAAGCCGGCGTGTGGTTGGGTCGTTTGGTAAGAAAAGCGTACGTTTTTTGTATTGAGCGTGTTTTGAATGCCCGCCCGCCCCCCACCCGTGGCCGGTGGCCTAAGCCGCCGACCACGGGGTGGGAATGTTTGGGGCAACATCGCGTGGTTTAAATTTCGCGAGCGTGGTAGCTCTTGATGTAGGTGCGTTGGAAGTCGGGGTAGGCCGACATGTCGTGTTCGCCTAGGTCGAGGCCTTCGATTTCTTCCTCTTCGCTTACACGAAGGCCCAAGGTGGCCTTGAGGGCGACGAAGAGAATGAGGGCGAGAACAAAGGCGTAGCCAAAGCCTGCGGCGGCGCCGATGGCTTGCACGCCGAAGTTGCCGAAGTTGCCTTCAAAGGCTCCGCTAAAGGCCACGGCGAGGGTGCCGTAGATACCACAGACACCGTGAACGGAGATGGCTCCCACGGGGTCGTCGATCTTGATTTTGTCGAAGAAGAGCACCGAGAAGTAAACCAGCACGCCGGGGATGGCGCCACAGATAACCAAGGCACCGATCCAAGAGGGAACGTCGGGGCCAGCGGTGACGCCAACGAGACCTGCGAGAACGCCGTTGAGCGTCATGGAAAGGTCGGGCTTGCCGGCAAGTATCCAGCTGCAGATGGCCGCAGCAATGCCGCCGCCGCAAGCGGCGAAGGTGGTGGTGACCAAAACGTAGGAAACGCCGCCGGGGTTGGCGGACAGTTCGGAGCCGCCGTTGAAGCCGAACCAGCCGAACCACAGCAAAAAGACGCCGATGGCGACCAGTGGCATGTTGTGTCCGGGGATAGGCTGCACGGTGCCGTCTTTGGCGTATTTGCCAAGACGTGGGCCCAAGACCATGGCGCCTGCAAGGGCGCCTGCGCCGCCTACGGCGTGGACGAGGGTGGAGCCTGCGAAGTCGGCGAATCCCATGTCGGCAAGCCAACCGGTTCCCCAGTGCCAGCTACCGACGACGCAGTAACCCAAGGCGATGAAGATGGGGCAGAAAATGAGGAAAGGTAGCAATTTAATGCGGCCGCAGACCGCGCCTGAAACGATGGTGCAGCAGGTGGCAGCAAACATGGCTTGGAAGAAGAAGTCGGTCCAAACGGTGTAACCAGTGTTGTAGGCAGCGCTGAGGCCGTCGTAGTATTCGCCGGTGTAGATGCCGCCGCCACCAATGCCCCAGCCAAAGGCGAAGACGTCGGCGATGATCCAATTTTCTGCGGCTTCGCCGGGATACATGATGAGCCATCCGCATACGCCGTAGGTGACGATGCCGAGCATGACGATCATGACGTTTTTAAACAGGATGTTGACGGTGTTTTTGGCACGGGTGAGGCCCGTTTCAACACAGGCAAAGCCCAGGTGCATGATGAATACCAGGCAGCCCGCGAGCATGATCCAGAGGTTGTTGGTGGTGAACAGCTCTTCTGAAATGCCGGCTTCTTCGTAGGCAGCTGCAAATTGAGCGGCCATTTTTGCGGCTTCGGCTTCTTCTTCAGCGGCTGCGGCGGCTTCTTCGGCGGTGGGGGCCGCTTCAGCTTCAGCGGAGGGGACGGTTTGGTCCGCCACATCCACTGGGGCGACCTCTTGCGAGATAACCGTTTGAA
>JAZGFZ010000026.1:0-3465 GCA_036480015.1 Algisphaera sp. | reverse complement strand
GCCATCTTGGTCGGCCTCTACTTGATGCACCTGAGCTGGGACGCCCCAATCAACGGCTTCATCCTCATCGTAAGCCTGCTCTTTGTTGCCCTCTTCAACAGCTTCACCTAAATGGACACCGGTGCCTACGCCCCCACCCAAGAAGCCGCCGCCCTTCGAGCGGGCCAATAAATCACCCCCTGACCCACACGGCAAATAAAACACCCTCCCCCAACGCCCGGTCAAACACCGGGCGTTTTTTTTTTCACCCCTTTTCTATCTCGCCTCCCTGAAACAATTCTCGCCCAACCAAAACACACCGCACCCCTACGACTTCAAAACCAGCCGCCCATCTTGCAATAAAAACGTCCGATCCGCAATCAAGTCGGCTTCGCGCTGACTGTGGGTGATGTGCAATGCCGTAACCCCGTGCTCTTTCACCACACGACGAATCAGCACCACCATTTCGGCGTGTGTCGCTTCATCGAGCGCACTTAACGGCTCATCCAAACAAAGAATCTTCGGCCCCGCCGCCAACGCCCGGCCCAATGCCACCCGCTGGCGTTCGCCACCACTCAAACCCAGCGGCTTACGGTCAAGAATGCCTTCAATCCCCAGCTCTTGTGCCAGCCCTTGCACCGTCGTTTTAATCTTACCCCGTGACCACCCTTGAACCTTGGGGCCAAACGCCAGTTGCTGCCGCACCGTCATCGTCGAAAACAACACGCCTTCTTGCGGAACAAAACCAATGCCCCGCTCCCCCGCCCGCAAGGCTGTCACGTCTTGCCCCATCAATCGAATCGCCCCCCCCACAACGTTTTTCAAACCGCAAATCGCCTCCAAAAGGGTTGTCTTCCCCGATCCCGTTTTGCCCATCAACACCGCGTATTCCCCCGTGGGAATGTCAAAATCAATTCCCTCAAGGCAAAACAGGCCGGCTCTAACGGATAGTTGTTCAATTGAAATCATTTTGGCCGTGGCCTTTTACAAAAACGTTACAAAGAGAACGTCACAAAAAGTCATTTCACAAAAAAGCGTGCGCGTCCTTTTTTTCAACCAACAATCGAACCGCCAGCAACACAAGCACCGCAATCGTAACCATCATCAACGAGATAATCACCGCGCCCTCCAGGTTGCCGACGCTGATTTCCAAAAACACCGAAGACGAAAGCACCTCCGTGCGGCCTCGAATGGTTCCCGCAAACACAAGAATCGGCCCAAACTCGCCCATCGCCCGCGTCCACGCCAATGTTCCCGCGGCGCAAACCCCACGCCAAGCCTCCGGAATCACCACCCGAAAAAACGCCTGCGTTCGATTGCATCCCAACGTCAACGCCACCTGCTCAGAGCGTGGACTAATCTGGTCAAACGTGTTGCGCATCGTCCGAACCGCAAAGGCCGCCGCCACCGAAAACTGCGCGAGAATCACCCCGGGCACCTTGTAAGTCATCCCCGCATCCAAACCCTCAGGCATCAACGGTCCAAAAACCGTCGAAAACATCTTCTCGAAATTCGGCCCATCCATCCCCAACCATTCCCACGGCGGCATCTTGTTAAACAAAATCAAAAGACTCAAACCCACCACCAACGGCGGCAAAATAATCGGAATATCCAACGCCGCATCAATCAACGCCTTGCCCCAAAAATCATACCGCGACAACAAATAACCAATCGGCACCGCCACCACCACCGACAACAACGCCGTCACCGTACAGGTAAACAAAGTCAGCTTGATCGACTGCTGGATATTCTCATCCCCCAAAACATCTTTAAACCCCGCCCAGCCCACATGGCTCACCGCGTAAAAAATATCCGCCAACAACATCCCGCCAATGAGCAGCAGATACATCCCCGCAAGACCCACCATCACCGCAAAAAACGGAAAATCCGACCGCACCCGAAAAGAAGGCCAACCCACCGAACTATCCGTTTTACTCTGCACTTTCAGAAATCTCCTCGTATCCATTTGCTTCAAAAACCAAAAACCCTTTTTCTTTTGAGGTTAGATAATGGCAAAATTGACGTGCCTCTGTCGGCTGCGGTGATTGAGTCAAAACACCTATGGCAACACTCTTTCTCTCCGTTTCAAATTCAGGCAACCCCACAAAATCGATTTCAGCGTATTGATTTGCCACCGCATCCCAGCAAACAACCACATCAACCGTCCCCAATTTCAAGGCGTTCATAAGGTCGTTCACCGTGGGCAATAAAACCGTGGGGTTCACCCTTTGCCACATCCCATGTTGGCTCAATGTTTTTTTGGAAAACTGACCCACCGCCGAAAAATCCGGGTTGGCCAACCCCACCCGCAAGTCGCTTCGCCCAAGGTCTTCCATTCGACTTAACCCCAGCGGGTTGCCCACTGGGACCCCCAGCCCCGCCCGCAAAAACGCCACAGGCATCACCTCTGCCACCAACCCACTTGCCTTGGCGCGTTGAAGGTAACTCGAATCTGCCGCCAAATAAACATCGCCAACACCCACCGACAAACTGCTCAGCAATGCCCCCGAACCACCGTATTGGATTTGCACCTCAACACCGCATTCTTCTTCATACTGTTTTGCGATTTCAGAAACGGGGGCCTTCATACCCGCAGCGCAAAACATCACCAAAGGCTTCACCGATTCCCCCTCCACGCCCCTTCCACAAGAAACCATCAGGCTCACTGCAAATAAAAAACAAAAAGAAACCCCTCGCATCAGAGGCTGGGATCCGCTTTCTAAAAAATGTTTTTTTGTCATTTCAGCCTTCACCTTTCCCTTGCCTCACGACGCTTCCCAACAGTTTATAACTCAATCAGCTAGGGATCTGTACGAGCCCCCCTGTCTGGCTTCGTGAGGATCCCGTACGTAGGTCAGGCATACCCGCCTGACTCTTCGTTGTCAGGCTCAAACAAACCCAAGGCAGTCAGGCGGGTACGCCTGACCTACAGATTTTCTTTTACCCACGAAAGACGCGAATGAAAATAAACACAAATCAGAAATTCGCATCCATCCGTGATTTTCGATACGGCCCCTCGATCCCCCACCTGCTTTAATCTGGTTTCAATCCGCGTAATCTGCGGACAAAATGGCTTTCCTCTGAATGCCTTCTTTTTTGCCACTTAAACCCCAACACGCACCCTCCGCCCTTCCCAAGGCAACCCTTCCTCAAACCAACTCTTTAGCGTTCCCGCCACCCTTGCAGGCGACACGCCGATGCGGTCGGTGATGGTTTGGGAATCTCCTCGCATGACTCCCCATCCTTTTCGTATTCCTTTTCGCAACAGCCGCGACACGGCATCGAGCAGTTTGAGATAACGGCCAAAGGTGAGGGTGGTGTCGGGCATCAGCGATCGGCGACGATTGACCATGCCCGGCTGGCCGCCGCCCACGGTCATCCACCAGCCTTTTTTCTCACGCGGAAGGATTGTTTGTTTGGCGCTTCGCCTTACGTTTTTCGTTTTCTTTGTGGAAACCGTTTTTACTTGTTCTTCTTGTTCTGTAG
>JAZGFZ010000025.1:0-2288 GCA_036480015.1 Algisphaera sp. | reverse complement strand
AAAATTCCACCGGCAATACCGGGGGGGTGGATATGACCGGCGCTGAGACCCTTGACGATCTGATCAATCGCATTAACGACGCGGATTTGGGTGTGGAGGCGTCAATCACTGCGGCGGGTACCGGCATTGCCATTGAGGATGTGGCGGGCGGCTTGGGGGCGCTTGAAATTATAGATCCCTTCACCCCGCCCGACCAACCTTTGGGTGTGCTCGCGACGCAGTTGGGGTTGGCAGGCACTTACACCCAAGGCGAAGTGGATGGCGGGCCGTTGGGCTTTCAGTTTTTCAACGAAGGTTCTCGGTTGGATACGCTGGGTATCACCCGCGGTAAGTTTATGATTCAAGACTCGGATGGACGCAGTGCCGAAGTGGATTTAACGCAAGGTAACGAGCAAACGATTGCCGATGTTTTGGGTGAAATCAACTCGCGTGGCCTGGCAATCAATGCCCGAATTAACGACACGGGTGACGGTATTTTGATTGAAGATTTGGGCGGCGGTGCCACGGATATTGAAATCGCTGAAAACGGCAGCACCACGGCCCGTGACTTGGGTGTTTTGGGCACGTTTCCTGCAGGTGATGATATCAATGGAGCGTTTAGCATTACGATTGAAGTGACCGCAGTCGATACGCTTAAAAGTTTGGCAACTAAAATCAATGACGCCAAGGTGGGGGTGGACGCCGCCGTGATTAACGACGGGACGCCGGGTGGGGGATTTCGATTGAATCTTTCATCAGACAAGGCGGGGCGGGGTGGTGCGTTCACCCTTGATGATCACGGGTTGGGTTTGGAAATTCAAGAATTGGCCAAGGCCAAAGATGCTGTTGTGTTTTTGGGCGGCGATGATCCGGCCGATTCGCTTTTGGTGACCAGTGAAAGCAACACGTTGGCAGGGCTTGTTCCTGGGGCCACCATCAGTTTGTTGACCACTTCCGACGCACCCATCCAAATCGCCATTGGCGATGACCGTGAGGCGGTGACCGGGGCGGTGGGTGATTTTGTTTCTTCATTCAACGGGTTGATTGACAAAATCAACGAATTCGACTCGTACAATTCTGAGACGAAAGAGCGCGGTTTGCTTTTGGGTGATGCTTCGGTGGGGCGTGTGCGTACCGCTATTTACAATGCAATTAGTGGTCGCAATGCAGGGCTTACCGGTCAGTTCAATAGCCTTGCGCAGGTGGGGGTCAAAGTGGGCAAGGGGGCCAAGCTCACCGTTGATTCAGAGCAGTTGCTTGCCGCCCTTGAAGCTGACCCAGATGGTGTTCGAGACTTGTTTTCTTTTGAACAGTTGGTGGTTGATCCTGAAACAGGCGAAGACACAGAAGAGGTGATTGCCCAAGGAATTGGTCGCGAAATCGACAAATTGCTTGAACGTCTCACCGACAGTGAGGGAGGACCGCTTGAACGCCAGTCAGCCATTCTTCAAAGCCAATTGGATTTGAATAAAAAGCGTATTGAGGCGGTTGATCGAACCATTGAGGATAAAAAAGCTCGACTGGAAAAAGAGTTTGTCGATTTAGAACGCACACTCGCAGGTCTGCAAGATCAGCAAGGGGCGTTAAACACCCTTGCGGCGAGTCAGTAAGCGTCGTGATTTTTGAGATGGCAGCGTTTGAATGCGATTCCGATAATGGCCCAAAGCCGTTATCGCGCTAAGGCCCCCCTTGGCCGACCGTCGATAGTCTTTTTACATGAGTAACCCCGGCACCCACGCGTACCTGCGAACCAAAATTCTCACTGCCAGCCCTTCGGAGCTGCGGTTGATGCTTTTTGATGGAGCCTTAAAGTTCACTCGATCCGGTCGGGCTGAATTGGTGAAAGAAAAACCTGATTTTGAGAGTCTTTTTGAAGGATTCTCTCGCGCCAAGAATATTGTGATGGAGCTGGCCAATGGGCTTAATCGCACCCAAGATCCAGAGCTCTGTGATCGCATGAGCGCGGTTTTTCACTATGTGTACACATTGCTTGTCGAAGCTAACTTAGAGCGCGATGCAGCCAAAGCCGATGAGGCCATTGAGTTGCTGGCCTATGAGCGTGAGACTTGGGCTCTTGCAGTGGAACAGGCTCAGACGCAAAACGTTCAAGCGGTTGCGGCTTCGGTCACGCCGGTGAACCCTTATGTGGCAAAGGCGAATCCTGTATCTCATTCCCCCTTGTCGCGTTCGGCATAAGAACTCTGTGATTGCGGTTTGGAGAGAAAGAAACGCCATGGGCAAGATACTTTCTGAATGTACACGTGGGCGTGATAACAACTGGAATTTGATTCGGTTTATCGCAGCATCAC
>JAZGFZ010000024.1:0-7880 GCA_036480015.1 Algisphaera sp. | reverse complement strand
CCGGTTCCCCCCGAACATGTGGCGGGGTTGGATGCGCTGGGTGGGTTGGATGTGGACTATTGGGAAACCCAGCACGTTGCAATTTCACGGTTGGTGTTGGCCGACCGGCCGCGCGATCAGGCCGCATTGGCGGTGAGCGAAGTGGCGAAAGCCTTGGATGTGTTGGAAGCCGCCGGCGAGCCGCGCGTGGCGGATGCGGTGACGGTGGGCTTGGGCGATGAACGTGCGGCGGGGCCGGTGCGACGTGCGTTGGAACAGGCCAATGCACCCGCACGCGAAGCCGCGGGGCGGCCTGCAAGTCGAACAGGCCCGGCAACGTTGTTGAGCGTGCTGGCCCGTTATGCCCGCGATCGCGACGCGGACATGTTGGCGGCGTTGGCGCGACACCCCGATTTGCGTTTGAAGGTAAATCTCTCTGCACTGGATCGAAATCGCCGTGAGCATGTGCCCGCCACGTTGCGCGGGGCATTGCCCGAAAAAGCCACCGCGTTGCGGGCCGCGCGGGCAGCGGTGGACGCCTTGTTGCCTGAGCATCCGGCTGCGCTGCGATCGTGGCCCGTGTGGAGCGAAGCCATTTTGACGCTGCTTCAACAGGTGTATGGCGCTCGGTCGCTTAACCGGCGAAAGGATCATGGGCTGATTGGGGCTCTTGAAGCGATGAACACGCTGCTGAATGAACAGGTGGCCTTGACGGGGCCGGGGGCGAAGGGCGAGGTGACCTTTGCCCAAGCGGTGGACTTAACCTTGGCGCGGTTGGCCCATCAACGTTTGCCCGAGCTGGGTGGCACAGCGGCGGTGGAGCTTTTGGGGTTTTTGCAATTGCCCCTCGACGATGCCCCTGCGGTGGTGGTGGTGGATGTGAATGAAGGCAATGTGCCCGATGCCAGCGGCGCGGCGGATCCCTTTTTGCCCGACGGTTTGCGGCGCACCTTGGGCCTGCCCGACACGCGATTTCGTTACGCACGCGACGTGTTGTTGATGAACGTGGCCTTGCGAGGACGCACCTGCGCAACGGTGCTGGCGTGTCGGCACGATGCGCAGGGTAACCCGCTTATGCCCAGTCGATTGCTTTTGGCGGCCGACGACAACACGGTGGTGTCGCGTGTGAAAGCGTTTTATGGGCCTTCTCAATCGGCAGAGCTGGCGGTTTCAGACGCTTCAGTGGAATCAACAAAATCGCAGCAGGTAGAACAAACGCCTGAACGCGTTTATTCGCCAGGGTTTTGGATTCCGCAGCCCCGGGCAGAGCTTTTGGTCGCGCCGTTGGACAAGTTGCCCGTGACAGGGTTTCGCGATTATCTGGCTTGTCCATACCGTTTTTATTTGAAACGGGTCGAGCGGTTGCGTGAGCAGAACGATCGATCGGCGGAGATGGACGGCGGGGTATTTGGCGATTTGGCCCACGCGGTGTTAGAAGATTTTGGGCGCAGCGACGAGGCAAACAGTCAAGACGCCACGCGCATCACGCGGGCCTTGAACGCCGGATTGGATCATCATGCCGCAGCGCAATTTGGAGCCGTGGCGGCGCCCGCCGTGCGGGTGCAGGTCGAGCGATTGCGCGATCGGCTGGCGCATTTTGCCCAAGAACAGGCCAAAGAGGCCGCCGAAGGCTGGCATATTTTGCCTGACTGTGTAGAAAAGGAAATCAAGGCCGTTTTTATGGTCGATGGCGAGCCTTTTACAGTGACTTCAAAAATTGATCGGGTGGATGAACATCCTGAGCTTGGTTTTAGAGTGGTGGATTACAAAACATCAGACACGGGCAAAAAGCCTGAGGACACGCACCGAAGCGGCCCCAAAAACGAAAAACGATGGACGGATTTGCAGTTGCCTTTGTACCGGGCCATGTTGGCACTTGAAGGCATGGGTGGGGCGGCGGTGGGCTATTTTAATTTGGCGAAAAAAGAAGACGATTCGAAGGTACACATGGCCGATTGGACGGAGGATGACCACGCCGATGCGCTGGGCACACGCGATTGGGTGATTCAAGAAATTCGCGCCGGGCATTTTTGGCCACCGAAAGATCCACCGGGCTTTGATGATGGATTGGCACGCCTGTGTGGTGATCGTGCGCCACAGCGTGCGGGGCTTATTGAACAAAGCGCCGAGCAAAGTGCCAAACATAGCACCGCCATGCCGCAAGGCGGTGACGCATGAGCGAAGCCACCGGCGACCAACGTGTGATTCGAGCTTCGGCGGGAGCGGGCAAAACCTATGCGCTCACCGGGCATTATTTAAGCTTGCTGGAGCGCGGGGCCAAGCCGCAAGAAATTTTGGCCACGACTTTTACGCGTAAAGCAGCGGGTGAAATTTTTGGGCGGGTGCTTACGCGATTGGCCGACGCAGCCGACCAGGACCCCGCCGCGCGCAAACAGTTGCTGGCCTTGGCAGGCCAATTAAACCGCGTGGCCATTGGCACGTTGGATAGCTTTTTTAACCGCTTGGGTTCGGCCTTTCGGTTTGAGCTGGATTTGCCCGTTGAACCGCAAGTGGTGGACGACAAAAGTTCGTTGGCTCACGCTTTGCGATGGCAAGCCATAGGGCAAATGCTCGAAGAAGCGGCAGAACGCAAAGATGATTTTTCAACATTGCTTCGATTGCTAGAACGATTGCACCATGACGACCGGCGGCGATCGGTGACTGAGGCCATTGACAAAACCGTGCGCGATCACGCCGAGGTGTATGCCGAAGCGCCCGATTTGCATGTGTGGGATTGGCTAGAACCCAAGGGCTTGGCCTCAAAAGAGCAGCTTGCAGCGGCGGTGGATCGTGTGGCCGCGTTGGAAGGGGAATTGCCGCAAACCAAATCGGGTAAGCCCAATGGTCATTGGGCAAAAGCATGGGCCAAAGATGTGGTCAAAGCCCAAGAAAGCGATTTTGATGGGCTTCTGAAAGCGGGCATGGTGGCCACCATGGCGTCGGATAAAACGGCGTATTACAACATCGAATTTACAGACGTGTGGTACGCGGCCTACGGGCCGTTGGTCGCTCATGCACAAGCCTTGTTGGTGGATCGCATTGCCCGGCAAACCGTGGCCACCCACGGGCTGATGAAGCGTTTTGCGCACCGCTACGACGCACTGCGGCGCGAGCGTGGTGTGCTGTTGTATTCCGACGTGGCCCAGCGGTTGGCCAACTTGGTGACAGACGGGCGCGACGACTTGTTAATGGAAATGCAATTTCGCATCGACGCGTCGTTAACGCACTTGCTGTTGGATGAATTTCAAGACACCAGTCTCATGCAGTGGCGTGTGTTGGAGCCCTTTGTGGATGAAATTGCCGCAACAGGGGATGGCTCGCGCAGCTTGTTTGTGGTGGGCGATGCCAAGCAGGCCATTTATGGTTGGCGGGGCGGCTGTGTTGAATTGTTTGACGCCGCCGACATGCGGGTACCGCCTGAAGGACGCGGGTCATTGGCCAAAAGCTATCGTTCATCGCCGGTGGTGCTGAATTTTGTCAACGCCGTCTTTGCAAGCTTGCCCAAGGCGACTTTTCTGGCGGATGACGCCGCCGATTTGGCCGCCGCCCAGGCATGGACCCAGCGGTTTGAACCCCACGTGGCGGCCAAAACAAACCTGCCGGGGTATGTGTGTTTTGAAGCCTCTGAAGTCGCTTCTGATGACGCAGAAGGCGATGGCGATGAAAGCTTGGCAGAATCGCACGAAGCCTTTGTGGCCGCTCGGGTCGCTCAAATTCATCACGACGCCCCGCAAGCCACGATTGGCATTTTGGTGGGCACCAATGCGGCGGCCGACACACTTTTGCTTGCCCTGCGACGCGCCGGTTTGCCCGCCAGTGGCGAGGGCGGCAACCCCTTAGCCGACCACCCGGCCGTGGCCGCCGTGTTGGCCGCGTTCACCTTGGCCGATCATCCTGGCGACGGCCCCAGCGCCTTTCATGTGATGGCGGGCCCCATGGGTCGGGTGTTGGGATTCACCTTGGATCACACGGCAGATGTAAAAGCCAATGCTCAAAAAGCCGTTCGTGTGGCGGGTGATATTCGCGCCGCCGTGGTGCGCGACGGCTATGCCCAAACCGTGGCAACGTGGGCCCAGGCCTTGGCCGAAGTGTGCGATGAAGAAGCAACGCAAAAACTGGCAGCCCTGGTGAACTTGGCCGACGCCTTTGATGCCGACGCCCCCGCATCGGCCACGCTGCGCTGCACACAATTTGTGGATTATGTGGCCGCCACTGCGGTGGAAGAACCCACCGCCTCGCCCATTCGTGTCATGACCGTGCATCGCAGCAAAGGGTTGGAATTTGATGCCGTGGTGCTGCCGCAGCTTGACCGGAAGCTTGGTTTTACCGGGGCCTATTTGGTCGACCGACCCGACCCACTTTCACCCATTGAACGGGTGGTGCGTTGGCCCAGTGCAGAAGCGCGTGATGCCGAGCCTGAGTTGGCACGTATTTATGCGCAAAATCGCCAGCGGCGACGCGAAGAAGATTTTTCGGCCCTGTATGTTGCGCTCACCCGGGCGCGGCAAGCGCTGTATTTGCCTGTGCAAGCGTTGGGAGTCAGCACCAAAGGCAAACGCAAGACCACCGGCGTGATGGCCTCGATACTGCGCGAATTACTGGGCGACCCCGAAGACGGCGCCGTGGAATATGGCGATGCGAAGTGGGGCGGTGATGGGGCGCAGGGCGGAATGCGGGATGAGATGCAGAGCGAAGCCAAGCAAGCGACGCACGATGAACAAGCCTCCCCAAAACAAACCCCACGCCTGAATGTGGCAGCCGACAGCGCGGCATCACGGTTGCGATTGGCCGTGAGCCCATCGGACTTGCCCGACGACGTTGGCCGCGACGGACTAACAGGCGCCGCGTTGCTGCAAGCCCAGTCGCCCCGTGGGCTGGCGCATGGCGCCAGCATTCACGCCGATTTTGAAGTTGTGGACTATGTTGACGCGAATGACGGGGACGCCCTTGAAGCCTTGCCCCAAACCGTGAAAAACGCCATGGGCTTTCCGGCGGTGGTCACCGCATTGTCGCGCCGTTTTGAAAATGAAGAACTCTGGCGCGAACGCCCCTTTGCCGTGATTCACGACGGCCGACTTTTACGCGGCGCCTTTGACCGCGTGGCCCTTGGCCGAGACGCAGAAGGCAAAGTCAACGCCGTGCATTTGATTGACTTTAAAACCGACACCGTTGACCCCAACGACCCCGCGTGGCAAACGCAAAAAGCCGCGCTTTACCAAGGACAAATAAACGCCTACCGAGCCGCATTAAGCGTTCTGCTAGACGTTTCGCCCGACAACATCACCGCCGAATTGTTGTTTGTGGGGGTTGGGGTGAGCGTGTTGGTTTAGTCGGGGATGTGGGACGGGAAGGGGTACGTCGACCGTTGGCCGTTGTGTGAAATAAGTACATTTTGTATTAAATACTCTTGCCGCGGCATGTTTTGGACGATACAATATGTGTCTGGCGTGCCGTCAAGCCTTAATCTTAGGGTTGAGCCTTTTGGACAAACGGTGCGGGCATCGCCCGCGGCGGGATGGATCCGCAAGCGAACCCAACGCGTTAACCTTGAATTTAACCCTGATAGAACACCCGTGCGAATTATTGCCGCCAGCCGAATTCGTGAGTATGCGGTCCAGCACTCAAGGGCATCGGCTCCGCTGCTTCGTTGGCTTGATATAACTCGAATCGCTCGGTGGAACACGATTGCAGACGTCCGGTCATCGGCACCTTCTGCGGACCCGGTGGTTGTTTCTTCGGGTAAAACGGTGATTGTGTTTAACATCGGCGGCAATAAATTTCGCTTGATCGCTGCCGTTCACTACAGCACGCAGATTGTTTATGTGTTGCGAATGATGACACACGCCGAGTATTCAAAAAACCGTTGGAAAAAGGAGCTTTAATTATGACTGTCACCGCAACCCCATTGGCCCAACGTCGACTGGTCGACATGCCCAAAACCTTCGCGGGTCTTAATCGCTTGTTTTCACTTCGCCCCATTCACAACAAGGCCGGTCTTGACGCGGCGATGGCGGTGGGGGATGTGATGGCCGGGCATGACTTAAATCCAGACCAAGCCGATTATTTTGAATCACTTTGCACGCTTATAGAATCTTATGAGCGAGAGAATGACCTGGGCTTAAATAAGGCAAGTGTTACACCTGTTGAAATGCTTCGCTACCTTTGCCAAGAAGCGAATATGAAAGGCGCTGAACTTGGTAAACTTCTGGGGCAATCGAGTATCGGCAGTAAATTGTTGCGCGGAGAGCGCGAGATGAGCAAAGCCCACATTCGCACGCTCTGTGACCACTTTCACGTTTCGGCCGAATTGCTTTTGTGACGTTGCGAGTTGAGCGCCGGCTCGTTTTCATCAAACGCAATCTGAGGCCACTTAGCTGGCGGATTTATAGACGGCAACTTCTTTGGCCAACGTCTTGCTCAACGCCTGCTCGGCGATACGAAGGTCATAGCGGGCTTGCAGGTTCATCCAAAACTGCGGTGTGTTGCCGAAGTATCGGCCAAGCCGAACCGCCGTGTCAGCCGTAATACTTCGTTCGCCCACGATGATTTTGCCGACGCGGCTGGCGGGCATGGATGTAGACCGAGCCAGTTGTGTGCGAGTGATATCCATCGGCTCAAGGAACTCTTCGAGCAGAATCTCGCCGGGATGGATTGGGGGTAGTTTCTTCATTATCATCACCTTGATTTCTAGTGGTAGTCAACAATTTTAACGTCATGGGCGCTGCAGCTTTCCCAGTGAAAACAAATGCGCCACTGTTGGTTAACACGGATACTGTGTTGCCCAGCACGATCGCCCTTGAGTGCTTCAAGCCGGTTGCCTGGCGGCGTGCGCAGGTCAGACAGCGCCGTTGCTGCGTCAAGAATGTCGAGTTTCATACGAGCAACACGTCGAATCGATCCACTCCAACGCTTGACCGGCTCATCATTAAAAAGTCGCCGAGTTTGCTTGCATTTGAATGAAGCGATCATGTCTACATATTAACGTGTGGCGTTAACACGTCAAGGTGTTTTATTTGTTTGTAACCGTTCACAGGTTTTTCAGGAGGATGCCTGCGGGATAACGTGAAGGAAAGTTAACCGCCAAGGGGGCAAGTGAGGGTGCCAAGGAAGGCAATAACCGTTCACCTATTTTTGGCCGCCATGCCCCTTTCCGTCATTCCCGCGCAGGCGGGAACCCAGATTTGTACGCGCAGGCGGGAACCCAGATCCACAGGCTAGATTCCCGCCTGCGCGGGAATGACGGAGGAGGACGCGGGAATGACGGAGGGTGAGCAATCGTTTACGGTCTTCCTTGGCTCCCTTGGTTTCTTGGCGGTTCACGTTTCGTTTGCTGTTGTTTGGGTGAGAGCTTGGCGGGCAGGGATAGAAAAGGCTCAAAACCCGTAAACGGCTGCGGTTTGATTTAAGACTAAGGATTAAGACTTAAACAGCCGCACGCGGCCCCACCATGTTTTGAATCGTTCGCTGGCGGTCAGTGTGGCCAAGTCGGTGAACTCGCCCGCATCTAAAAAGGCGCCCCCGCAGTGGTTGCACTGTTCATAGTGAATGTGGGGTTGATTGGGAAACGCCAGCTTGACCATTTTTTGTTTGCAGTGCGGGCAATCAATATCGCGAATGGCATTAAAGCTGTTGCCCGTGGCCGGGTCGCCCCGGTCAACACGACTCGCCTTGTCTCGCTTTTTAAGATTGTCGTGTTCACGCAAATCAAACCAAATTCCCCCGCACCCATTGCACCGATCCACCACCACCTCATCAATCGGAACCGGGCTCATGTCACTGTCGCATTTGGGGCAAGTGGTGTTCATGGTTGTATTGTCGGGGAAAAGAGGGGGCATGTTGCGGATTGGTCACGGGCCCTTGGGGCGCAAGAATCAAGCGTTGTACAGTGTTGGCTGAAAGTC
>JAZGFZ010000023.1:0-3074 GCA_036480015.1 Algisphaera sp. | reverse complement strand
ATGCCCGACCATGTTTCCGATGAGCCTTCTAGCAACACGTCAGAGGCAGCCATCGCCATCTGCGACCCACCCTCTCCCATCGAAAGCGTCGGACTCACCAAAGAAGCCGCCTCTTGCCCCGCGCGTTGACTCACAGGCCGTCCCGCTTGTCCGATTTGTCCCATCGTGCCCGACGCCGCCACAACCGACGCATCCAAAGCAGGGGCCAAGCCAATGGCCAGCGCCGCAAGCCGGGCTGCTTCATCCGCCGATTCAAGAGGCCCCACAAAAGAAGCCGCATTCATACCCACGTCCAGCCCCACGCCCAAACCCAATGCCAAAAGCTGCATCTCCTCTGTTAGGGGCGTTGCCTCTGCTTCCATCTCCATCATGCCCATGGGCATGCCATGCTGCCCAGGCAAAGGCAAAGGAGCACGCAACGTGCGATCCGCTCTTTGGGTTACAGCATCAACGGTGGAAACAGCCTCAAGCAATGTTCCGCCACCCTCGGGCCGCACCGCCAAACCCTCTTGCACTTGTATAAATGAAAGGTCTTGGTCTACTTTTCCAGGCCATTCCCCCTGCGCTTGACTCTTAGATTGACTCTCAGATGCCACCGCATGATCTTGGGCTTCCATGCGGTGATCCGCAGGCTCTTTCGAATCAACCGAATGACTCTTTTTCTCTTTTGAGTCAGACTTTGCCGTTGCTTCTGACTCTGCGCTCGGCTCTGCTTTTGATTCTGGTTTTGGTTCTGATTTTGACCCCACCTTTGATTCTGATGTTGAATCGCGATTCGACTCAACATCCGATTTCAATTCAGACGTTGAACCACCAGACCCCGCCTTGGTTTTCGTTCGACGTTCCGCCGGGTCATTGGCCTTGGCCAAGGCATCACGAAAATCAGAACGCTCAGGTTTTGCCAACGCCGAACCCTCAGAGGGCTTGAACGTTGCCGCTGCCGATGAAGCAAATAAAAGATCAGAAGCGTTCAAAGCGTGGGCTCCGGTTGAGTTGTTTGAGGATCGGTCGATGACACAGAGGCCGCACGAGCTGCAGCATCACTTCGGGTACGTAATTTTTCAATCAAGTGAGCGGCCACAAGCAACTCTTCTTTGCTTTTAAACGCCTTCAAAACCCCCGCCGACTTACGCATCTGCATGGCCGCCAAATAATCCACCGCCAAATCGTCTTGCCCCGCATCGACATACGACTGCAAAACGCCCTTGGCTTGTTTCGAGGGTAATTGCTCCAAACTGGCCACCGCCCGACGAAAATCGTCGCTCTGCAAATCTTTGGTGCGACGATCCACACGTTGCTGAAATGCAGCCTCACGAGCCTTCAACTCTTCGAGATCACGAGCAATCGCCCCTTTGTCTTGCTCCAAACGCGTGCGAATGGCAGCCGTTTCAGCCTTCAACCGTTCAAGTCGATGGCGGTCGTAATTATCGTCAGCCCGATTGGATGCCAACTGCGCCTCCAGCGTTTGAGGCCCACGCCCCGCACGATCCAACCGAGCCAATTCATCACGCGCAGCCATGGCTTCTTCTTCAACTGCCTTCACCCGAGCCAATGCCGTGGCCTCTGCCCCCAAAGTAGGCTTAAAAATAGACACCACACGCTGCACCCGATCGGCGTCCAGTCGGTCGGTGGCTTTAAGCCAACCCACAAAACCCACCGCCGCAATCAAGTGCAAAAACACCAATAAAATAAAAGCAGATAAAAGCGATTTCATGCGACCACCTCACGGTTCTTTTCTCTCGCCAAATCACGAGATTCTTGCGACTTGTTGCGAAACCACATCTGTGCGGCCTGCTCATCCAATGCAGCTTGTTCACGACGATCCTGCATGATTTTCCATGCGACATGGTCTCGATCACGCAACGTTTCAAGGGCCTTGCGTTGACGCACCGCCTCGATCAATGCACGTCGGGCCACAAGAATCAATTGCTCCATTCCCGCCAAACGTTCCACCAACTGACGGCCGTGCAAGGTGCCTTGGGCACTAAAACGCGTGAACTCACCCACGCGTGAAAGGTCAAGCGTGCCCGTTAGCGCATCGCCCAAGGAACGGCGAGATTCGGCAATATCATCTTGCAATACAGACAATTGGCCGCGCATCGCCCCTTGCTTACGCAACTGCTCGGCCACCGCACCTTGGCAACGCTCCTCTTCACGACGGCGCTGCTTCAACACCGTTTCAAATCGAAATTCAAATGTGGCCATGGGTTTAACCCTTCTTCAATGCTCAAGTACGTTTCAACGATTCGGCCAATTGGGCCCGGGTGGTGTTAAGCAATTCACGCAGCGCCTTAAGCTGCGCCGTGGCTGCAGAAAAATCACTGTTTGCTTCACCTTCGCCTTGCTTCAAAAGTCGATCAATGGCTGGTTTGGCCGCAATGGCCAAGTCTGCATCGGCGTTGCTACCTGCGGCGTAGGCCCCGATTTGAACCAAATCTTCCACTTCACGGTAAGCCGCAATCAACCGTGTTACCTCGCGCCGGGCGGTGGTGTGGTCGGCATCAGTCACATCGCCTGCCACACGGCTGATCGACCCAGGAATATCAATGGCCGGAAAATGGCCACGCTCTGCCAATTGACGATCAAGTAAAACGTGACCATCCAAAATGCCACGGCATGCATCGGCAATGGGCTCGTCCATGTCTTGCCCTTCAACCAACACCGAATACAACCCCGTGATCGACCCGCGTGTGGTGCGCCCCGATCGTTCAAGCAAATCTGCCAACGTGCTAAACACACTGGGCGGGTAGCCCTTGGTCGTTGGCGGCTCGCCCGCACTCAAACCCACCTGTCGCTGAGCTTGGGCAAACCGCGTCACCGAGTCCATCACCAAAAGCACATCGCGGCCCGAATCCCGAAACCCTTCGGCAATCACTGTCGCTGCCCGAGCCGCCCGCAATCGCATCAACGCCGGTTCATCGCTGGTGGCCGCCACCACCACACTGCGGGCCATTCCTTCTGATCCCAATGCCTTTTCAATAAAGTGCTTAATTTCACGGCCCCGTTCACCCACCAATGCAATCACCGACACATCGGCTGCGGTGTGCCTCGCGCATGTCGCCAACAAAGTGGAC
>JAZGFZ010000022.1:0-3391 GCA_036480015.1 Algisphaera sp. | reverse complement strand
CAGTCTTTCGGCTCGTGGTGAGTTTTATGCCTTCTTTTTGCTGAGTATCACAGGCGTGATGCTCACGGCCGGGGCGACCGACTTGGTGTGGTTGTTTCTCGCTTTAGAACTGACCAGCTTGCCGACTTATGTGATGATCGCGACCACCCGGGATCGCACTGTGGCCCACGAAGCCGCGGTGAAGTATTTCTTTTTGGGTGCGATGTCCGCGGCATTGTTTCTTTATGGCTTTGCACTGATTTATGGAGCCACAGGGTTTACTGAATTTGGCGCCATTGCCGCCACCATCACCACGTCGAGCGAAACGGGCTTGGCCCATCCGTCACCCCTGATGCTGCTGGGCATTGTGCTGGCGGTGCTTGGGCTTTGTTTTAAGGTGGCTGCGGTCCCCATGCATGTTTATGTGGCCGATGTTTACCAAGGGGCGGCCACGCCGGTGACGGCCTTTTTGGCGGTGGTGCCTAAAGTGGCTGGCTTTGCCGCATTGATTTTGGTGCTTCAACTGCTTGGCTTAGACCGCCTGCCCATGCCTATCGTCTATCTGTTGGCGGCCATTGGTGTACTAACCATGACGCTGGGCAATGTGCTGGCGATTATTCAAACCAACCTCAAAAGAGTTTTGGCTTACAGCTCGGTGGCCAACTCGGGCTACATGATGCTGGGATTGATGGCTGGCTTGGGAACCCCCGGCCAAGCCTTGGGCAACGGCCCGGCGGCCGTTCTGTTTTTCTTGCTGGTTTATGGCTTGGGCAGCATCGGCGCCTTTGCGGTGATCTCAATGCTTCAAGCGCAGCGCGGAGCGCATCATCCCATTGCCGCACAAGACAATGGTGTGGCCGATGATCTTGAATACGATGACATTGCAGGACTTTGGTGGCGAAGCCCTGTTTTGGGCGGGGTGCTTTTGGTGAGTACGCTTTCGTTGGTGGGCATGCCCCCCTTGGCAGGGTTTTTGGGCAAGCTGTATCTCATTGGTGGTGTGTTTGAAGCAGGCTTTTACGGCCTGGTCATTGTGTTGGTCATCAACTCCGCGGTGTCTGCGGGGTATTACCTTCGCATTGCCATGACCACCTTTTTTGGCACCCCCAATGGCCCGGTGGCCGAGGTGATTCCGTCGGGGCGAAGAGGACCACGGGTTGTGGGTGCGTTGCTAACTGTTTTCGCCGCATTGATCATGGGGGGGTGGCCTGCCAATCGCATGGTGCGTAACACGCGCGAAGCATTTAAAGACGCAGGCAACATTGCCAGTCGACTTGAACAGCCACGGCCCACAACGGTGTTGGATCCGGTGTCGGTTGATTTGCAACCCGACCATGCCGCCGTCCATGCAAATGAAGCCGCTGTTACAACAACGGAGTAGAGTCGAGGGGCATGGGGAGTGGGACTTGCGGATGCTTTCCACGCCCCAATGTGTTGTCAAAACTGTTCGTTAACACGTCCCTTTGGGCCCCTGGGTTGTTTGAATGCCTTCTTCTGCCTCTTCTTCTTCACGTTCTGCAGCCCGCGCACCATTGTTTTCGGTGTTAAACAACCGGGTTCTTTTAGCCTTAACCCACGGTATGTTTCGGCTGACTTCGCGGTGTCGTTTTTGGGGACGCGAGCATTTCGGTGTGTCAGGTGCATCGTGCTTGATTGCCGTGGCACATGTGAGCCATTACGACCCGGTGGTGGTGAGCACACTCAGTCGGCGACGCATTGCGTGGTGGGCACGGGCGGAGTTTTATGTGGCGCCTGGGGTACGCTGGTTCATGAACAATGCCGGGGCCATTCGCATCGACCGCACCGGCCCGGCGCTGCCTGGGGTACGCAATGCCTTGACCGCATTGGCGGCAGGTCGCACGGTGGGGGTGTATCCCGAAGGCGGATTGCGCGGAGCCGACAACTCTGTGCTCACCGGCGGAACCATGCAAGCTGGGGTGGCGACATTGGCAAGGCGATCAAGGCGACCGGTGGTGCCATGCGTGGCTTTAGGAGGCGGTCAGTTTTCGCGTGTGCGGTCATGGTTGCCTTTGCGTACCGGCCGACTTGCCATTGCCTATGGTCCTCCTTTGATGCCCACCCAAGCCGAGTGCAAGCTGGGACGGGCGGGGCGGCAAGCCTTTGCCGCACGGGTGGCGGTGGCCATGCAAACGCTATACGCCGAACTCATACGTCAAGAACCCACGTTGGCATTGGGCGATGGCATTGGCGAAGGCGCTTTCCCAAGCCGAGAACCGCGTCATGCGTGATTTAATGTATCGCCTGTTGCTGTTAACTTGCGGGCCCATTCACTGGGTGTCCACGCGACCAGTGGTGCTTCACCATGATCGCATTCCACGGCAGGGCGGTTTTTTAATGGCGGGAAACCACACCAGTTTCTACGACATTTCATGCTTGATTTATGTGAGCCGGCCCCGTTTCTTGGATTTTATCACCACCACCCAGGTGATGGCTCGGCCAATGGTGGGCTTTATTGGCCGGCGACTTAACACCATTCCGCTAGATCGCGGACGGGTCAACGGCGTAGCGGTGCGGCGGGTGGTCGATCGACTTAAAGAAGGCCGCGTGGTGTGTTTGTTTCCAGAGGCCAAATTGGCCCCCGAAGAAGCGTCGGTGCTGCACGGTGGACCGCACCGCGCGGGGTTGGGCCGCATGGCGGTGTTGGCCGGCGTGCCAGTGGTGCCCTGCGTGATTTTAGACAGCGCCAATTGCCATGGCCCGCTGGCATGGTTACCCCTCAAACGAACACGTTTTGCGGTGGCCTACGGCAAGCCCATTGCCGCGCCTCCTGCAGAAACCAAAGAGCAACGTCAAGAAGCCCAGCATTGGGTGGAAGATCAGTGGCGCAAGGCCGTGCAAGAATTGGGCCGCGAGTTGGTGACTGCCATGCCATGGCGAAACAACGGTCGTCGCAAGTAAGCACTCGAGATATTTGCCTCTTTTTGCCCCGTCCGATTGGCCGTCATGCCCCTTGGCTTTTCATAACCGTTCACGGCTTTTTATTTACGATCGTAAATCGCAGTCATTCACGGGTTTCAAGCCCTTCCTATCCTGGATGTTAGGCTCTCACCCAAACAGCAGGAAATGAAACATGAACCGCCAAGGGGGCAAGTGAGGGAGCCAAGGAAGGCAGGCGGGAAAACGAGACGCTTTTTAAGAGGCTTTTCTCAATTGCCTTAACTTGATACCCGCATGCATCCCAAAGCAAAAATATTCCCCTTTTTCTTTTTTGCCGCAACCATCCACACATTTTTGACGGCCATGACCAACACTCCCCTCCCGTCATTCCCGCGAAGGCGGGAACCCAAGTTTGTACGCGAAGGCGGGAACCCAAATTTGTACGCGAAGGCGGGAATCCAGATTTGTACGTGAAGGCGAGAATGACGGAGAATGAGAAATCGCTTACGGTTAC
>JAZGFZ010000021.1:0-15847 GCA_036480015.1 Algisphaera sp. | reverse complement strand
TCGCCAGCGAACCAATACGTTTCCTGAGCTCCTTGAGTTTCGTATTTCCCCGCAAGTTGTGGCGGAGTTTTTCAACTTCGTCAGTGGTCTGATCCACCACCGTGCGGCGGTTGACCACATAGACCAGCCGACGCGGCATGTGGCTCGGATGATTCGCCAAGGCGATGAGCCAAACTGCAATCACAGAGGTCTTGCCCAGCCCGGTCGGCAAGTCGCAGGTGCGCGGCATGTTGCCCTTAGAGAACCATCGGTCGTACAGCGACGCCTGCCAAGGAAACGGTGGGTGCCCCGTGAGCGATTCGAACGCGGCTGCGAAATCTATTTGGGGCGGAATGTCGATTGTTTTACTCATCCGTTGAATCCCCCGTCTGAACCCGCCCCATCCGCCGCGACAAGCGCCGTTTCAACCCGCGCCTGGCCATGGGCATTCCTTGGGCGGTTGCCAGTCTTTGGTCTCGGATTGTTCGTTGGATACACCATTGCTTGAGTCTTTTTTTACCTAACTGCTGGGGCACGTGGTTGGCTTTGGCTCCGGGCCAATTACTCCAAACCTGAGTCCAAGCCTGATTCTGTGTGATGCTGCCGGCCATGGCGTTTACTCCGGCCTACGTCCGTGTGGGCGAAACAAAACATAGCAGCCTTGGCGAAACATTATCGAGGGGGGAGTGACAACGGGGTGACAACCGGGGTTAATTTTTTAAAAAAATGCTTTTTCAAGAACCTCATTTCGCTTTAACCAATGCCGCAGTGATTCGAGGCCTTGTTTCATTTCCAAAGAATGCAAGCCCGCTTCATGGGCCAATGAAACATACTGCTGGGTCCAATTTGCAGGCTGCGAGTCGATTTGCGTTGGAACAGGATGGGTTTGACGATGTTGAAAAATGTCGCGAATGGCGAGGGCCACTTTTTGACCCTTGAGGTTGGCTCGTTCAACCAAAAGCACCAGATCGACCAAGTCTTTCACGCGGGTGTTTTCACGTTCTGACCAATCAAAGGTGAGGGCGTGCAGCTTTTCCGCAAAATGCTGGGCCAAGTCGAGTACCCACGATGTGGCGGGCGTTAAGCCTTCAATGCCAAGATTTTCGTCACTTTGAATTTTCTGAGGTGATGCCAGCCGTGGATCATCCAAAGCAACATCTAAGCTGAAACCCCCCAATTCTTTGCCTGCAAGACCAACACGCACCCCAAACCGAATGGCTTTCCCTTCATTTGCAAGCGAGGATCTACCCAATGTGAATTTTAGAAAATCACCAGGATCTTCGATCATTGCTGTCTCTAAGCAATCTCTTAGGTTGTCCTCATCGGTTACGTTTCAAACTCCTAGATCCAAATCGCGAGTCGCTCGAACTTGAGGGCGAAATCTAAGATCCAAGGCAAAGCCGCCTTTTAAAACCCATGGTGTTTCTTTTGAACGAAAAAGCCTGACAAGCATTCGCTCCATCAACAACCGCTGTTGAAGTGATTGCATTGAAACGCCCCGCACAGTGGCCTCTAATTTCAATCGCGTTAGCAGCGCTTGGCGAAATGCCGCGGCATTGACATAAGGGAGCGAGCTCACAAAACACCTGCTTCCAACACCTCGCGTAAGCGACCTCTTGCCGTTTTTGCAAGGCGTCTTTTTCCAACCAGCCCTTGGTCTAAAGCATCGCGAACGGCCACTTCAAGTTGCTCGGTACTCACTGCGGGGTCTTCACCTGCATCTAACAGTGTTCTTAAGGGGGTTGTGACAAAACCCACCTTCCAAGGTTCGGTGTCGCTTGGTGTCCATTGATCTCGATGCACAATGCACCCTTCGGGAACTTTTCCGCGAAAGCCGCTTAAAAGGGTGACATGAATTTGATCTGCAAATAGATCGCTTAGACCATGAAGACTCATGGCCGTCCGATGCGAGAGCACGCCTTGAGGTTGATCTTTTCGATTTCGAAGGCTTAAAAGCACGCGAATAAAATCGTCTTCTTCATCGATGGGCACTTGGTTTACGCGGTAGAGCCCCCATGCCACATGTTCGATATTGCCCGATCGACGGTGGTAGTTGAGGTGCTGCCGGTCGTAACCCACCGACGCGGCCTGTTTGGCTGTGATATAGCCGCCCTGCCGATTGGCAATGGTGTAGAGTTTTTTCCAAGATTCTCGAACGCTGCGATCACTCATGGTTATCGACCTAGGATATGCGTAAATGTATAATATTTTTGTACATTTACGCGAATTTCGGGTGATTTGCAAGGTGTTTTTCGCCACAAACATCAAAACATGACAAAAACGCTCGGAATTCCAGCCCGCCCCACCCGCCGTGCCAAACGCCGCTTCAACCGTCATCTTTCCCCTTCTCATATTGCTGGGCTGTTTCTTGGGCCAAGCGGGCGATTTTCTCGCGTAGCTCGTTGGGAGCCTCTACGGTGCAGTTCGGGCCGTAGCCGAGGATCCACCAGACGATTTCGTCGAGGCCGTCGATGTCGAAGTCGGCGGTGATGCTGCCGTCGTTGTGCTCGGTGATGCGTTGGGTGGCGTGCCATTGGGTTTCACTGACGGTGTCGGCAACTTTGGCGCTGAAGTGAAGCTTGATGGCGTGGCGTGGGTTGCCGCGCATCATGCGCCAGGCATTTCCGAAATAGGTTTTAAGCGAAAAGTCGTCGGGGATGGCGTAGGGTGTGTCAAGATTCGCAATGCGTACAAAGCGTGAGAGTTTGAGGGTGCGCAGGGCGTCGCGGTCGAGGCGTTTGCCGATGACATACCAACCGCGTTGGCCGAAGTAGAGGGCGTAGGGATAGAAGGTGAAGGCGGCGGGTGCTGGCGTGGTGTTTGGGGCCGCGTTGCCTGATGCGTTTTTTAGGACGTCGGTTTCAGATTGACTTGCTTCATAGCAACAGATGAGGCTGCGCCGCTGGGCGATGGATTGAGACATTTTGAACCACACGTCGTCGATCACGTCGGCGGTTTCGGCCCGGGCAGGATCAAGGGCAATGGCGGGCAGGGTGCGGTTGAGTTCTTCGCGTAATGGCTCGGGCAAGCTGGCTCGCACTTTTTCGGCCCCTTGGGCGGCGGGGCCTGCCAAAAAATGGCCTGTGGCGGCGGGGCCACCGGCCAGTACCGAAAGCGCGACGGCTTCGGGCACGGTGAACGCGGTGGGCGGCAGGTAAAAACCATGGCGTATGCGGTAGGTTTTTTCGACTTTGTCGTATTCAACGGGCACACCGCCCTTTTGAAGGCGATTGATATCGCGCGAAACCGTTGTCGTGTTGGTGCCCAATACGTCGGCCAATCTCGGCCGGCCCCACGGCCCGGCGCTGCTTTGCAATAGCACGATGATGCGTAGCAAACGGTGAACAACAGCCATCTCTTGAGATGGTGGCGATTGAGGTGGCTGCGATGAGGTTGAGGGTAAATCCATGGGCGGGTACACAAAAAAACATGAGACACGAGGGAGGAAACACCCCCTCCATAAAGTAGTACTCCTAAAACGACCCCGATTCTGCACGCCAAATGAAAAAAAATGCGCGAGCATGCGATTCAACACGATCAGACGTGTTTTTGGGTGATATAAATTGAAAGTTTCTTCGATTTTCGACCGCGTCACACCAAAACGAGGGACTCATTCTCGATTTTCTAAGAAACGATCCGCTTTTGATAGGATGCGGCAGCTTCGTGGTTAACCTCGTAAAAATCAACGCCCCGCCAGGCCCATGGCTCATAAAAAAAGCGGCAGACGGATCCACTAGCGACGCATTAACCCCTGAAAAAACAGTTTAAAGTAACTCAAGGGCCTTTCTCTCGTTGATGGGCAGAAATATAGACATTGCACATATTTCACTTATTGCATTTATTTCGTA
Organism: Algisphaera sp.; assembly: GCA_036480015.1. Lineage (GTDB taxonomy): Bacteria > Planctomycetota > Phycisphaerae > Phycisphaerales > Phycisphaeraceae > Algisphaera. The sequence goes on along the minus strand of JAZGFZ010000021.1, from coordinate 12,020 downwards.
TACTGGCAATACGCCAAGCCTGTTCACGATCGCCTCAATTCATCTCAGTACAAATGAGACGCCATGATCACACATACAAAACAAACCACCCCCCCACCTGGCCCACAAGAACAGCAATCAGCTCGCGAGGCGGTTGCAAAGCTCGTCACCGATTCCGCGACCTTTGGCAAGGGAGGGGATGGCCATTTACACATCACCGTCAAGGGAACCAACGACCTCATCGATCTACCTCCCATGATGCGAAACATCATTCAAGATGTACTTCAACATCTCGCAGCCGGTCGCGGCGTGCAAATCGTGGCGATTGAAACCGATTTAACCACCAATCAGGCCGCGAATATTTTAGGCGTGTCACGCCCTTATCTTATTAAACTTTTAGATTCTAATGACATTCCGCATACGAAAGTCAATCGACACCGCCGCGTCAAATTGGACGACCTACTGACCTATCGCCAAGCCCAACAGGATGCCCGTGGACGCTCTTTAGACGAAATGTATCAAGCCAGTGAAGAACTTGGCCTTTACGAGTAAAGAACAATGCTTTTTACGGTCATCCTTGACGCAAATGTTCTTGCCCCAGCCTATCTTCGCGACCTCTTGCTTGAAATGGCTCATCGCGGAATTTTTCGCGCACGATGGACGCCGGATATTCAAGATGAAGTTCGGCGTACTTTAATCGCGCGTTTAGGCGTAGACAAAGACAAAGTCGATCGTTTGATTAACCTCATGCATGAAAATGTTCTTCAGCCGATGGTCTCTTCTTATGAGCCCTTAATTGACGGTCTTAATCTGCCCGATCCAGATGACCGCCATGTGCTTGCGGCAGCTATTGTTTCCGAGGCTGATACCATTGTCACTTATAATTTAAAAGATTTCCCTCAACCTCTACTAAGCGAACACGGGATCGTCGCAATTCATCCCGATGAATTTTTAGCCTCTCAAATCACGCTGCGACCCGGCCCATCAGCCGCAGCCGTTCGGCAAATTCTTAATCGCATGACCCGTCCACAATTCGATACAAACGATCTGCTCAATCGCTATCGCCGATCTCAACTGTCTCACACCGCCGACGCACTGGCGGAACTTCTCACTCCCTAAACCCTGGAGCCGACCCATCACACGCAAACCGAAAAAACCAAAGTTTTATGTGGTGTGGGCGGGGCGCGAGCTGGGGGTGTTTAACACGTGGGATGAATGCGCCAAACAAACCACGGGCTTTGCGGGGGCGAAGTTCAAGTCGTTTCCCAGCGAGGCGGTGGCGCGGGCGGCGTTTATACAGGGCGACGCGGCGCATGTGGATTACAGCGGGGCTGCAAGCAAAGTCACAAGCAAAACCCATGCAATTTCAAAACCGGGGGCAATGGCCAAGCAAAAACAAGCGGACGATTACCCCACGGGGCCTGCGCTGTGCGTGGATGCTGCGTGTGACACCACGCGGTGGGTGATGGAATGCCGAGGGGTTTGGCTGGGTGGCGAACGCGACGGACAAGAGGTTTTTTCGTTTGGTCCGCTGAACGATGCCAACGGGAACTTGGGTGAGTTTTTGGCGCTGGCCACGGCGCTGCGATTGGCCAGCGAAGCCGGTGAGTCTTGGACGGTGTATTGCGACAGCATCACGGCGATGGCGTGGGTGCGCAAAAAACAAATTCGCTCGGTGTTCTTAGAACAAGACGATACGCAAGGCGGCCCCAATACTGGTCGTGCTGGAGCCGCCGTGCGAACCGAAGTTGAAAACGCGCTGGCATGGCTAAAAACCCATGATTCCCCTGCGGTGGTGCGCAAATGGGAAACCCCAAGATGGGGTGAAATCCCTGCTGATTATGGGCGGAAGTGAGGGGAGGATTAAGGGGCCAATCGAATGCGTTTAAGCGATTTGTCTGCGGTGACGTAAAGGTATTTTCCGTCGGGTCCCAACACGCAGTTGGTGGTGGCGGGGCCGGTGCCAACCATTTGAAGTTGCTGGCCGTTTTCATCGTGAACCACAATGGCCCCGCCGGTGTAAAGCGCGGTGTAAACGTTGCCTTGCGGGCCAATGCATAGGCCATCGGGAATGCCGCCGTTGAGTTTGGCGACATCGGCGAACACTTGCGGGTTTTCAAGTTGGCCGGGGGCGACCACGTCGTAGGTTTGAATTAAGTTGGCCCCCACATCTTGAATATAGATTCGGGTGCCGTCGTGAGTCAGGGCAACACCATTGGGGCGAGCCAAGTTGTCGACCACGCAAGTGACTTGGCCCTCGGGCGTGACGTAGTACACGCCTTCGACCGGCGGCTTGGGGCCTTTGCGATTTCCAAAATCGGGATCGGTAAAATACACCCCGCCCTTCGCATCGACGGTGAGGTCGTTGGGTTTATTAAAGGGCGCCCCTAGAATTTCGGCTGCAACAGAACTAGACGCAGGGGTGTGGCCAAAGGCATCGCCATTGGCTTTGTGAAGCGGTTTGTAAACACCCACACGGCGACGATCGCCTTCGCAGGCATAAAGATGGTTGTTGTAGAAAAACAACCCGTTGGCTCCGCCGCTGTCTTCACGAAACACAAGGGTTTCACCGGTGGCGGGGTCGAATTGCATGATGCGGCTGGGGGTGATGTCGGTGAAATACACCTTGCCATCAGGCCCCACGGCGGGGCCTTCGGTAAAGGCATAACCGTCGGCAACCGTTTCAACTTGATTATCGAGCGGCAAAATCAAAGGCAAAACCGATTCAGATGCTTCGACAACCGGTTCGGCCACCGGCTGAGCCACAGCGCAACCTGCTGAAAGAAAAAGAGCGATGAACAATAGTGATTTATGCATGACATAAGCTTATTCAAAAAAACCATACGTGGGATCACAAAGCATTTACCCTCGGCAGTCAATCGGTTCAAAGAATAAAAGGCTCCTGACCCCTTTTTGTTAAATTGGGTTGTTTTAAAAACTCTTTCTCCGCCCACACCCTTCGCCCCTCGGCGTCTTCGCGGTAAAATCGCCCCCCATTGCTGCTCGCGTTTTGCCAGCGACGACGCCTCATTGCCCCCCTTTTCCCCGCGGCAAAGCCGCCCTTCTATATAAACACCCCACATGAACCACCCCTTTCGCTACGGAATTTTAGGCTGCGGCAACATTGCCGGGCAATTTGCAGCCCATGTTGCCGACGCGCAACATTCACAAATCACGGCGGTGGCATCGCGATCGGCCGGCAAGGCGTTGGCGTTTGGCACCCGCTTTGGCATTGCCTCTGAACACTGCCATGGTGATTACGCCGCGTTGCTGGCCAATCCCAATGTTGATGCGGTGTATGTGGCCGTGCCGAATCACGAGCATCACAATTGGAGCAAACAGGCCTTGGCTGCGGGCAAGCATGTGCTGTGCGAAAAACCTTTTGTGCTTGACGTGGCCGATGCCGACGATTTGTTTGCCACGGCCAACGCGGCGAAACTTCGAATCATGGAAGCTTTTATGTATCGCTGCCACCCACTTACCCAGGCGGTGGTTAATGCGGTGCAAGGCGGGGCCATTGGCCAACTGCGAATGATTCGAGCAAGCTTTTGCTATCACACCACGCGTATTGACGGCAACGTGCGTTTTGAGCCAAGCTTTGGCGGCGGCGGCTTGCAAGACATCGGCAGCTATTGCGTAAACTTTGCCCGGCTGATGGCTGGCGAAGAACCCCACGAAGTTCACGCGGTGGGACACCAACATTCAACCGGCGTAGATGATGTGGGCGCTGCGGTGCTGAAATTTCCTTCGGGGGTGACGGCATCGCTCACTTTTGGCATGCGTGTTCAAATGGACAACACCGCGCACTTGGGAGGAACCGACGGATGGATTCAGGTGCCGATTCCGTGGAAGCCGCCCATGACTGACGCCACCTATGTGATTGGCGGACAAACCCCGCCCAAGCAAGACTTGGCCAACGGAACCGCCACCCCGCCGGGGCCTCAAACAATCACGGTGGATGCCCCCGCCCCGCTGTTTGCCGTGGAGGCCGACGCTTTTGCCCATGCCGTTCAAAATGGCGGACCACTGCCCGTCACCCACGCCGACACCCGGGGCAACGTGGCGGTGCTGTCTCAATTGGCTGAACAGTTGGGGAGAAGCTGTTAATCGTTAGCAAATAGCAGTTAGCAAGATGTAGAGGGGAAATAATCTAGGCATAAGCCCAACACCCCGCCGTCGCTTGCGTCTTGCTAACGGCGAATTCCTAATTGCTAATCCCTAATTCCCATCCCCTGATTGCTCTCCCCTAATTCCCATCCTCCCCAACCCCAATCACGCGGCAAAGCCGCCTATCATGCCCACTTCATGATTAGCCGCATTGCCAATCTTACCTTTGCATCGCACACCGATGTAGGTCGCAAGCGTCTCGCCAACGAGGACGCGGTGGCCATGGATCCGCACACGGGTATGTTTGTGCTTTGCGATGGCGTGGGCGGCCGCCCTTCGGGCGAAGCCGCGTCGCAGATCATTGCCCGGGCCATGCCGCGCGTGTTTCGCCGACACCTCAGGCGGTCCGACGCGGTCACGCCTGATTCAATTCAGCAAGCACTTGGTGACGCCGCAGTGACAATGAACGCCTCGATGTATCACCACAGTCAATCGGTGCCGTCACTCGAAGGCATGGGCTGCACACTGGCTTCTGCACTCATCAACGGCTCGACGCTCTATCACTTGCACGCGGGCGATTCACGAATTTACCTCTTACGTGGCGACGAACTCTTTCCGCTCACCACCGACCACACCTACGCACGACGGTTGTTTAAAAAAGCCTCTGACACAGACGATGCGGGCGACGCAAATGGACTCATTGAAGTGGGCGAAAAACGACTGCTCATGCAATACATGGGCAAGCCCGAAGCGCTGGTGCCCGAGGTCAACAACACCCCGTTGGAAAACGGCGACCGCATTCTCCTTTGCAGCGATGGGCTCACCGACCCGGTGCCCAATGACACCCTCACAACCCTTTTGCGCGAACACAGCGATCCACACAAAGCTTGCGCCGCGCTGGTCGACGCCGCCAACCACGCTGGCGGCCCCGACAACATCACCGTGGCGGTGATTGATTTTGCCGGCCTGCGTGACATACGCCCCAGCGATCTTGAACGCCCGCCCGTACCCCCACGCGATTTGCCACAGGGAATTGCAGTGCAAACCCATGCCGCGCTGGGGGATCTTGAAAAAGACCTTAAATGGCTCTTGCTTGGCGCACGAGCGGCGGCCCACCCCAACCGCCTCACCGCATTGGCCGCAGCCAAACGCCACCTAAGCAAAGACGCTTATCACCAGTTTTTAAAAATGAATTCCAGCCAGTCGCCGCTGCACGCCTTTCATCAATGCTGCACCACCCCCGATTCCATTTGGCGGCAAAACTATGAAACCCACATGCAGGCGCTCAAAGAACCACTCGACCGCTTGGCCTCAGGCCGCGTGGTGTTGTGCCAAGCGTTGGCCGCGCATGAAACCGCCGCCATTGTGCGCGATCTCTGGACCGGCTGGCGACGGGTGGAACACCGCTACTTCGTCACCTGCCAGCGCGATGCCTTTCACGAAAGTGAACACACCCTAGACATTCTCATTGGCCATATGCTGGGCAGTGTTCAAACCCTCGCAGGGCTGCTAACCTTTTTGCCACGGTTTATGGGAACTGAAGAAGGGGCCAATCGCCCCCTCAGTCACGCCCCTCCCGTTGACAACCCTTCCCCTTAACCGCGATGATGCCAACCCATTCATCCCCTTCGGACACGTCCCATGAAAATTGCAATCGCTTGTGACCACGGCGGCTACCCGCTCAAAGACGACTTGGCGAAAGTCATCGCCTCCATGGGCCATGACCTGGTGGACTTGGGCGCCCACACCTTCGACAAGAACGACGACTACCCTGATTTTGCCCGCTACATTGGACAAGCCTTGCAACATGGGCAAGTCGAAAAAGGGGTGCTGCTATGCGGGTCAGGTGTGGGGGCATGCATTGCGGCCAACAAACAAAAAGGTGTGCGAGCGGCCGTGTGCCACGACACCTACAGCGCCCACCAAGGTGTCGAGCACGACAACATGAATGTGCTGTGCCTCGGCTCACGCATCATTGGTCCCCAAGTGGCTGAAGATTTGGTTCGCGCATTTGTAAGCGCTTCTTTTAGCGGCGAAGAGCGACACAATCGACGACTGGAAAAAGTTCAAGCCCTCGAAGACGCGGGCTAATTGCACCGTCAAGCCCCTCGCTTGAGCGATAAGTCTTTGAGTAAACGGCGCGGGCTAGATTCGCAAGAAAACTCAACGCGTCGCCCTCATTTTTAGGCTTGATGCCACCCAGCGCATCTTGCTAACTGCTATTTGCTTTTTGCTACTTACCAACCCCCAACTGCGATTCTTCGCCCCCCATCGCATGCAACGTTGCGTTGAGCTGCGTAAAAGCCATCAGCGTTAGTGCCGTCGGGGCCACATCAAGGGTGTGGTCAAAAAAGGCCAAGCGAACCCCGCCGCGTGCTTCAGCAGGGCTGGGCACGGCAAAACATTCTGCATCGCCGATCATCAACTGCCCCAAAAAACGGGCTGCCGCCGAAGCGGTCACCATCACGCCTGCCCGGCGCATGGATGACACCACCTGATCGTCACGCAATGCCGTGGCTAAAAACCGAAGCACCTGCGCTGTTTGCCACGACGGCATCGGCGGACTGCCCTCGGGACCGTTCCGCAACACAATGCCGCCCATGACATCACTCGGCCCCAACACAGGCCGCTCAACCACCTGCCGCCGGTCGATCAAATCAACAAATGCAGCCAACGTGGCCGAACGAGCGGCCGCTGTTTCGGCATCCAGCAAACCCGCTTCAACCAAAAGTGCCGCGCTGCGCCAATGGGCTTCGGCCGCCCAAGGCAACGCAAACACATCAAACCGCCCATCGGTTTGCGCCCATAAATCCGTCAGCGCGTCAGCCACAACCTGTCCCAGTGCCGGGTCGTGATTTTGAGCAAAACGCCCCGCCAAAGCAGCCGCCACCACCGCACCTTCCGCCGGAGGCGAGACACCGGCGTCTTCGGCTCCTGAATCGGCCTCTGAATCAACCGAGTCTGAATCAGACAATGGCGATTCGCCATCGGCATCCGCTTGTGTCGATGCCACCTTCACCAACTTGGCCACCAAGCGATCGCGCAATGCAGGCTCAAATGCTGCCGCCGGAGCATCCAACATCGCCAACACGGCCAACCCACAAATCACCGCGTCATCCAAGTCGTCCAATGCAAGCAAACGCCCCGCCACCCGGTTCACCACACCCGCGCCTGCATTTTCAAAACGCTGCAAAAGAGGGTCATTCTCACCTTGCTCACGTGCCGCTCGGGCATAACGCATGATCGCCAACGAGGCCAAGGTGGCTTCTAATTCATCGGCCAATTCAGGGTCATATCGGCCGCTGGAAGGATGATACGACCCGCGCACCCGCTGTTGACCAATAAAGCGCCCCAGCAAATGCCGAGCCTGCTTTTCGGCCATGCTACGCAATATCTCTTGGTTTACAAAACGACCCGATCCCAACTTGCCACCACGCACCAAAAGCACCGGCGTCAACCCTGCCCTTGGTCGCACCACGTGCAGCACGTCAAATCGATACAACCCCGGCTTTCCAGGTCGCCCCAACGGACTCGAATCCGCTGCATCCAATCCGGCAGAATCAAGCAACCGCATCACCTGCCGACGAGGTGACAAATTGCCCGCCAATGCCGTTGCGGGCCACAACATTCCAGGCTCGGCTTGGGCATTGACCCAAAGCCCATGAAAGCCAGGGGCAAAACGCGCATAAACCGTCGCAGAAGATTCATCTTCACGAATCACCAGCCGTTTGGGATTCAATGCAATTTGCAAATCCACCTCCAGCCCGGCGCCAATTTTAGATCGATCGGTCGCTTGCGTATCGATGTCGCCCCCCACCTGAGCGCGAAGCCGAGCCTCAAACACCCGGTCTTTCAAACGTGCCATCACATTGTCCATCGCATGGGTGGTGGCTGCTTCTAACAACGTGACCAAATCGGTGGCAGGCAGCAACACGTCGCCACCATCCACCGCAGCCAACGCTTCAATGCGATCGGCCCGCAGCGCGGTTCCGGTGCCCAACGTAATGCCCCCCGCCCGCAGGGTCACCCGCACCCCCAACAAGCCCGTTGTTCGAATCGCCCCCGCCCGCTCTCCAGGCACCCCACCACGCTGAACCCACTGCTCAATCAAACGGTGAGCACTCATGGCATGGCTCTCGGCCACCGGAGGCCAAACCTCTGCAATGGGGTCTGCCGTAGCGCCGAGGGGCAACCAAGCCATCAAAAACACCAGCACCGCATGTGCCCTGTGGTTTCGACACCACAAACCGCACGAACCGAACCCCTCGACTGCTTTTCGAAAGTAACTGCAATTCATTGACATAGCTCCACTTAAATGATTTCAAGGCGAAACATCGCCCTGTTCCGCCACCTCAAGGCACCTTTGGGCAACCCCTTTTAGGAAAACCCACCATGCGCGAACTACTCAGCCTCAACGTCCCTCACGTCTCAATGCGCAAGCGAATTCTCGTTCTATCACTGCTCACCTACATCGCGCTCTGCTAAACCCCTCCCCGGGCAATGAGCTTGCTTAGTTTAGCCCCAATGGCCGCTCCTTACGAAAACAAGTCGACAACAAGCCCGCAACAAAAAGCAGGTTCTTGCCCAAGGGCTCGAAACCCGATTCACCCCCCAAGCCAACTCTGGCCAAACCTCCACCTTCACAGAACAAACTAGATACATTGGTCCTAATTAGGGTGACGCTGTCACCCTGCCGCGAGCTCTTTTCCGCAAAGGACCTTTATTACGATGTCGTCTTCCTCTAAAACACCCCTTCGCGTGGCCGTCACCGGCGCCGCAGGCCAAATTTGCTATAGCCTTCTCTTCCGCATCGCTGCGGGCGAAATGTTTGGCCCCGACCAACCTGTCATCCTTCAACTGCTTGAAATACCCGTCGAAAAAGCCATGAAAGCCCTCGAAGGCGTGGCCATGGAATTGGACGACTGCGCCTTTCCATTGCTCGCCGGAATTGAAATGAGCAGCGACCCCGCCGTGGGTTTCAAAAACGCCAACTGGGCCTTGCTTGTGGGCAGCAAACCCCGCGGCCCCGGCATGGAACGCGCCGATCTTCTTAAAGACAACGGCAAAATTTTTGTTGGCCAAGGCAAAGCCATCGATGCCAACGCCGCCGACGATTGCCGCGTGGTCATCGTCGGTAACCCCGCCAACACCAACTGCATGATCGGCGCCAGCCAGTGCAAACGCATCACCGCCGATCGCTGGACCGCCATGGTGCGACTCGACCAAAACCGCGCCATCACCCAACTGGCTCAAAAAGCAGGCGTGCCCACCACCGACATCAGCGACGTTTACATTTTTGGCAACCACAGCCCCACCATGTTCCCTGCCTTTCACTTGGCCAAAATCAACGGGCAACCCGCCCCGTCAGTCATCAACGATGACACCTATTTAAAAACTGAGTTTTGCCCCACCGTGGGCAAACGCGGCGCGGCCATCATCGCCGCCCGCGGGCTCAGCTCGGCCGCCAGTGCAGGCAACGCACTTATTGACCATGTACGCGACCTGTGCACCCCCGGCAAAATCCACTCGGTCGCCGTTAAATCCAATGGCGCTTACGGTTTTCACCCCGACGTATGGGCGGGCTTGCCCGTTAAAACCACCGCCCCCGGTGAATACCAAGTGATCGAAGGCCTGCCTTTGGACGACTTCGCCATCAGCATGATTAAAACCACCAACGACGAGCTTTCCAGTGAACGCGAAACCGTTTCAGGCATGCTGGGATAAACCAGCAAGCCATTACCTCGTCCATCACATTAAAAAGCCTGCCCACGACATCACCTCGTGGGCAGGCTTTTTTCGCATTCCACATCACTCCAAAAGTGAAACAATTCGCAGGGTTTTAGAGAATGTTTTACAAAACCCAAAAGGAACAAAAGCAAGGATCACGCCTCTCCCCAAAAAGACTCCTGACCCCTTTTTGTTAAAATGGGGGATCGCCCATTCACAAAATGGCCTTTTTAGCCTGTCCCGCAGATATAACCACATCAACACCCATCGCAACTTTGCTCCCCGTGCAATACCCCGCTCGCCTAAAGGCCACGACTGACTCGATAAGCCGATAGTGTCGACAGGCACCCCTTCCCCTCCCTTTCCTTTCCTTTCCCTTCCCTTCCCTTCCCTTCCCTTCAAAGACCGCGACCATGAAAGCCTTGGCACGATCCTTACTAAGCCTCTTGTTCCTGCTGGGCCTTCTCATTGGCAGTGCGGCAGCCGTCCTTCACCCCATCAGCGGACAACGCCACCTCGCCATTGTTCGTGTTGCGGCGCACACCACCCCACCCACCCCCAACACGCCCGACACAACAGATGCCTCGCCTGCCGATTCTCAAACCACCCCGCCAGCACTGCTCAACGTGCAACACCAAAGCATCGCCGTGATCGACGGCCAACTTCTCTTGGGCCGCTACCTCGCCGACCACGAAGACATGGTCACGCGACATGAACCGGGCAAAGGTTTAGCAGGCAACACAACGCTAAGCCCGGGTTTGCACATGCGCACCGGCCCCGCCGCCCAACGTTTCTATCCCGACCCATGGCTCACACGTGGAAACCGAAACGTTTTTGCCTTGCGCCTCCCCTTGCTATGGATCGCCATCGCAGGCTTAAGCATTGCCATTGTCGGTTACGGCAGCCGCGGGCTCTATCACCTTTTTACCACCCAACGCATTCCCTCAGCCATGTGCCTGCACTGCAACAAACACTACGAAGACCCCGACGCCAAAACATGCCCCCACTGCAATGCGCCGCGTCCCAGCGTAACCGTGACCAAAAGCGGACGACCCATTTAGGTGACCGTTCTTGAATGAAGGGGCTGAGGAGACAAGGGACTGAGAGGCTGAATGAAAAGACCATTCAGAAGCAACCCATACCTCATCCCCCTTTAATCACACGTTCTAACGCCCGGGAATCCACTTCGCAGCCAACACAATCAACAGCCCTGCAAGCAACACCGCCCCACCCAACACGCCGCCGGCAAGCCAAACAAGACTCCGAGCCTCTCCCGTCACCACCCCCAACTTGGCCTCCAACGCACCGGCGGCCGTGGCTTTCTCGGCCGACTCCAACAACGCATGGGCTTCCGAAATCGTGGCGTCGGCCGCCTGCAACGCCGTGGTGTACTCGGTGATGTCAAAAGGTCGACCCGACACCGCATTGGGGTTTGGCTCACCTTTCAACGCTTGCACGCGAGCCAACACACCATCCATGCTTCTCATAATCGCTTGCGTGTTTTCCGTAATGCCCAACGACCCCTGCAGCAAACCTTCGAGCGTTTCGCGGTTTTCGATCAAGTCGTTAAACAAAGCCGTTCGCTGCGCATCAAGCTGCTGGGGCAAGTCTTCAGCCACCTTGGCCAAACGCTGACTCACCGCCACCGCGTCATTCACTTGCGGTGCCGCGAGTGATTCATAAATCAAAAGCTCTGCCCGCCATTGGCTCACAATCATCAATCGCGGGCCCAACCAACTCATTCGTTCAGCCAACAGCGTGGCCTCACTCACCGATTCACCTGCGGCATTCACCCCAGGAATAAACTTGCCTAAAAATTTTCCGGGCAAATCCGTCAAACTGTCCACCACGTCGAGCACCGTGTCGCCACTCGCCACACCCGGCAAATTATTAAGCCGCACATACCAAACCCCTGTTTCATGAGGGTGCTCATCTGACCACGCGCGGCAAAGCCCCAACAATTTCTCACGCTGTTCACCGGTCATCACCCGTGCGGCAATACCAAATGCAGCCTCTTGTAAATCACGCGCCGCATCCAAAAGCAACACCCCGCCTGCCTCGCCAAACTGCGATGCCCCATGGCGCTCGGCCATATTGACCTGAAGCGAAAGCATCACCAACGTGTCAATCATCGCTTGCGCGGGCGCAGGATTCACCGCAATGTCATACACCGCAGTTGCGGCGTCAATTTTAAACTGCATCGCCCG
>JAZGFZ010000020.1:0-2492 GCA_036480015.1 Algisphaera sp. | reverse complement strand
CCCCCGCCCAATTCAACGGGCACAAAGGCGCTGACCTGCCCAAACTCATCGTTGTATGCCGCCACGGCATTTGCGCCGGTGTACTGGCCCGTGCCATCCACATAAAGTTCTTGGTAGCCCGCAAACCCAACATTCGCGCCACTCCACAACGTTCCAATGCCCAGCACGTGCCCCATTTCGTGCAGCACCACCGCCTCAAAATTGCCACTGGCAACCAACCCCGCCGTGTCGGCGGTGTCAAATGTCATCGCCCCTGCGGTGGCATATAAAAAATGGTCCGACAACTGAGCATGCGTGGGGCCCGCACTGCCCAACGTTCCACCCACCCCATCAATCCCACTCAAATTAACGTTGATGGTCAAATGATTTTGAGTCACGGTTTCTTGATAACCCGTGATCACCGATTCCCACGCCGTCTCCGCCGCAGCAAATGCCGCCGCCTCTGCTGCGGTGGGCGCATTCACGTAATTCAACACAATGTCAAAACCCGGACTCACCAGCGACAAAGGCGCCACCAAATTGCCAGCTCCCGTGACAGGTGCCGTTTCCAATGCAATGGGACTGGGAACCACCGCCACCGTGCCCCACGCCGACACCGGCAAACACCCCGCAGCAAAAGCCACGCCACAACGAATAAGAGACTGCATCATTTTTTCTTCCTCAAAAATCTTTTGAAAACATCTCCTCAGAGATCCCCTTCTGAATCGACCATCTCACCCTTTTGCAACCAAACATACCCTTTTCACCCCCTCCACGCACCCACCTCTCTTTTTGCAGACAACACCACCGTGGGTGCGACACCTTGCGCCATTCCCCGCCATCGGGCCAACGTCACCGCCGCTCATCCACCTAAACCACCACCACAACGCTGTTAATGAAAACAGGCGTAGGACATCACATCCAGCAGCGGACACCATCTCACACGCTTATTTACGCCCATTACGCCCGTTACGCCCGACGACGACGCATACCCACCAACACCCCGCCACCCATCAACACCAGCAGCGTACCGGGTTCAGGAACGGCGACCACAAGATCCAATCCGTACACCTGAATGTTATTCGCCTCGCCAGTCACCCGAAGAAAATAATCTCCCGCCGCAACCGCAAAACCTGAGAACGATTCTGCAAAACCTGCCGCAGACGCGTTGCTTGTCACCAATGAAACGCCAATGCTGTTGACCAACTCAAGCGTCAAATCGCTAAGCGCCGAAGTGACCAAGGGGCTCAAAGCCCCGCCTTCCCTGCCTTCGTTGTACGTCGGGCCGTACGGCGTAAGCAACGCATCAATCACCCCGTCCTGGGTCAACGTAAACGCAAACATGTCCGTATCGCTGTCGTCGTCGATACTCACAAAATCAATGTCCGACAACGCAATCAAACTGGTGTTTGTTGCGTCAGTTCCAATTGACCACGTGCCATTGCTTGCGAAAACCCCCGCCGATGTGGCGGTCGCAGCGGTGTCGTTGCCACCATTTTCTTCGAAACGATCACCGTAGTGGCGCTGAACCCCAAGAAGCTCATCGAACTGCGGACCTTTAAAAACATGAAAGGAACCCGTGCCCATAAGTTGGCCAAAATCATCAGATCGCACATGGCGTAGTCCAATGCCGTGCCCCACTTCGTGCATCAACACATTTCGAAAATGCCGTTCCCGAATGGCATTTCCGGTGTAAAACGTATCGGCCGTGTCAATGATCATGTCGCCACGTGACGGATAATAGTTATTGGCAACAATGCCATTCACACCATCAATCCTGTGCCCACCCACGCGCATGTCACCTCGAACCCCGGCCTGGCCATTGTTGTAAGGCATCGAAGCGCCATCATCCGCAGGGCGGTAACTGATTTGAAGCCCCGAAAGTTCATCCCACCGATTGTAAGAATCTTCAAACATCGAAAACCACGAACGCTGGGTCAGGTCTGATCCACCCGACGTGTTGTGAATCGTGTCCAGCCAACCAATGAGCGAGCTGTCATCCGACGACTCATTCCAGCTGCTTGGCAGGGTCGTCCCGTCAGGCACAATGCTCCACTTAAGCGCCCGAGGCGACCCCTGCGTGCCCGACCAACGGCTCGCCGTCCGAAACGATGCAAACAGGTCTGATTCCTCTTCCAAAACGCCGTAATCCGTTATCTGTTCCGCCGCTTGCGCCGATGTCGCGCCAAGCCCCGAAAAACCAACCCATGCAGCGCCGCCCACCAAAGCACACTGTTTCCAACTCATTGCACGCTTAAACATTCCAGCTCCTCTTAAAAAAAACCAATCGTATTCGGGCCCCAGCCCCAACAACCACAGCGTCTTTGACGCCTCTCGCCGCAAAGATACACCCAATTCTATCAAAACCAAACCCCTTGTTGCAACGTAGCCGTTCATGATTTTACAGCCTCAAGACAAGCGTTGGCTTAAAAAGGAGGCGGCCCAAAATCGTAAGCTGTTACGTCGCAGCAACAAACAAGCAAGCAGATTACGCCCCCACCAAAGAAACGAAG
>JAZGFZ010000019.1:0-3783 GCA_036480015.1 Algisphaera sp. | reverse complement strand
TGATGTTTTTTTTGTAGGAAGTGGCCTTCTTATTGCGGCCAGTTTTTTTAGCCGCAACAATTTGATTGCATTCACATGGGCTCGCGTGTTGCGGATTTACCCCGCTTGCGTAGCGGCTATTCTGTTTTGTGTATTTGTGGTGGGTTTGTCGTTTACCAAACTTAGCACGGGTGACTACCTTGCGTCCAAACAAACTTGGAGCTATTTGATCAAAAACAGCCTTCTTTTGTTTGGAATTGAATGGAAGCTTCCTGGGGTGTTTGAAGGCGTTCCTTATCCCGGGGCGGTGAATGGTTCATTGTGGACATTGCCCTATGAACTTCGTATGTATTTGTGCGTGGCTTTGGCGGGAACACTGCTTTTATGGCTGGCCCAACGCACGGGACGGGCGGTTCTTAAACCCATGTTTGCAGCCATTGCGATTGTGGCGATGGGGGCAAACATCGCCAATCATTTTTGGCCGTTTGGGGCATTTGTCTCTGGCCATGGATTGCATTTGTTTTCAATGTTTTTTGTGGGCTCTACGGCTTACCTGTATCGAGATCAGGTGAAGCTTTTGACCCCTGTGTTTTTGCTTTTTTCAGCAACGTTGGCGGTTTCGCTGTTTCATCCAGATCTCTTTTTTGTGGTGTATTGCGTGACGGTTCCGTATTTGGTCCTTTATTTGGCGTATGTTCCAGGGGGATTGATTCGCGGATTTAACCGTTTTGGCGATTATTCTTATGGTATTTACATTTACGCCTTTCCTGTTCAGCAGGCCGTTGTATCTTGGAAAGCGGGGGTGTCGATTACTGCGATGACGCTTTGGTCTTTTCCCATTACGTTTGCATTGGCTTATCTTTCATGGCACCTGCTTGAAAAACGTGTTCTTAAGCTAAAAAAAGGCTATGAAGTGATTGAGCGTTTTCTGGCACGTTGTTGGCCTGGCCGAGCGTCAACAGCTGTTGCGGAATCAACTCGCGAGTAGAATTTAGACATGGTGCTTGGTCGTCTCAAATCATTTATCAAAGGCTTGGCTCAAGCTCCCGACGACGAAGGCGCGTGGTGGCCTGTTCCTGAAACACAGCAGATTGCCTCATCGGCGGTTGAGCAAGCCTCACGCGAGCGTAAAAGTCGTGGTGAAGGCTTGGACGTTCGATATCGAATTGAACTTAAAACCCCAGGGCGGGCCAGTCGGGTGGGTTGTGCTGGAGTGCTTTTGATTCCTGCGGTGGTGGTTGGTTTTTTAACGTTTGGCAACATGGCTCAAGGTTGGGTCAATATTCCCCCTTATGTGGGAGGCAGCATTGCCGCGGTGTTGGGGCTGGGCGGGGCGTATGCATTGCTGGGCTTGCTGGCTCCCAGACTAAAAGTGCTGGCGGATCGTGAGACATTTGATCCGGCGGCTTTGCACACCTTGGCGTGGTCATTTAGTGGCACACCGCGTGGTGTGCGTCGGTTGCGTGTTCGTTTGGCAGGGCAAGAGCGTGCGACCTACAGCCAAGGCACCACCACCACCACCGACACGCATGCTTTTCACAAAGTGGTGCTTTATGACACCCAAGAATCGGGTGAATCGGTGACCACCGTGGGTACGTTTGATCTTGATTTTCCGCCTGATGTCATGCACTCGTTTAAATCGGACAATAATGAAATTCGTTGGACCCTTGAGGTTAAAGCATGGGTGTCGTTTTTGCCTGATATTCGACACAATCTTGTGCTTACCGTGTGGGCCGACGAAGACCCACGCTCTTATTACGGCTGGGACGACACAGAAGGAGCGGTTTGATGAGCGAGCAACTTCAGATTGATCTCAACGGTCAAACACAATTTAAACCGGGCGATTCAATAAACGTTGCGGTGGCTTGGGAATTGCCTGATGCGCCGCGTTGGATTGAACTTTCGTTGATTTGGCGAACCCAGGGGCGTGGCACCACCGACCGTGCTGCGGCTTTTCGCCATCGCTGGGAGGCGACAGAAAGGCCTCTTGATCCTGCGGGCGCTTATGTGATTGATTTGGTCATGCCACCTGGCCCCCTGACTTATGGTGGGCAATTGGTGGGCATTGGTTGGGGCTTTCGGCTTGACGCCGATGGGGCGGATGATGTGGCCAAGAGGCCCATCGTATTGACACGCGGCGGCAACAACGCGTGACGTCTGCGCAGCACAATCCTTTTCGTGTAGACCGGCTTGAAGCCCTTGATTTTCGTCCACACGATCCCGCGCGGTCACTTGGCGATGTGGTGAGCTTGTTTCGTGATGCGGGTTGGCACGGGGCCATTGTGGGGCCGCATGGATCGGGTAAATCCACCTTGCTGCGACACCTTGCCCAAGTTGCTCATGCCGAGGGGCATGAAGTGCAGGGCGTTTTTACCAATCGCTCAATGTCTTTTCGGGATCGTGCGGGGGTGGTGAATCAAACGTTGACGCAATTGGCTGTCGTGAGTGAGAGCAAAGGGCCCCGTGCCGTGGTGTGTTTTGACGGTTGGTGTCATCTCACGCCTGGCCAACGATGGCGAATCAAACGGGCTGCGGTTCGGGCGGGGGCTGGGGTGTTGGGATTGGCTCATTTGTGCGGCTGGGGGTTGCCGGTGATCTATCGCACACGCACCACCCCTGAATTGCTTTATCAGCTTGCCTGCGAGCTTCATCCGATGACAGCAAAACAGCTCGACGTCACGCGACACTTAGGGCAATCACGGGGGAACCTTCGTACGGCGTTGTTGAGGCTCTATGACGACCATAAAGAGACTCATCAGAAGTCGCCAGGGGCGTGATTATCGGTCCACTCTTGTCTGGCCGGTAGGGTTATCTTCAAGGTTGTTTTGGCCGATCTTCTTATGACGAAGGTGGATATCTCACGCGTAACAAAGCATCTAAGGATCATCATGATTAGTCATTCCTTTCAATACACCACGGAAAGCGGTTGGTCGTGCGAGAGCTTTCCTGACCTTGATAGCCCATCCACGGTGGTGCTTGTTTTTGGGGCGTCACATCATCCAGACTTGGCATTGCAGCTGACAGGGCTTCGCGAGGCTTATCCTTCGTCTGTTTTGATGGGCTGCTCGAGTGCGGGTGAAATTTGGGGCGAGGATGTTTATGACGACACCTTGTCGGTTGCGGTGATGCGCTTTGATCACACACCACTTCGATTCGTTTCCGCGCCGCTAATCGAAGGTGACAGTGCTGGAGCAGGGGCTCTGCTCGCAGAGTCGCTTGCGGCAGAGGACTTGAAGGCTGTTTTGGTGTTGTCGCCAGGGCTTGGTGTGAATGGTTCTTTATTGACCCAAGCATTCAACCAAAGCTTGTCGCCGACTGTTCGGGTGGTGGGCGGCTTGGCGGCCGATGGCGATCGATTTGAAAAGACTTGGGTGATTGAAGGTGGTCAAGCGGTGTCGGATCGCATCACGGCCGTGGGTTTTTACGGCGATCATGTTTGTGTGGGCAGCGGAAGCGGTGCGGGCTGGGATCCATTTGGTCCAGAGCGCCGGATCACCCGTTCAGAGGGCAATGTTTTGTTTGAACTGGATGGTCAGCCGGCGTTGGCTGTTTACGAACGTTATTTAGGTGATTTGGCAGAGGGGCTGCCTGGCTCGGCATTGCTCTTTCCGCTTTCGGTGAATCGTCCGGGGCGTGAAGACGCTGCGGGTCTTGTGCGTACGGTGCTGGCGGTTGATCGGGAAGTGGGATCGATGACATTGGCGGGCGACGTGCCCGAAGGGTCGCGAGCACAGTTGATGCGGTGTCGTGTTGATCGTTTGGTGGATGGTGCCGAGGTTGCAGGGAAAATGGCATTAACTTGTA
>JAZGFZ010000018.1:0-3677 GCA_036480015.1 Algisphaera sp. | reverse complement strand
TGAGTGTTTTGCCTGAGCGTTCAATGCGATCGACCTTGGCATGACGCACGGCGATGCCTTGATCGAGGGTTTGTTCTTGAAGGTCTTCGAGCAGGCCTTCTTTGATGTGTGATTTGGCATTGAACTGGAGATCACCTGCCGGGGTCATGGCGGTGGGGTAGGTGAAGATGGGCTTCTTTTTGGGGAAGTTGACGATTGTGGAGAACGGTTGGGCGGCCTCGATGAGGACGTAACTCAGCCCGCGTTTGTGGGCTTCTTTGGCTGCGGCGAAGCCCGACACGCCGCCGCCGACGATGGCGATGTCGATCACCGCAGGGTCTGATGTGTCGCGGGCTTGAAACGTGGCTTCGGCGTCGAGGGTCATCACGGCCCGGGCGCCGGTGTCGGCCGAGAATTTAAGCAGGGGCACGCCGGTGAGGTCGCCCACCACAAACACCCCTGGCACATTGGTGCTGCCATTGGGCTGGACCAGTGGGCCACGCTCCACCATGCCTGCAGGCCAGCGTGTATGAAGCCAGTGGGTGTAAGCGGCAAGGGGGTTGCGCATCATGGGTGGGCTTAAAAGGGGATGAAGTGGCGAAGGTGAAGCAAGGCGGGAGAACAGGGCGTCAGCGTGTGAAGTGAACCGGTGAGGGGGCCATCGTATTCCCGTGTTTTGCGGCTTGCGCATCTGTGGTTCATACTGGTGGGATGCTCCAACGTTTTTTGCCGTTCGTTTTATTGATTTTGATCGTTGTTCCCGGTTGCCGTTCAACGCAGCGGCCCGATTATGCGCGGCCGCTGGGGCCTGGCGCTCGGGCCTTACGGCCCGTGCCAGAGGCGTGGCGGGCCGAGTTGTTTGCCCAAGCGGCGCAGCAGTTGGGTAAACCCGAATTGGTCACCGCCTTGGGTCGCAGTGTCGATTGGTTTCGCATTGCATCGACGAAAGATTTTTTTCCGGTGGCGGGGATGACCCACACGCGGGCCCAAGCCAGTGTGGAAACCCTTTTGGAGTTGGCTGAAATTGCCGATGTGGCTACACGGGAATCGCGGCTTCATGCCGAGTTTTCAGCCTATGAATCGGTGGGATACAACGGTCAAGGCGTGGTGTTTTTTACCGGTTATTTTTCACCCGAATTCACCGCCAGCCGTGAGCGAGGCGGCGCGTTTCAGTTTCCGTTGTATGCCCGACCCACCGATTTGCAAACCGATGCCGCCACCGGCACGGTGTTGGGGCAGCTTGATGCCGCCACCGGAACAGTGCAACCCTATCCGCCACGAGCGCACATTGAATCAAGTGGCATGCTTGAAGGCCAAGAGTTGGTGTGGTTGCCCAGTCGGCTCGATGCGTACAGCATTGAGGTCAACGGCTCGGCCAAATTGCAATTGGACGATGGCAACACAATGTTCGTGGGCTATGCAGGCACCAATGGCCGTGAATACACCTCCATTGGTCGGTTGCTTGTGAGTAATGGAGCCTTGGATAAAAACACCGTGTCGATGCCCACCATTCGCACACACTTTCAAAAAAACCCCCAAGAGCTGGACTATTACATTCAGCAAAATGAACGTTTTGTGTTTTTTCGAGAATACGAAGGCAACGAGTGGCCCGCCGGATCGTTGGGCTTTCGCGTGACGCCCGAGCGGTCGCTGGCCACCGACAAAAAAATCTTCCCACGCGGCGGGTTGGTGTTGGCCTCAACCCAATTGCCCGGCGGTGAATCGTTTCGTCAATTGATGCTGGACCAAGACACCGGCGGAGCCATTCGAGCGCCCGGTCGAGCCGACCTTTACTTTGGCATTGGCCCTGCGGCAGAACAAATGGCCGGCCAGCAAGCGGCTGAAGGGCGGCTGTTTTATTTTTTCTTGACGCCCAATGATTGAGGTGGAAGGGTGGCGGGGGCGAGTAAAGGGCGAGAAGGGGGCGAGAATTTTACGCCAAGACGCAGAGACGCCAAGACGCCAAGGAAGGCGGAAAGGCAAGGGGGAAAGGCCGTGGTTTTGTTTTAGGTGTGCTTCTTTTTGCTGGGGCAGACTTGGTGATTGGGGTCCCACCAAAGGGCATAAAAGAGGTGATTGGAGCGGATGCCGAAGAGGCGTTGAGTGCCGCTGAGGCGGAGGCTAAAAAGAGAGTCGAGGTCATCAAAGGAGAGTTCTTCGAGACGTTTTTGAGCGGGTTTGGCAAGTTTGTGAAGTTCGATGGGGTGGTGTGATTTTTTATTTTGGATTAAGTCGTTCCAGCCATTTTGTTCGAAGCTCTTAAGTTTGCTGGAGATGTCGTAAAAGCAATCCTGGCCTTCGGTTTTGGCAGGGCGAAATCCACCATCGAAATAACGAAAGCGAAAGTGGATTTTTCCATCTTTCGCATCTTCTTCGGCGAAGCGATCGGCAATCCGGGGCTTCTTGGTTGCCTTGACGGGTGTTTTGAATTTAGGTTGTTTGCGAGATCGGACCATGCAAAATGCTTAGAGTGAACCGTAGTATTCAGCCATGGCGGCGTGGGTGATTACGGCATCACCACGCTGGCCGGGTTCGAGTCCACTGCGGGCATTTTTCCAAGGGTTTTCGGCGTGGGTTAGTTCGCTGAGCCATTGGCCCGTTTTTTTGCCGTAGAACTTGAGCACATTGTCGACGGTGGTTTTCTCGGCAGAAGTCAGGGCGGAAAGATCGCCTTTGGACATCTCGTTTTTTGTGAGTTTGAATTTTCCACGGTGGGTGGCATAGAGCGATGGAACCACAGGGCCGTTGGCCCAAGCTTGGGTTTTGCTGCGGTGAAGCGGGGCTTCATCCCACACCAAGTGCCATGCTTGAGCGTAGTACACCAATTTTTGCAGCTTCATGGCGGTCATGGAGCCTTGCTTATGCAAAATATAGGCAGAAACGTCGAAAACGGAGGCCATGGTGGGGTTTCCCTTTTGAGTGAGAGGCGAGTGAAAAGGGGCTTGCGAGGGCCGAGGGATACCGTAAATATACCTAACTTAAAAGGAGAAGTCAAGCACTTTTAAGTGCGACACGGTTCGCCTTCATCCACCCGCCACGCGGCCCCGTCGCGGGTGACTTGGCGGTATAGGGTGTCGCGTTCGATGGGCGTGTAACCGGCTTCGCAAATGGCTGAACGCAGGGTGTTGACGGTGACTTCTTGGTGGGTGTCGCTGCCGCTGACTTTGGTGATGTCGTACCACACCACGGTGCCGTCAACGTCGTCGGCGCCGTAGTCGAGCATGACTTGGGTCATGGGCAAGGTTTGCATAATCCAAAACGCTTTGACGTGATCAAAATTATCGAGCATGAGCCGGGCGACGGCGATCATGCGTAGGTTTTCAACGCCCGAGGGGCCAGGCAGGTGTTCGAGGGCGCTGCCGTCGGGGAAAAAGGGCAAAGGGATAATGGTTTGAAAGCGGCCGGGGTAACCCTTGGCGATGGCAAGGTCTTGTTCGTCGCGCAACATGGTGAGATGGTGAATGCGGTCTTGGGCACTTTCGATGTGGCCGTAGAGCATGGTGGCGTTGGTGCTGAGCCCCAGTTCGTGGGCGGTGCGGTGCACGGTGAGCCATTCATCGCTGCGAATTTTTCCACGAAAGGCTTCGTCGTGAACACGGTCGTCGAACACTTCGGCGCCGCCGCCGGGCATGGAGTTGAGGCCTGCGGCAATAAGGTCTTCGAGCACCGACCGCACGGCGCCGGCAAAGTCTTTGCGA
>JAZGFZ010000017.1:0-3150 GCA_036480015.1 Algisphaera sp. | reverse complement strand
GCCGTTGCCGTGTTACTGGTCATGTTGGCCCACTTTGGCTTCGACAAAAAAGTACCCGGCGGCTACGGCGTCACGATTTTCTTTTTTCTAAGCGGCTTCCTCATCACCACGCTAATGCGACGCGAGTTCGCCAAAACAGGAAAAATCGACCTGTTCGCGTTCTACCTACGCCGAACCTTACGCATTTTTCCGCCCATGTACATCACCATGGTTGTGCTTATGGGGGTTTCCTTTTTTGCCAGTTGGGTGGGCATGTTTGACTGGAAGGCAATTCTTTACCAAGTCTTTTTCCTTACCAACTATTTAAAAATCATTTCCCCCGACTTGGCCCACATGCAAGCCATGGGACTTGAGCGGCCCGTCGGCACCGGCGTCTACTGGTCACTGGCCATCGAAGAACATTTCTACATGGGCTTTCCTTTGCTCATGCTTGTGTTTATGCCTCGCCTGCGACGCAGCCGTATTGCCTTGATTCTTCTAGGCACCTGCGTGCTGGGTTTGGCTTGGCGATGGGTGCTTATTCACAAACTGGGAGCCGAACATCACCGCACCTACTACGGCACCGACACCCGGCTCGATTCCATCATGCTTGGCTGCGTGATGGCCCTTTGGGGCAACCCATACCTCGACAAACCGTTTCGTTTCACGCCCGTGGTTAAAATGTTGCTCCTCGCCGCATCACTTGCCCTCACCGCATTCACCTTGGTCTACCGCGACGAAGCGTTCCGCGAAACGTGGCGATACACCCTCCAAGGCGTCGCCTTGTTCCCTCTTTTCTACTTGGCCATCACCGAACACAAAAGCATTCTCTTTCGCTGGCTCGACTGGGCATGGCTACGCTACATTGGCGCCATTTCCTACACGCTCTACCTCATCCACCTTGCGGTGTGGTCGCTACTGGGTCTATGGAAACCTGAGATGACCCACCCCGTGCGTCTTGCCACAGCAGCGGTCATCTCCTTTGCCTACGCCATTGCCATGTACTACTTGGTTGAACAACCCTGCGCTCGATTGCGACGCAAAATGCACTCCAAGCCCAAGCCTGCCGCGGCCTAATCACACGTCACCACACGCATCACGCTCAAACAAAAAACACCCCGCAAGCACTTGCTTGCGGGGTGTTTTATTTAGCGGCTTGCAATCAATGCAAACAAGCGATCAAACGCTCTTGCCCACGCAGTGCAAATCCACACAAGCTTCCTTCACACGGTCGGCCATGGCTTCTTCGCCTTTTTTCAAATAAGCCCGTGGGTCATAGCCTTTTTTGGATCCCACTTCGCCGTCGATTTTCATCACTTGGTCATAGTTTTTAAGCATGTGATCCGCCACTGGACGCGTAAACGCATACTGGCAGTCGGTGTCCACATTCATTTTCACCACGCCGTAGCCCAGTGTTTCTTCAATTTCATGTTTTTCGCTGCCCGAACCACCGTGGAACACCAAGTAAAACTTGGCTTCAGGGCCAAACTTGGCCTTGATCGCATCTTGACCTTCTTTAAGAAGCCCTGGCTTAAGCTTCACCGCACCGGGCTTGTATGCACCGTGCACGTTGCCAAAGGTTGCCGCAAACATGTAACGACCATCCTTCACCGCGTTAAGCCGCTCGTACACATAAACCATGTCTTCAGGCGTGGTGTAAAGCATTTCGTCAGGCATGTCCTCGGTGCCCGCAGCACCGTCTTCTTCGCCGCCCACCACGCCAGCTTCCACTTCTAAAATTTGACCGATTTTGGCCATGCGTTCGAGCAAGGGCACTGCCAAGTCCATGTTTTCTTTAACAGGCAAAATCGATGCGTCAAGCATGTGCGACTGGTACAGCGGCAACTTGCCTTCGGCCACGCGACGTTCGCTTTCTTCAATCAGCGGCACCATAAAATCATCCACATTGCCCGGCTGGCAGTGGTCAGTGTGAATCGCAATATTCACATCCAACTTGGCCGCCACACGGTGAATGTGTTCGGCAATCGAAATGGCCCCCATCACCATGTCGCCATTGACCAAACCCGAGGCGAATTTTCCGCCACCGGTCGACACCTGAATAATGCCATCGCACTTCAGGTCGGCAAAGGCTTTCAGGGCCGCATTGGCGGTCACCATCGAGCTCACGTTGATTGCGGGATAGGCAAAATGATTGTCGAACGCATTGTCGAGCATCTTGCAGTAAGTGGCGTAATCGGCGACGGGCATCGTTCACAGGTCCTGTTAAGGGGAAAGGGGATGGTTAAGTCCAGATTCTACCTCTTTAAGGTCGAACAAGGCAACAACCCACCATGGGTCGGATTCCCCCCCCTAGAATGAAGGAAACCCCGCCCCCTCTTACAGCAAGTCTAAGCAAGCCATCATTCCCAACGGCCAACGGGCCAAACACCCCAAACCCATGCCAACTCCTCCCTCTCTCACCGCGCCACAAGGCTTTCGTGTTGCAGCCACCACGGCAGGTATTAAAGCCAGTGGCAAACCCGACCTTGCCCTTATCGCCGCCCAAGGCCCTTGCGCCGCGGCAGGTGTGTTCACCACCAACAAAGTGCTGGGAGCTCCTGTTTTGGTCGGCAAAGCCCACCTGCGTGGCGGACGGGCCCAAGCCATTCTTTGCAACAGTGGCAACTCCAATGTGGCCACCGGCCCCCAAGGATTGGCCGACGCCAAAGCCATGTGTGCCGCCGCCGCCACGGAATTGGGCTGCAAAACCACCGACGTCCTCCCCGCCTCCACCGGCATCATCGGCCGCGTTTTACCCATTCAAAAAATCACTTCCGCCCTGCCCCAACTCGCAGCCCAACTCTCCACAGGACCCGCCGCCGACCACGCCGCAGCCACCGCCATTCTCACCACCGACTTGGCGGCCAAGTCGACCACACGCACGCTCAAACGAGGCATCACCTTGGGCGGCATTGCCAAAGGCAGCGGCATGATCGCCCCCAGCATGGCCACCATGTTGGCCTTTGTCACCACCGACGCAAACATTGCCCCTGTCGCACTGCGCACCGCACTGCGACAAGCCACCGCCGCCACATTCAACCGCATCAGTGTCGACACCGACACCTCCACCAGCGACACCGTTTACGCCCTTGCCAACGGCGCCGTCGGCGGACGCCTCATCGCCGCCGCCTCGGGCGCCGTGTACAACCGCTTTGTCGAGGCCCTCACCGA
>JAZGFZ010000016.1:0-2512 GCA_036480015.1 Algisphaera sp. | reverse complement strand
CACCACGCTGTCTTGGGTGTTGCGGGCGTAGAGCGCGGCCACTTTGCCGGTGAGTGATAAAAGTTCGCTGCAATAATCGAGGTAGCGCCCCGTGAGAAAAGGTGAAAGCGATGGGCCGTCGGCATCAACGCCGGGTTCGCTGTCGAGTAATTCTTGATGGATGAGTCGT
Organism: Algisphaera sp.; assembly: GCA_036480015.1. Classification (GTDB taxonomy): domain Bacteria; phylum Planctomycetota; class Phycisphaerae; order Phycisphaerales; family Phycisphaeraceae; genus Algisphaera. The sequence continues at coordinate 2,343 of JAZGFZ010000016.1, read as the reverse complement.
TCGGGATCTTTTGAAAATTGGTGCATGTCGAGCACGTGGGCCAACGCACGAAGTTCTTGCATGGCGGCCAGCACGCGGCGGCGTTTGAGACGCATTTCAACGGTGAATAAAAAGGCGCCGGCAAGGCCAAGGTAAACCAGCGTGCTGATGGCGGCTTCAATGCCACTGAGCAGATCCCAAATATCGGCGTCGCTTTTGTAATAATGGGTGAGGCCAATGGTAAATTTGATCAGCACGGCGACCATAATCAAGGCCAATACCACGCCTGCAAACCGCAGGCCTCGGTAGGGTTTTTGCACCTCGGCCGATTCGGCAACCGCGTGGCCAGCCACGGCTCTGAGATCGCTGGCCGTTCGGCCCAAGCCTCGGCCAGGCAGGCGGTATTCGATGCGCTCGATGAGCAGCTCGATGGCCATGAGAATTCGCTCAGGACGCAATTCAATTTGAACAGGAGGACGGGGCATGATGAGAGAGGATACCTGCCTTTTTGCTTTGCCCCTTGCGTTGGCCATGCCGGAAAGACTTATCCTGAGTGTGAATGGCAAGGGGGACGGGTTTTGAAAGTATGGGTTGTGTGATGTCGGATGAACGTGAAAAACTTGATGGGTTGCTGAAAAAGGCTCGCTTGCTGGACAAGGTGCCGGGGGTGTATCTGATGAAGGATGCGGCGGGGGTGGTGATTTATGTGGGCAAGGCGTCGGTGTTGCCGCATCGGGTGTCGTCGTATTTTGTGCCTTCGGTGGATTTGGGGCCTCGCAAGCAGCCGATGCTGGCGTTGATTGACGATTTTGATGTGATTCCGTGTGAGGGCGAATGGGAGGCGCTGCTAACGGAAAATCGGTTGATCAAAGACATTCACCCTCGCTTTAATGCGCGGTTGGTGGATGACAAAACGTTTCCGTATTTGGTGATTACGGTGCGGGATGATTTTCCGGGGGTGTTTATCACCCGTGATCTTCAGGATGAGGCGTTTAAGGGGGCCAAGACGTTTGGCCCGTTTACCAGTGTGTATGCACTGCGTGAGTCGATTTCAATTTTGCAAAAGGTGTTTAAGTTTCGCACGTGTCATTTGGAAATTAAGGCGGGGGATGACAAGCGGCGCTTTTTTAGGCCGTGTTTGTTGTATCCCATTAAGCAATGCACGGCGCCGTGTGGCGACAAGGTGAGCGTCGAGGCGTATCGCGCGGACATTGACCGGTTTATTCGGTTTTTAGAGAGCAAGCGATCGGTGATGTTGCGGGAACTTAAACGCGACATGGAGGCGGCAAGTGCGGCCATGCACTATGAAGAGGCGGCGGCGTTGCGTGATCAGATGCGGGCGATCGAGAAGTTGGATCAGCGTGGGAAGTCGAGCCAAAATTGGCAGCCTGAGAGCGAAAGTTTTTATGTGAATCCTGAAAAAGGATTGGAAAGCTTGCGGAAAACCTTGGGATTGGCGGAACCGATTCGTTGTGTGGAGTGCATTGACATCGCCCACTTGCAAGGCGGCGAAACAGTGGGCAGCAAGGTGTGTTTTGTGGATGGTCGGCCGCTTAAAAACCAATATCGCCGGTATAAAATTAAAACCGTAAAGGGCGGGAATGACGATTATGCGAGCATTCGCGAGGTGGTGAGCCGTCGTTATCGCGAGGCGGGCCAAGGGCAAGAGTTGTATCCCGATGTGATTATCATCGATGGCGGTTTGGGGCAGTTGCATGCGGCAGAGGAAGCCTTTGCGGAGTTGGACATGAAGCCGCCGATGGTGATTAGTTTGGCGAAAAAGGAAGAGTTGATTTATGTTCAATCGCGAAGTGAACCCATTCGGTTGAGTCGGCAAAACCTTGGATTGAAATTGTGCCAAGCCGCACGCGATGAGGCCCACCGTTTTGCCCAGCACTACCACCATTTGTTGCGGCATAAAAAAGTGATGGGGGATTAGTCGTTCACGGTTTTGATGAAGATTTGTACCGACGAATCACGGACAAGCCGTTTCTTTCAAGAATTTTACGCCAAGACGCCAAGGAAGGCAGGGGGATGAGACACTTTTCAATCTACCTTTTCTTGCCTGTCTTTCACTTCGCCCCTCAGTCCTTTACCCAATACAGCATCTTCTCTCTCCGGCCGCTATTTGGAAAATCTCAGGGAAAATCTCAGGTGCCTGGCCCCGAAATTCCCCTGATTGGGATCTGACTTATTGTCTCATGGATGTTGGCAGATAGGGACGCCAACAAAAACCTTGCTTCGGCGTAACCATTCACAGTTTCACCGAACCGGAAGTGGCGGATCCAACCCCACGGCATGAGCTTTAAGCACCTCGACGAGGTAATCGAACACCGACCGCCCATGCTTACGGCACGTCATCGT
>JAZGFZ010000015.1:0-16331 GCA_036480015.1 Algisphaera sp. | reverse complement strand
CGTCTTCTAGGCTGACAAACATTTCTGCACTGCCGGGATCACCCTGCCGCCCGGCACGGCCAAACAACTGTCGGTCCACCCGCCGGGTGTCGTGTCGCGCTGTGGCAATCACAAGCAAGCCGCCCATGTCCGCCACCCCTTCGCCCAACTTAATGTCGGTGACGCGCCCCGCCATGTTCGTGGCAATGGTGACCCGTTCTGGCTGTCCGGCTTGCGACACGGTTTCGGCTTCCGCTTCATGATGCACAGCATTTAAAATGGCGTGTTCAACCCCGCGTTCTTTTAACAACGCACTGAGTGTTTCACTGTCGCCCACGCTGCGTGTGCCCACCAGCACCGGCCGCCCTGTGGCATGACCTGTCTCCACGGCATCGGCCACAGCAGCCCACTTGGCCTCTTTGGTGGGTGAAACGCAATCGTCTGCAAGGGTGCGTACACACGGGCGATTGGTTGGAATGGCCACCGTAGGAGTCCGGTAGGTTTGCCACAGCTCGCGTCGCTCTTCCCATGCGGTGCCCGTCATGCCCGACAACCGGCGGTACATTCGGAAAAAACGCTGAAAACTCACCCGTGCCATGGTCACTTTGGGCGGTTCTACTTTCACGCCTTCTTTGGCCGACACCGCCTGATGCAATCCATCACGCCATTCGCGGTCGGGCATCAACCGACCGGTGGCTTCATCCACGATGACGACTTTGTCCTCTTTCACCACATATTGAACGCCTTCGAGGTACAACTCTTTGGCTGTTAACGCTTGCACCACCATTTCTTCTGACCGTCGCAGCCCCGTCCACACCCCGCCCAATTCATCGGTCAAATCTGCCACCCGCTGCCGCCCCGCTGCGGTAAGCCGCACGTCTCGATATTGCCGATCCACGGTGTAATGCGTGCGCTCGTCCAATTGCGGGGCCAATTTTGACGCGGTGACAAACGCATCCACTTGCTGGGCGTTGGGGCTTTGGCCACTAATAATCAGCGGGGTCACGGCTTCGTCCACCAACACGCTGTCCGCTTCATCCACCACCACATTTTCCAACCCGCGCATCACCAATCCGGCCGCCCCACCTGTAGACAATCCGCGGCCCGACTCAAGGTGGTCCAACATCGTAGAGGTCAGTCCGCGACGCTGGCCCAACACCAAACGGTCACGCAAGTAATCGGCCGCAGCTTCTTTGTTGGTGGTGTAAGTCACATCGGCCATATAGGCCGCCTTTCGGCTGTCGGGCTGCAAATCGCCGGTCACATGGGCCACCGTTAATCCGCACGCGGCATACACCGGCCGCATAAGGTCGGCATCACGCTCAGCCAAATAATCATTCACGGTGATGACATGACAACCTCGCCCACTCCAACCCAACACCGTCGCGGGCAACGTGGCAATTAACGTCTTGCCTTCACCGGTCGCCACTTCGGCAATGCAGCCGTCGTGCATGGCCAGCGCCGCAGCCACCTGCGTGTGGTAGGCCTTCAAGCCAATGCGGCGATGGGCCGCCTCGCGCACCAACGCAAATCCCCGCGTGACATCCGCAGGCTTTTCACGTGCACGACGAAACACCGCCCGCGTGATATCCATGGCCTCTTGCAATTGGGTTTCGGTCATGGCCGACAACTCGTCATCCATGGCCAGCACTGCGTCGGCACGTTTGAGATACTTCTTGGTCCGTGGCCACGTCGTCACAATGCGAGCCGCCGCGGCATCCCACAACACATCCAAACCTTCTGGCAACCTTGTTCGCAGTGGAGGCTTGCTTAGCGTTCGCCAAAAAGAGCTCGGCGGCGCCGCCGCTGCCGACACTTGCGTACGTGCCCACGCCCCCGGCGCTGCGGCGGCATCAGAAGGCAATTCAAATCGGGGGGTGGCTCGGGTCATGGGAGGGTGATTTTAGGCACTAGACAGCAGGCACTAGGCATTGAATGAAATCGTTTTCATTACGAACTCAAAAAAGCCTTGCACTTAAATATTCAAACGCTTCTGTAACAATTGCCTCAGCGCTAGCCACAATTGCTGGGCCACGGGTTTTTTGTCAAAAGAAAACCGCACTTCAAGCCGTTGGCCAGCCCACAGCGGCGGCGCACCTGCAGGCGGCGGATCGGGCTGAATACGCACTTCAAAGAAGGCTTCCGATGCTTTTTGGCCATCTTTACCATCGGCCTCGGTGGCCACCGAACCTCCGGCAAAATAACCCAAAGCAGGTGAAAACAATTGATTGTTGCCCGCTCGCGCCACGCGAATCACACGACCGGTGTATGTAAAGCTTGGCGCGTTGGGATTGCGTAATTCAACCTTCCGCCCCAGCTTGTCGTCCGACTCTTGACCAAATTGATCTGACGGCAAGCCCAAACGCGGCCCCAAATATTGATCTGCTGCGGCCCGTACAAACAACTGATCCAGCGTGGCCACCACCCCCAATTGTTGCCCGCGTTTTACAAAGTGACCCACCAGTCGATCAGCATCGGCCGCCACCCAGGTGCCCTCACCTTGAGGCGTAATATCCAAGCGTTTTAACTCACGCTCCACCCGTGCCAACTGCTCACGCTGAGCGTTCACCCGACCCCGCAAAGCCTGGGCCATTGCAATGTCCTTGTGCATTGCAGCGTGGTAGCGCACTTTTGCTTGCTTTAACTCACCCTCTAATCGGCTGTATTCGGCATGCAGTGCGCGGTTTTCGGAATGCACCAACACGGTGTCTTCATGCGATGTCACACCTGACACGGCCACGTCTTGCACAAACCCATTGGCTCCGGCAAACACACGTTCTAGGTGCATGGGTTCCACCAGCGCAGGTGCCCGATCGCGATCCGGCACAGGCACCATCCCCGCCAGCAGCGCCACGCCCACCACCGCCCCGACCGACGTTAATAGCGCACGGGTACGACACCGGTACAACTCTGCATCGGCGGCAAGAAATTTGCCCCATTTAACCCACGGCACCACCAAAAACGTTGCAATCGCGGCGGCCGCCATCACCATGCCCACAAAAAACAACTGGCCTGCCACAAACAGCACAATGGTCACGCCCAAAAACACGCGGTAAGCCGAAGAGATCAATCCAAAGACCACAAACCACACAACCTCGCCAAAACTATGCGCCGGATTGCGCGGGTTGATGACCCCGTACACGTGTTTTTTAATCAAGTAATACAGATAGTCCTTACTGCGCTGATACAAGTTGGGCAGCTCGGCCAAATCGGACAAAATGTAATAGCCGTCAAACTTAATCAACGGGTTGGCATTAAACAGCAGCGTACTCACACTGGCCACAAACATGGCGTTGTACGCCAGCCCGTGAAGAGGGTGTTGCGTGCCTGTGCGAGACCACACAATCGCGGCCACCGCCGCAGTCGCCAATTCCACATACATGCCCGCAGCCCCCACAAACGCCCGTCGCCACCGACTGCGAAACGCCCACGCCGAGCTTGCATCCACATAAGGCACTGGGGTCAGCACCATCAACATCAACCCCATGGTGTGTACTTCGCTGGTCACCCGCTCTTTTTTGCCAAAGTATTTCACCGACAGCCCGTGGCCCATTTCGTGAATGACCTTAAGCAAGCCAAACGAAACATACAAAAGCGGCAGATTGGATGGGCTTAAAACATTTTTGCTTTGGTCAAACAGTTCTTCGGTGCGCCCTGTGAGTGCATACAAGCCAAAGGCAATCAGCGCAAACCACAACCCCAATCCCACAGGACCAAAAATCCAACCCAGTGCAGGAGCAAGCAAATTCAGCAATCGCTCGGGGTCAAACAGCGGGATTCGTGCGAACATGATATTCGACACGTAACCACGCACTTCACGGCCCATTCGCTTTTTGTAGCGATCGAACATGCCCGCCGCATCGGCAGGCAATTCGGCATGTATCAGATTGTTGGTGTAAAGCTGGCCCAAAAGCTGAATGGCTTCACCCTGCGTTGGCGCCGCATCACCCAACTGCTCATTGCATGAATCCCACACCGCCGCCACCGTCCGTGTTCCATCCAGCATCGCCACAAAGCGGTAGCCCGACTGATCCACCCTAAAAAACTGGTTGTTTGACGGGTCGCGAAACACATACCACAGTCGCCCGCGGTAATGCTGTCGAAACACCTGAACCAACGACCGAAGACGCGGCTTTAATTCCGCAACGCGGTACCAAGATTCGTTAAATGTGGGGCGATCAATAGCCATGAAAAGGTCGTCTTAAAATCGAAAAAGCACAGTCAAAGGCTTGTTTCTAAAAAATCGAGTGGTCTTGAAATCTAGGTTTTAGACAAAACAGATACATCTCAAATCCAAAGTTTCATCCTCACCCAATTCACTGCCTCGCGTGTCCACACCCAACCAATGGGCGCTTTGTGCGAGTCAATTTTGGCCACTCCCTCAATACCAGGGCGTGCCCAAGAACGGGTCTCATTCAACTTCACCCGCACCCGAAACACATTGCGGCCATCCACCACTTCGGCCACGGGATGAATCACTTCAACATCAAACGACAACTTTTCATCTGGCTGGGCCGCCGCGGCCAAACGGCCTTTGGCTCCCACGCCTGGGATATCGCTGATTTTGTCATCATCCACCAACAGTTCTGCCCGAAGCTCTGTCAACGGAGCCACTTCAAAAAGCACGTCTCCCTTACTCGAAGGCGCCCCCAGCTTCTGCTTCAAGTCACCCACCACCACGGTGCCTCCAATGGGACTGCGAATCACAGCATGCTCAATTTGCCAGTCGATCCAATCCAATTGAGCCGACACATTGTCACGCTGAGCTTCAGCAATTTGACGCTCCACCTGCTTGTCTTCACGGGCCGCACGAGCCGCTTCTTTTTCATAGCCAATTTGTTCGGCATCCAACCGGGCGCGTTTGGCCCGCAATTCGGCCGTGTCCAGCGTTGCCAGCACATCGCCTGCCTCCACAACGTCGTTGGGCTCCACCTCCACCGTCTGCAAATACCCATCAAATGGCGCAGGAATCGACCGTTGCGTCACCGCCTGAAACTTAAATGGCGCTTCCACACGAATGGTGCCAGGCACCACCACCATGGCCACAGCACCCACCAACAAGGCAACAGCCGTTAACTTGGCCCAAGTGTGTTTGGCCCCCACCAACGTTGCCCCGCCGCGTCGTGCCGATCGGGCCCAACGGGCCCCAAACCACTGATCGTGGTCCCCCAGCTCCACCAAACGTGGTGTGATTAAATCACATGCCATTCGCAAAAAGCTAATTTCTTCCAATGAAAAGGGATCGTCAACACCGCGTTCCAGCGTCACCACCCCCACGGTTTCTTCGCCACGACGCAGCGGCAAACTGCACACGGTTGAAGGCCCATGCTTTGTCGACAACTCACCCGCCGCACGATTCACCGCGGTTGTGTCAGGACTTGCAGGGTGCATCACCTCAACGTCTTGGTCCAAGCACTCCTCCATTGCCGCTTCGATGTCTTGCACCATTTCCATCTTGCGACTCAGCCGCTCGGTCTGGCTCATCGCCTTCATTTTCACATAACGGCCCGCCAGCAAACCCACGCTCACACGCTCGGCCCGCCAACGCGATGCAAACTCATTGCACAATGCCATCGAAGCGCCTTTAAACCGCGCATGATCATTGCCTGCCGACAACACCCGTGTTGCCGTGGACAACCCGCGTAAATCGGATTCTCGTTTTTGCAACACCTGTCGCATTTCGTACAACGACAGCAAGCTCACGCTTAACTCCAAACGCTGCCGCCGATTTTGCACGGTCGAATCTTCGTCTGTTTCAATTAAAAAAGCTTGAATGCCTTGAAAACCATGCTCGGTCTGTACCGGCACCACAATCAAATGATGCGCTCGAGGCCCGCCCTCAACCGGCTCAGCCACTTCAAGCCGATGCACATGGCTGCCCCCACCCGGAAACTGCAACGCCAACTCAATGGCATGCGACAGCCACGATGGCACCACCCCGGTCGAAGGGGCTGGCGGATAAATCGCCATCACCTCGGCCTGCACGGGCGAAGCGGCTTCTTCTGGAGAAGTCTCCATCGAGTCCATCAAGTTCACCGTGAACCCCTCGCCATCAGCCTCCGAGGCTTGCTCCAATTCGGCCTCTGGCCCCTTACCCGCCCCATCATCCATCGCCTCAAGAACCGCCTGCCCATCGGTCTCAACATCAAGCCCTGCGTCAAGCACCCCAACGTCGCCGCCATCGCTTTCCGACAACATCTCAAACGACTCCGTCTCGCCCTGCTCTTTCGATTCAGACGAAGACGTGCGATCAAACCCTTGCGTTTCGTCATTTTCCACATCAAAAGAAGGGTCAATGGGCTCGAATGCGCTATCCCCCGCAATGCCTTGAGCCTCTTCGGGCGGCCCCTGCATATCGGGCACCGTCGCCTCATGCTCCGTTCTGCCCTCACCTTGGGATTGGGGATCGCCTTGGGATTGCGGTTCACTTTGGCTAAGCCGCACCACCGACCCTGCCACCGCTTGCCCCAAACGGCATTGCGTGTGCAAAAGCTCACCTAAAAACTGCTCTGGAGGGCCTTGAAATCGCAGCAGCCGTTGCATCAAAGCCGACGTTTCTGCAGCTCGATCATTCGCGGCCATCTGTTGCGTGTTGCTCATCAGGATCAACTAATAAAGAAAGTAAAAGAGACAAAAGTAAAAAACCGGTCCGTCCGGGGGGACCCTACAAGGTACCCGATGAATCGCCCTTGGGGGAACCAGAATGAATCAACCTCACCCTCTTTATCGGGCCCACCCTTAAAATCATTCCAAGCCCCCCACTTACCCGGCGACTGGCAGACGGCGTTAGAGCCCCCTATACTTTGCAACCCGTGAGGAATCGCCTCTCACGGCCTTCGGGCTATTGGCGCAGTTGGCTAGCGCGCCTCGTTGACATCGAGGAGGTCACAGGTTCAAATCCTGTATAGCCCACTTAAAAAGAGCCCGCCAGAGCAATCTGGCGGGCTCTTTTTTGTCACCGTACACCGTTTTGAGCAAGGAAGGCCTCGCGGAAAAGATTCACACCAAGACGCCACGAAAGGGTTTCCGTTCACAGTTTCAAGAGGATGCCTGCGGAGTAACGCGAAGGAAATTTAACCGCCAAGGGGCCGTAACCGTTCACGCGTTTTGAGACGCTATTGATCAAAATGAAATTCGCGTCTTACGCCTTTGGATGAAGGGGATGAGGGGTTTGAGGGGCAAAGTGGAAAGGCAGTTCGGAAGTGGTCGTGCGCGACCCACGTGATCGCTCACCCTCCCATTGCGTCTTGCTACACGCGGGTGAAAATCCTAGGGCCTGGCACCCAAAAACATGCTTGCCTCAACAGAAAAGGCAGTTGTCCGCAGATTGCGCAGATTTACGCAGATAAAAAAAACAGATGGCCAAACGGCTTCCCTGCCATCAAACGGTTCTCGATAGTTTTTTAACCACGAAAAATACGAAACACACGAAAGAAAACCAAAGCAAGTTTTTCGTGTATTTCGTGTGTTTCGTAGTCATTCAGAGAAACTAACGGGGCTTGGCATCCCCAAACAACACAGCCCCCTCCCCGCACCCCTCTTCTCCTGCCTTTCTTGGCGTCTTGGCGTAAATCCCCCTCAAATATCCCAAAGCACACCCCAAGCCACCCCTCATCACGACTCCAGCGCCACCCCGCCGGCATTGTTCACCATGGCCACGCGGGGCAAGTCGCCTAGCAAGGTGTCCACGGTGTTAAAAAAGCCTGCGTCGGCCGATTCATCTTCGGGGGGTGCAAACCCTAAAAACACCACGGCGGCCCGCGCACTTTCACGGCGAATCGTGGCAGGCGGGTTGTCGGTCACAAACACCTTGGCTTCCACACGAATGCGTGACGTGCTGGCCAGCTCGACCAAATGCTTATGAACTTCCACCGCCGCCGCCTCGTTAGGTACGCAACGCAGAAGCCGAATACGATGCCGTCGCCACTCGGCGTTTTTCGTGAGCAAGTGCGCCATCATGAGCATCAGCGGGCCATTGTCACGGCCACGCCACCACACATCGAGGGTTCCGGGGGGCGGCGTAAACACATCTTCATTGCCTTCACGCGATCGAATGAGCACCAAGCTTCGGTTAAGCCGCGCAATGGTGCGAAGCAATTTCGCAAAGGCTTTCGACGATTCAACCCCACCCTCTTCAGAAGCCTTCTGGGCATTGGGCCACCCCAACAGCACCATGTTGGGTTCCAAGCCGCCAAGGCCGTGGGCCTGCACCAGCGCTGCCACGCCATCGCCCACGGTGGGCGCCACCACCACCGCTGGAAATGCACTGAGGTTTTGATCGCGAATAAATGACCGAAGCACCTTGCGCTGCGCCGCGCGGCGATCCATCAGTTCGCTCAACTCGCCTTCAATCACCTGTCCCAAGGTTTGAATGCCATGCCCCGCAGTAAGCCAATGACCATACACGGCCAAGTGTCGCCGACTATCGCCTGCACCACTCATGGTTAAAAGCATCGGCCGCCAGTTTTTGGGGTGATAGCTTTCGTCTTCCAAAATCGAAAGGTTTCGCCGCGCACGCTCAAACGCCAACCCACTTTTCACGTCACCCCAGTTGGATTGGAATTCGCGTTGGGCAATAAGCCAATACAAACCCGCCATGCCGCAAATGGCGACCAAGGCCCACATCCAATCCAACACCACCATCACCCCAAAGCAAGCCAGCGCTCCCAACAACGAAGCACTCCAGTGGCAAAAACGAAACTGCGGCCGATAGCTGGGGTTTTTCGTGAAGCTTTCGTAAAATGACGCGAGGTTAAGCGTGCCATAAGTAATCATGAATGCCATGGTGATCACCGGCGCAATCGCATTCAAATCGGCAGACAAAATACACACCTGCGCAATGGCAAACGTCAAGATCGTTGCCCGCCGTGGTTCATTGCCTGCACCACTTCCTGTGGCAAATGGCGTGAGCACTGGCAACACACGGTCGCGGGCAAACGCCTGCAAAATACGGGGCGAGCCCATCATGCTGCCCAAGGCCGACGACAGCGTGGCGGCAAACACACCCGCGGTAATCAACCACGGCACCACGGCCACGTCATTGAGCAGCATGTTGCTGCCCACCAGCCCTTCACGGGTTTTTAAACCGCCCAAAAGCAAGGCCAAGGCCAGATAAATCACCGCTGTAAAACCAATGGCCCACAAGGTTCCGCGGGGTATTGACCGCGCAGGGTTTTTCAAATCACCCGACATGTTTGCCCCGGCCATAATGCCTGTTACCGCTGGAAAAAACAGCGCAAACATGGTGACCCAACTTTCGCCCATGGTGTAACCCGGCGCCAAGTTCGCCTGAAAGGTCTCCACGCTAAAGGCCTGCGGAACCCCTGCGCCAAAACTCACCAATGACAACAACAGAACCGCCAAAATGCCGTACTGCACTTTAATGGTCCAGCCCGCGCCAATCATCACACATGCAAACACCAACACGTTGGTTGCCGTTCCCACCACCTCAAGCGAGAGCCCCAACCCCGAAAACGTGCCCACAAACGCTTCCGCAAAACCCATCACATACATCGACACCGAAATAGCCTGGGCCAAAAAGAACACCATGCCAATGGCCCCACCAAATTCAACCCCCAAACTGCGGCTGATTAAAAAATAAGCCCCCCCGCCTTTGGTGCGTGTGTTGGTGGCAATGGCCGACAAAGACAACGTGGTCAACGTGGTAATGGCTTTGGCCACCAGCACAATCAACAATGTATTGATAACCCCCGCGTTGCCCACCACATCGCCAAAGCGTAAAAACATGATCACGCCCAAAATCGTGAGCACGCATGGTGTAAACACACCGCCAAAGGTTCCAAACTTGGCCGATGCTGCCGCGGTTGCCGCCCCGCCTGTGGCGTTGACCGCCCCCGTCGCACCTGCGGCAGTCTTTGAAACACTGGACTTCGATTGTGAGGGCGTCGATTCAGACATCAAGCCGTTTCGCCCCGAGGGGTCTTCTCTTCGAGCCGCGGCACCACCACCACCGGCACCTTCGATTCCCGCGCTACACGACTGCTCACCCAATCGCTCAGCTTCGCCTGCGGACTTGCGCCCATCACAATCAACGCGCAATGGCCTTCCTCTGCGGCCTCCGCAATCGCTCGAGCAATTTCTTCGGCCCGATCATCACGAGCCTCCGCCACCCGCTGCATCGAATCCACCTCCACCTCACTGCCAGAAGCCGCTTCTTCAAAAGCTGCGGCCGTGGCCATCCAATCGGTTTCGGGGTCGGCTTCTTGGCGTACATGAAGCACCAACAACGCGGCCCCCAACGATTTTGCAATGCTCACGACATACGCCGCGTTTTCCTGGGCGGGCTCAGTGCCCGCAGTGGGAATCAAAATATGCATGGTGATTTAGTCCGTGGCGATGCGAAAAACAAATAGGAAAAACAAAGGTTGGTCTGTACAAAGCGGACCTTTTAAAGCCAAGGTCAAGACGACTGGACCGCACCCCTTGGCAAAGGCACTGAGGGGTCAGTCAGTTTAATCTCCAGCGGGCCAATCTGGTCCAAATGAACATCACGCTGCGGAAAGGCAATGCTAATGTTCGCATCTCGAAAAGCATCATCGATCGCCAAATGAAGCTCACTTTTAATCGGAAAACGCCTCAAAACGTCGGTAACAAACACCCGCAGTTCAAAATTAAGGCTGTTATCACCAAATTCTAAAAACAGCGCCACCGGTGGCGGATCTTTAAGCACCGATTTGTTTTTAATGGCAATATCTTGAAGTAGTTTTTGCGCCAACCGCGTGTCTGCTCCATAGGCAATTCCCACAGGCACAATCAAACGCGTCACCGGGCTCGACAACGACCAGTTCACCAAAGAATTGGTCACAAACTCTTTGTTGGGCACAATCAATTCACACTGATTCAAATCCGTAATCGTGGTGGCGCGAATACGAATTTTTGTCACCACGCCAGTTCGATCGGCCACCGTAACCGTGTCGCCCAAACGAATGGGCCGCTCAAACAAAATAATCAAACCACTCACGAAATTGGCGAAAATTTCCTGCAAACCAAAGCCCAGCCCCACCGACAACGCGGCGATCAGCCACTGCAACCGGCTCCATCCAAAACCAATTTCCGACAGCGCCAAACTCAAACCTATGCCCACAATCACATATTGCATCAGCAACGTAATGGCATGCCGCGTGCCCGATTGCAAACCAAAGCGTCCCAACACCACCAAGTCAACCAACCCTGGCAAATGCCGCGCCGCAGTCCAAGTAAGCGACACCGCAATCACGCCCAGTAAAATCGCCCCCAAGGTAATCGACTCCACCGTGTCCACACCGTCGATGCGCCGCATTTGGCTCCACAACGTGACGTCGTTAAGAATGCCCAGGGCAGGCAACACGTCTTTCCACACGGCCCACAACCCCACCGCCATCGCCGCCACCGCCGCACTGCCAATCAACTTGCCGGTTTGTTCATTAAGTGCAAAGGGCGTGATGTGTTCTTCGGTGTCAGGTATCGGCACCATGGCTTCAGGCTCAACGAGTTCTTCACCATCGGCTTGAGCCTCGGCCAAAGCCTTGGCGGCAGCTTCTTCACGCAACACCCGTGCGGCCTCACGCTTGCGCAGCAACTCGGCATAACTTAAACGTCGGTGCGTTAGTCGCAACCAACGCAAGGCCATGGCATAAGCAATCAAAAGTCCCGTGCCTAACAAAACCGTTGCCAACAAACGACTTTCAAGCCGCAGCGCGGTGTAGTAATAACCCCAGCCTGCCAATGCCGCCACCGCCACCGGCGACGCCACCACCAACACATACCACAACCAATGGGTGCGCCCAATGGGACCGCCCGACCGCATCATCGCCGCAGCCAACGCGCCATCACGTCGTAAAAGCCGCCCCAAAAACACCGCCAACGTCAACATGGTGCCCATCAACACCAATCGCCCAACACTGCGCAAGTCCACTTCGGCCGAAGGTTGGGCTCCAATAAAAGCCACCACCAACGATGTGCCCGCCAACAAGGGGATCAACCAGCTCAGCGCACGGCGCAGCGCCAAACACGCCGCTTCAGGCCATTCAAAATGCTTGACCGCCAATCCGCCCTTGCGGGCCAAGCGACGCATTAAGAACAACGGAACCAACACCACCGCCAATGCCGTGAGCGCCGAACCCGCGGCCCGAATCAGCGCAAATTCACCCGCCGATCGAAACGAAAGCCCCACCGCCAACAAAAGAATAGGAAACGTGCAAGAAATCAGCACATCACCGGCAAATGCCTTGGCTGTGTATCCAAAACGATCTGCGGCCAGCCGCCCCACCGGCTCATGCCAATTGCGAACCGCACGTTCCAACCGTCGCCGCAACCCCAACAACACCGCACCCACCATGCCCAACAACATCACCAACACCGGTGTGCGCTTCAAGGCGCCGGTAAGTTCCGCCACCACCTGCCCCATATTCAAATGGGTTAGCCAGCGTGTCACATCACGCACCGCAAGCGGACCATCCGAAGGACGCAAAGCCTTCAAGTCGGGCGTCCACAACAACCGCCCATCAAGAAAATCTCCATATTGTCGCACCACCGCCAAGTGACGATCCGCCGCGTCTAAATCAGATGTTGCTGCATCCAGCACAACGCTGGTTGCTGCCAATGCATCGTCAAGCCCTTCGGTGAACTGCGAAAGAATCTTGCCTGCCATTTGAGCTTGAGCCTCGGGCACCCCGTCCAACGCCAAGGGCCCCTCGCGCGTCAACCGACGGCGTTCATCTTTCATGTCCAACAAACGGGTGCTTAGCTCGATCAACTGTTTTTGCCGCGACTCCAATTCCGCTTGCAACGGCGCAATCAGTGGCAACTCACGCCGCTCGGCCAAAAACATCGCACTGGTGGCTTGGGTCATCGCAGCCGCTTCCACACGGTCTTCGCCCAATGCAAGGCTCTGGGTCAACTCTTCCGCCGCCAACGACGACTCCGACATGGCCTCGCGTAATTCGACCTGCTGGGCGGCGGCATCACCCGTGAGGCGCGCCAACACCACACTGCGCAGCGCCCATGCAGGAAAGGGCTCAGGAAGTTTTGCCGCCGCTTGCACATTCGCCTCGGCCGCATTCTCGGCCGCGTGGGCCTCGGCCTGGCGTAGCGCCTCCACCTGCGAACGCAATTGAACCACTTTTACCTTCGCCAGCTTGGCCCGTTGGTCTGCCACCCGCCGCCGGGCAATGGCCAAATCTGACCGCATGGGCAAAGCCAACTCCAACTGTTCAAGCTGAAGCACTTGCTGACGTGCGGCCGATCGCTGAGCCTCCATCAAATCTAACCGCAACGGCCCCAGCAATGCACTGTTCTGATTTTCATCCAAAGAAGGTTGATCAACATCATCCAATGCAGCACGCTCAATCGACCGCGCCGCCACCAATTCTTCTTTCAGTGTTGCCAAACGACTGGTCGCCGCCGCCTGATCCGCCGTCGCCTCACCCGATGCCGCGCGGGCCCGCGACAAAATCGCCTCCGCTTCGCGCAACGCCGTGGCGGCATCGACGATGTCTTCAAACGCAGACACCGCCGGCGTCGCCTGCCCCTCTTGCTTGGCCAGCAATTCAGCCTCTTCCCGCGCGGCGGCAATGCGCGGCGCCGCGGTTGCAATAAAGTCGGCTTGGCCTTGGGCGTCTTCCTCCGCCTGGGCCGCCGCCGTCCAAGCATCGGCCGCCGCACGCGCCATCCCCGCCGCTGCCTCACGCTCAACCGCGGTCAGGGCATCACGCTCCTCAATGGCTTGAGCCTGCGCCGTCGCCGCCGCCGCGCGAGCCACCCAGTCTGCCTCACCCTGCACCGCCGCCGCCACAGGCCACGCCCCTACAAACAGCAAAAGCACCGCCAGCCCAACGCGGCGCCCCATGCCATTCACATCACAAAACCACAGGCGCAAAACAAACCTCATTCAATAAGTTCAACAATGCAAAGGCCAGCCAAAGGCTTCTTCCTCTGCCACATCAACAAAAACGCAGGCACTTCAAAGGCCCGCCCTTGAATATCGGACTCTCACCGCAGTGCCCATCACTCCCGCCGTAAATCAAAACACGCAAGGCCCTGAACGAAGATCACTAGGTAAAAAAAACACACTTAAAAGCACACAACCGCCCACCACTCTCAAGCCCAACACCCACAACGGCCGATCAACTCGCTCCCCCCAAACGCGAGTCCCTCTCATGTTCAACCCCACCGACCCCATCCGCCACCAAGCCCCCACCTCGCTTCGCGCTGCCCGGGGAACAACCCCGCGCCGCATGCCAAGCAACACCCTACGCGTGTCAAACGCCCGCGACCGCGTGGCCCTGGGTTACTACGACCAACCCGCCATGACCGAGGCCTTGGTCACAAGACTCATCCAAAGCCTCTCCGCCGAGCGCAATTAAGCCCCCCTAAAAACGCCACGCTCATCAAGCCATCGCGCTTTTAAGCCGCTTGGTTAGCTGCACCGTGCCCCACCACACCCACAGCACCATCGCCGCCACCACGGCAACAATGGCCCCTCCCACATACATGAAGTGGCGATGCAAAAAGGGCAAATCCCACGCATCCCCCAAACGCGTGGCCAACGCAACCGCCACAACCACCCCAGCGGCAATCAAATAACGCTTCCACATTTGTCGGCACGCCCGCGCCGCGTCGGGTCCGTCTGCCCGCGCAGCCAGCTTAAACAACACCCGCCACGATTCCAACAAACCCACCACCAGCGATGCCGCCCCCGTGGCCAACAAAACATCCAACCACGTCGCATCACGCCGCATCATCGACAACCACGACCAACCCTTGGATTGCGTTAAAAGAAGCATCCCCACAAACGCCGCCCCACACCCCAACGCAATCAACAGCGGCCACCGCGCCGACAGCCGCGTGCCACGTTCCACCCAACCTTCAGGCCGCCCGGGCTCCTTCACGGTAATCAACCACACACCCGCCACCCCCACCAGCAAACCGGGCAAAACACCCAGCGGCATCAGCCATGCCCCCACGTTTAAAAACCCCACGCCACGCCGCACCTTCGCCGCCCACCGCCTATCTGCCTCACTTAACCGATCCACCTCTTCGCGTGGCACCACATCCAAAGGTTGCCCACACTCAGGGCAAACATTCTGAACCTGCTGCATACGCAAGTTGTAACCACACGCCGGACAACTCACATCCACATCAATACGCCCCTGATCATCAAGCCGAACCGGCAACGTGGTAGGAAAAGCTGAAGGCATGGGGTGTTGTTCCGAAATTAAACAAGGCAAAAAGGACACTGCGGTTTGGCCCGCACGGCACGACAAAGACTGCCCACGCAACACTTCATCTTAGAGTATCAACGCCCTCCTCCCCAAAAACTCACTCGACACACGCCAACCGATCCGGATTCAAATCCAACAAATCCCCCACCACAAACAAGCCGTCCTTGCGAATCAATTCGTCATCAAACCAAATTTCCCCGCCCCCAAAATCTTCGCGTTGAATCAAAACCAAATCCCAGTGAATGTCACTAATGTTCCCATTGTCCGCCTCGTCATAACAACGACCCGGCGTAAAGTGCAAGCTCCCCGACACCTTTTCATCAAACAAAATATCCCGCATCGCATGGGTGATGTGCGGATTAAATCCAATTGCAAATTCACCCACAAAGCGAGCGCCCTCATCGGTGTTAAAAATGCCCGCCAAATCATCTGCGCCTTGATCGGCGGTGAAGTCTTCAATCCGCCCATTCTTAAACGTCAGCCGAACATTTTCAAAACTACGCCCCATGTACACCGTCGGGGTGTTGTAATGAATCACCCCATTCACACTGTTACGCACCGGCGCCGAAAAACACTCCCCATCAGGAATGTTATGGCTGCCCGTACAAGAAACCGCATCAATCCCCTTCAATGAAAAACGCAGGTCGGTGTCGCCAGGACCTTTAATATGCACCGCATCCGCCGCCGCCATGCGTTTTTGAAGCGGCACCACCGCCGCCGCCATCTTTGCGTAATCCAACGTGCACACCCGAAAGTAAAAGTCTTCAAACTCGGCCGTCGACTTCTGCGCCAACTGCGCCATCGACGCACTGGGCCAACGCAGCACACACCACCGCGTGTGCTTCACCCGCTGTTCGCCATGCACCGGCGTTTGATACGTGCCCACATACGCCTGCAATTGAGCATCCGCCAGCCCCGCCATTTCTGACGCATTGGCCGACCCGCGCAGCCCAATGTACACATCCATTTTCTTCATACGTTCAAGGTCATACCCTGCCCACGTTTCCAACTGATCCCCATCAGCCCCCTCCACCAACGCCCGCACAATACGCCCATTGCGAAGTGACACATGCGGATGCGCCCCCACCGCCCGCGTCGCCTCCACCAGCGCCACCACCATCGCCTCAGGCA
>JAZGFZ010000014.1:0-3734 GCA_036480015.1 Algisphaera sp. | reverse complement strand
CGGCCGTGCTGTTGAACCATTTGGATGGCCTAGAGCCTGAAGTCTTTGTCGTAGGCTACTGGCATGGATCGGGGTTCCAGGGGCGGGGAGTGTGTTCTCCCACGCCCGTTGGGACTGGGCAACCTCAGCGCCTTGTCCGGTTTTGTCGGGTCTTCTCTCGTAAAAAAGCCTTACGTCATCTTCGTGTTTGCCTTGGGATGTTGAACACCGATATCACCACGGGGTTTGCTGGCGGGCGTTCTAAGGCAGTGCCTCACGCAAAGGCGCAAAGATCGCAAAGGAAAGGCGATTTAAAATCTTTGCGACTGTGCTTCGGGAAATAAGGTTCTTGAGGATTGTGTCATTCTCTCCCCGAAAAATAAATTTTTATGGCTTTACTGCATCCGATTATTCTGTCGGACCTTCGGGATTGTCGTAGGGTTTTAAACTGTCAACGATGGGGAGGAGTATTTGCTTTTCGGTTTCCCATCGATCGGTCGGAATTGTTGCGGTTGCGAGAATGACATTATCGCCAGACTTGATGGCGCGGAGATAGAAATGAAGTTCGATTTCAATGCCCGGAAACTTCCCCGTGGCTTCAGTCGAATACACGTCATCCTGTATGGCTGAATTGAGGGTCGTACAATCCATCTGTATAAATTGTGTTTTCGTGAGGGTTGCGTAATCCTGTAGTGTGCCGGGGAACGCTTGATGTTGGATATTGATGTTACTTGCAAAACCATCTTTGGGCGGCAAGAGCATCGTCATGGATTGAAAAGCACCAGATTGTGCCTTGCCTGGGTCCAGCGCGTTGATTGTGTATCCGGTGGCTGGAAATGCAATGGTCGTCGATTCTTCGGCGACACTTACAGCGTTCAGGGTGAATGTGAGGATTGCGATTAGCGAGTGGCGCATGATGGTTTTCGTGTGTGGGTGGGGTAAGGCGTTTGGGATCAAAAGGTACGATGAATAAAGCGACCGTGCTTCGAAAGCAAAGCCCCTGCGGGATGGGGCGAATCGCCTTACGGTCTTACATTGAAGCGGGGGTGGCGGGTGGCGATGAGTTCGCTTTCGTAGGCTCGGCGGTGACTTGCGAGACGGGCGTTGGAGTTGGGGGCGAAGGCGTGAAGTTCAAGGGTGATGGTGGCTAAATCGGCGCCGCCCAAGTGGGCGGTGAGGGCGGGCTGGCCTTCGCCGCTGAGGTGTTGGGTGAGGCGTGTGCGCAGGTTTTTGGCTTCGCCGATGTAGAGGTAGCCTTGGGCGTCGCGAAAAAGATAAACGCCGGGGACACGGGGGATGAGCGTGGGGTTGTTTTGAAGGTCGATGGCCCGGTGGGTGGTGATGGTGCGGTCCCAATCGGCGATGCGGGCGGTGAGCTCGGGGCGCAGGCGGCGGGCTTTGCGCAGGGCCAAGGCGGTGGCGCGAAGCAGGGTGGGGGTGACGTTTTTGAAGGTGTCGTTGTGGGACAGTGCGAGAAGGCGGGCGGCTTCGGTGTCGAAGTGTTGGCGGCGTGGGGGATCGCATAGCATGGCGTCGAGGCTTCCGCCAAAACGGTCGAGGGTGAGGCGGGCGGCGATTTCAGCGATGGGGGCGTAGGTGTCGCGTGGTGGGGCGTCGGGGTTAGAGAGGACACGCTGGGTGGTGGGCACATTAAGTTGGCTCGATTTGCGCAAACGCAAGAGCATCCAGCGGCAGGCAAAGGTGCTGGCGTTGGGGTTTTGCGAAACCGGGGAGATGTCAGATTCGGTCAAGGCTTGCTGAACGTTTTGATCAAATGCGTGAAGCAGGGTGTCGTCGGCAAGCAGGGCGTCGGTGCTTAAACCGGTATGGGTGGCGGCGAAGGCGTTGCGTACAGGGCGGGTGAGTTGTTGGGGGGTGAACCCTGCGATGGCGAGGGGGTCTATGGGGTCAACATGAGGGGCAATAAGGTCAGGAGGAATTGGGGTTGTGTTTTCTTGGGTTTCATCGGGCTCTGTGGATTGAGGGGCGGCGGGTGGGGCCAACATTCCGAAGAACAAGACGACCGAGGCGATCACGAGGGGGAAGGGTTGGCGCATGGGTTTATCGTAACGGGAAGGTTTTAGAACGTAGACAATTGAATGCAAAAAACAACCGGGCTTGCGCAAGGGCAGCCCGGTTGGTGTGTTGTTTGGTGGGTTGGTAAAACGGGGTGGCGTTTTAGGCTTGGCGGCGACGGCCGAGCAGGAGTGAACCGGCGGTGAGTAGCAATGCCGCGCTGGTGGGTTCGGGCACGGTGGTCAAGGCGTCGACCAATCCGCTGCCATAAAAGGCAGCGGATTCGCGGTTGGCGAAGTGCAGGTTAACGCTGTCGAGTCGAGATTCGATTTGCTGTTGTGTTTCACCTTCGGTGAGTGATCGCAGGTCAAAAAAGGACAGCTCGGCGTTGGCTTGGGCGGCAGCTCGCAAAGCGGTGCTGTAGGCCTCGATGTGTTCGCGCGTGTCGTATTGACCCAAGGCGAGAAAGGAGAGGTCATTGATGTTGTTGCCACCCGCAGCCCAGTCGGTTTGCACCTCGGTGATCACGGCCATGAGGTTGTCGACGAAGGCGTCGGCACTGTTGGGCGGGGTGATGCCGTTGGTCAGGCTGGGCAGGGTTTCGTTGATGTCGTTAAATGCTTCGGTGATGACCACCAGTAATTTGCCCGAGCCGCCTTCGACAATTTGATTGAGGGTGTCTTGGCGAAAGGCCTCGGTGAGTGGTGTGTATTGTTCGTCGTAGAAATCGCGGGTGCTTTTGCCGCCGTAGCCCCAACTGGTGACGGTGACACCCGAGGCGTCTGTTTCACGCAGGCGATAAGACGACATTTCTAGGCCGTCGGTCATGTTGCGCACCGAAAATTGCACGTTGCCGGTGTCGGCTGTGTTGGCGCTGAAGCCGTGGGAGACGGAATGAAAGTTGCCGTCGGCGGTGAGGGTGTTGCCCGACACGGTGGTGAAACCATCGGTGTTGCGGCGGGCCAAGTCGTAGTTGGAGGTGGCGCCTTGGGCGGCGTCGGCGCGAAGCTGTGCGGTGAAGGTGTAGTTGGCATTACTCGCCAAGGTGGACCCATCAAGTTGAATGCCGCGTACGGCCCAGTCGCCACGGCCGGCATTTACTTTGGCAATGCCAAAAGGGTGAATGTTATTGCCGATGGCTTGTCCGGCTTGGGTGGGGGGCAGGTCGATGGTCCAATCGAAAAGTCGATCGCCGCTGAACGCATTGGGGTCGGCGAAGGCTCGGTCGTCGGCAAATTGAAAGAAGCCTTCGCCTTCGTTGTTGTTGGTGCCGCCAAGTAGGCCCGTGCCAGCCAAGCCAAAAGTGCTGTTGCCAGCAAAACCGGTGTTCAGGCCTGAGGCCCAACCGCCATTTTTAAGTACGGTGCTGTCGCCAATAAGCAGGAGGTCGGCTTGGCCGGTTTGCGCGGTTTGAACCCAATCGACGAGCCCATTTGAATAGTGTGGATTCAGGGAGGTGGCGCTGGCGCCGGTGGTACATGCCATGGCTGCCAGCCATGCAAGGTGTTGAGGGGTTGTTTTCAAGGGCATTTCTTTCTCTCTCGCAGTACGTGACCGCTTGGTGGTGGGCTTTTCTTAGTCAGATATGAAAGAAAGCCTTGGATTGTTGTGTTGTCCAACGAAAAGTGAACAAGCCGCGGGATTATAGGGGGATGAGACAAACAGGTGAGCGTGAGGCTTGTTGCTGGGTGTGGCGAGTCTTCACCGACGGTTTTTGTAAGTTGTTTTATTTATAGAGA
>JAZGFZ010000013.1:0-11846 GCA_036480015.1 Algisphaera sp. | reverse complement strand
AGGTGTTGTGCTGCATGGTGTCTAGGTGTCGCCATTGGCGCTGCGGCGCATGGTCGTGCAGCGGGCAAGCCTTATCGCAATGCGGGCAGGTGAACGTAGATCCCGCCGTGTGGCCAAGCGTCACATCCACACGCCCGGCCTCACGATCCACCGCGACATCCTGAACATGCCAAGGGGTTTTGAGTTCGAGCAACAGTTCGAATAAGCGTTTGTCATCCATGGCCCTATGGTCGCCGAAATCAACACCCCCGGCCCCCCAAGATCACCCTGTTTGTTAGGGGTCACCCATTACAAACCCGGAAGAGCCATTTTTATTTTGCCTTTGTTTGTGTGTGGGAATAAGCCTTAAACTGCTTGATATGACTTTTGATCTTTCTGAACGTCCGCGACGCAATCGTCGCACGCTGGCCATTCGTGCGATGGTGCGTGAAACTTCGTTGGAGGTGGGGCGGTTGGTCTATCCGTTGTTTTTTCATGAGGATGATGATGACCAGCCTCTTGAGAGTTTGCCGGGGCAAATGCGGTGGTCGTTGGCGGGGTTGGTGAAAGAGGTGGGACGCGCCGCGGCGATGGGGGTGGACAAGGTGGTGTTGTTTCCCAAGGTGCCTGATGCGCTCAAGTCGCGTGATGGGGCGGCGGCGAGCAAAAAGGATGGCATGGTGCCGCGGGCGATCAAGGCGATTAAGGCGGCGCATCCTGAGGTGTGTGTGATCACCGATGTGGCGTTGGATCCGTATTCAACTGATGGTCACGATGGTTATGTGAATGATGCGGGTGAGGTGGACAACGATGCGACGTTGCCGCAATTGGCCAAGCAAGCGGTGGCCCATGCGAAGGCGGGGGCTGACATTGTGGCGCCCAGTGACATGATGGATGGCCGGGTGGAGGTGATTCGTGATGCGTTGGACGACGCGGGTTTTACGAATGTGGCGATTATGGCGTACACCGCCAAGTATGCGTCAGCGTTTTATGGGCCGTTTCGCGAGGCGCTGGATTCGGCGCCGCGATTGGCAGGTGATCGGCCGATTCCTACGGACAAGACGACGTATCAAATGGATCCGGCCAACGTGCGTGAGGCTTTGCGTGAGGTGGAGGCCGATGAAGATCAGGGGGCGGATTATGTGATGGTGAAGCCTGCCGGACCGTATTTGGATGTGGTGCGGGCGGTGCGTGAGCACACGCAGTTGCCCGTGGCTGCGTATCAGGTGAGCGGTGAGTATTTAATGATTAAGGCGGCGGCGGCATCGGGGTATTTGGAAGAGCGGGCTGTGGTGTTGGAAAGCTTGATGGGGATTCGGCGTGCGGGCGCTGATGTGATTTTGACTTATTTTGCACCACAGGTGGCAGCGTGGTTGAATGAAAAACACACGAAGTGAAACGATGAAACATGTGGTGAATCAACTTGGCGTGTGGGGGGTGAATGTCGGCGTGGCGATGTATCGCGGGACGCTGGGGATGTGGCTGGGCGGGCAGTGCCGATTTGAGCCGAGCTGTAGCCAGTACATGCTTGATGCGGTGGGGAAATATGGGCCGTGGCGGGGCGGGTGGCGAGGGGTGAAACGCATTTGTCGATGTCACCCGTGGGGTGGGTGCGGGCACGACCCGGCGTGAGTGTGTCAGGGGTTGGCCCGTGGTGGTCTACCGGCTCGGGGCAATTCCCGGTAGGCAAATAACTCTTACGTCATGTGGTTTTTGACTATACGCAGAGGGTTGTGTGAAAGCCAAGGGCACACTATAAAACACGGTAGAATTGACGCCCGTGTCATGGTGATGGGGCGGCGTGACCTAGGAGAGGAAGACAGTCAGAACGTGCTTAAAAAAATGATCAAGTCGGTGGGGCGCCATGGACGTGACTTGCTGCTTTTGGCAGGCGTGGGCCCGAGGTTGCGTGAAGACGATCGCCGTGTGCTTGAAGGCATCATTTTTCCGTATGTGGTGGTTCAGCCGGACTTGCAGCGGGTGCTGCTGGTTGGCTGCCATTGGTACACGTGGCACTACGAGAAGCTGCTGGCGGGCACGGACGTTTCTACAATCGAGATTGACCCCACTCGGAAGCGCTATGGTGCCAAGCGGCACATCGTGGAATCGGTCGAGTTTGTGGATCGCCACTTTGCGCCTGGGTCACTGGACGTGGTGATGCTGTGCGGTGTGATCGGGTGGGGGCTGGACGATCCAGAAGTGGCTGATCGGTCGATTGCGGCGATTTTTGAAGTGCTGCGTCCGGGTGGGGTCTTTGTGATCAGCATCAGCGACGTGCCCGCACACCTCTCGTTCCCTGTCCAGAAGCTGGGGGCACTCGGGCGTTTTACGCCCTGGGTTTTCCCACCGCTTAAGGCGCAACATCACCTCTGCACGGGAGAGCTTCGGGATACGTTTTATTTTTACCGCCGCCCGTAGCATTGGGCGTTGCAACCCCCCGGCCCCGCCCCGGCGGGTTACGGGCGCCTTGTGTCGCGGTGTTCGTCGCTGGACGCAGGCCTACCACCTTGTTGCATTACGACAACGCCTCTTCAATGGTGGCCCGTTCGTCGTGGGTGAAAGACGTTTTTTCGGCGGCGGCGATATTTTCGATGATTTGTTGTGGGCGGCTGGCGCCGATGATGGCGCTGGTGATGTGGGGGGTGTTGAGCACCCATGAAAGGGCCATTTGGGCGAGTGTTTGGCCGCGGCTGTTTGCGAGGGTGTTGAGCTGGTTGAGCCGGGCGATTAGGGTGGAGTCGATGGCGTTTTCAGATAAAAAAGGCGATGTTTTGGCGCGTGAATCGGTGGGTACGGTGTTGAGGTATTTGGGTGTGAGCAGGCCTTGGGCGAGCGGGCAATAGACGATGATGCCCATGCCCAGATCGTTGGCGGCGGGTATGAGTTCAGATTCGATTTCGCGGTCGAGCAGGGAGTATTTGGGTTGGTGAATGATGGGCTTGACCAAGCCGTCTCGTTTGCAAATGGCCAAGGCTTGTTGTGTTTGCTCGGCGGTGTAATTGCTGAGGCCCACATAGAGGGCTTTGCCGTTGCGCACGGCGGAGTCTAAGGCGCCAAGCGTTTCGGCAAGTGGGGTGTTGGGGTCGAAACGGTGGCTGTAGAAGATGTCGACGTAATCGAGCTGGAGTCGCTTGAGTGATTGGTCGAGTGATGCGTGTAAGTATTTTCGGCTGCCGCCGTCACCGTAGGGGCCGGGCCACATGTCGTAGCCGGCTTTGCTTGAAATGAGGAGTTCGTCGCGGTGGGCGGCGAGGTCTTGTTTGAGGATGCGTCCCACGCGGGTTTCGGCGCTGCCGGGTGGGGGGCCATAGTTGTTGGCCATGTCGATGTGGGTGATGCCGTGGTCGAAGGCGGTAAAAAGCATGGCTTGGGCGTTGGCGTGTAAGTCGGTTTCGCCCAGTGATTGCGAATCGGTTTTGGCACCGCCAAAGTTGTGCCAACCGCCAAGGCTAAGGGCTGGAAGCTGAAGCCCACTTTGGCCACAGTGGCGAAACCAATGGGGCGGGCTGGCGGTGTAGCGGGTGGGTGAGGGGGTGTGGGGCATGTTGTGTGGGGTAATGGGTAATGGGGTATGGGGTTTAGGGTGTGGGGTATGGAGTATGGGGCACTTCTGGATTGCCTTTTCACTTAGTCCCTCTGCCCCTTAGCCCCTTCGGCAATGGTAGATTGTTTGGACTTGCCTTTAACCTTGTCTTGAATGAAGAAGAGGATGTGTTGTGATGGATGATGCTGGACGTGATTTACCGCTTGATGAACGTAACGTGGCGGTGCCTGCGCAGCGTGAGGTTTTGCTTGAAACGGCAATTGATTGCCCGAATTGCGGCTACAACTTGACAGGGGTTCGACTGGGGGCGGCTTGTCCGGAATGTAATTTGATTATTGGCCGTGGGACGTTGGGCGGGGCGGTGAAGCCGACATCGGGCTTTGCGCTGGCGTCGATGATTTTGGGGATTTGCTCGATTACCATTGGCTGCGGCACCTACGGTTTGCTGTCAATTGTTTTGGGGCCGTTGGCATTGATTTTTTGGGCCAAAGCCGGGCCTGCGATTCGTGAAGGTTCTGTGTCTCAAGGGTCGGGAGGAATGCGAACGGCGGGTTTTGTGACGGGGTTAATCGGCACGTTGGTGGGTGCTGTGGGGGTGGTTTTGATTGCAATTGTGGTTGTGATGGCTTTTTCAGCCCCCTAATCCAAGGGTTGCATGAACAATCAAAACATTTGATTGGGCGAGGCCATGCCTTCGTCTTGGGTGTCGATGCGTTTGGCCATTTCCCAGAGTTTGAGAATAAAGATAATCAGTAAAACCAAGGCTGCGATGGCTGCAAAGATGTTGAGTATTGGCACCATGCAGCACAGCACGGAAATGCCCCACCACAGGCCGATGCCTTTGCCTGCGTCTCCCACGGAGGTGTCGCCACGATCGGCAAAGTAAGCTGCGAAGGCTTCGGGGATTTTGATTCCTAAAATGATGGGCATGACCAAGCCTGCGAAGGGGACCAAGAGTAAGAAGCACAGGCCCGGGGCGAGGGTGTGATATTCCTTGGGGAGCTTGCTGTAGGGCTTGTAGATGAGCCACGCGACCAGCAAGCCAATGAGCAGGAAGACAACGAGGACGACTGCGGCAATGGCAAAGAGGGCCGCGATGGCTTCTGCGGGGATTTCGGGTTGTTGCTGTTGGGCGAGGAGAAGATTAAACATTGGGGGCTCCGAGGTGGGGGAGGTAGGGGCGATGTGGTTTTTACGAGGTGGATTCTAGAGCGATGCGAACGCGTGGGGGTCGTCGACGGCGTAGGCTTCGCGTTCGAAGTGGCTGTCGCGGTAGGCTTGGTGGCCGCGTGACCATGCCAAGGCGCAGGCTGCAAAATAGGCGGGAACAAAGAAAGGGCCCCAGCGTTCGTATTGGCGAACGTGAACCCGCTCGTGAGCGCGGGTGAGGTTTAGGTCGTGTTGGTTGCGGCCAATGACGACATGGCCCAAGGTCATGGCGCTGGCGCCGCCGGTGATGGGCACGCGTTTTAAGAGGGCGGCAAGAAGGCCGCCGTGGGTCTCGATCACGCCGTCGACCACGCGGGCTTCACCGCCGCCCAGGCGGGCGAGCAGGGCCAAGAAAAGCCCTGCCATGGTGGTGGGGCTGGCCCAGAGGTAGGTCAGGATGCGGATGAGGCGTGGCATGGGCCGCTGAGGTCCTGTTGTTGTGTGGGTGGGTTGTACGAACGAATGTTTAAGCGAACAGCGGGGTGCTGAGGTAACGCTCGCCAAAGGAGCAGCCGACGGTGACGATGGTTTTGCCGGGGTTGGCTTGGGCCAAGCGGCAGGCGACGGCGGCGTTGGCGCCGCTGGAGATGCCCACCAAGAGGCCTTCTTCTTTGATGAGCCGCTTGCCCCAGTCGATGGCGTCTTCGCTGCTGATTTGTTCAACTTGGTCGACGAGTTTGAGATCGAGGTTTTTGGGGATAAACCCAGCCCCAATGCCTTGGATTTTGTGTGGGCCAGGCTCGCCGCCGGAGAGAATGGGGCTGGTGGTGGGTTCGACCGCCACGAGGGTGATGCCGGGGTTTTTTTCTTTGAGGTATTTGCCGACGCCGGTGAGGGTGCCGCCGGTGCCCACGCCGGCAACAAAAAAGTCGACTTGGCCTTGGGTGTCGTTCCAAATTTCGGGGCCGGTGGTGTCGTAGTGGGCTTGGGGGTTGGCGGGGTTTTCGAATTGCTGGGGCATGAAGGCGTTGTCGGTGTGGGCGACCATGTCGGCGGCTTTTTCGATGGCGCCTTTCATGCCCAAGGCGCCGTCGGTGAGCACGAGGTTGGCACCCAAGCCTTTGAGTAGGGTGCGGCGTTCAATGCTCATGGAGTCGGGCATGGTGAGGGTGAGTTTGTACCCTTTGGCGGCGCACACAAAGGCAAGTGCGATGCCGGTGTTGCCGCTGGTGGGCTCGATGATGTGGGTGCTTTGGTAAATAAGCCCGTCTTTCTCGCCCGATTCAATCATGGCTTTGCCAATGCGGTCTTTGACGGAGGCCAAGGGGTTGAAGAACTCGCACTTCATTAAAACCTTTGACCCATTGTCGGGGGCGAGGCGGTTGATTTTGACCAGCGGGGTGTTGCCCACGGTGTCGGTGATGTGGTGGTAGGTTTTGCCGTGTAGCAGGTGGGCTTGAGAGGTGGGCATGGGAAGGTCCGGGTTTTCAACAGGGGGCTTGGTGAAGGGGCGTTTTACCTTCAATACTATAAAGAAGTTTCTCCAGACTTGAGCGAAAAAGGGATCAAGCGTTGGTGGGACAGGTCATGAGGTTGGTGGCAAGAAGGGTGTTTGGGGGTGATTGGGACACGTGTGCTACCCTCTTTTGTGAATGCCGACGCGATGAAGGCAGACTTTATTCCTTTAAACGAAAGATAAAACGATGACCGAACGATCTAATGCTGTGACACTTAAAGGCAATGCCATGACCTTGCTTGGCCCGGAGCTGAAAGTGGGGGATACGGCGCCGGGGTTTTCACTTAAAGCCAATGACATGTCGGACAAAACCTTGGCGGATTATGCGGGCAAGGTGAAGATCATCAGTGTGGTGCCTTCGCTGGACACACCGGTGTGCGATACTCAAACGCGCAAGTTCAACACCGAGGCGGCCAGCTTGGGCGACGACGTGGCGATTTTGACGGTGAGCGTGGACACCCCCATGGCTCAAAAACGCTGGTGCGGCGCGGCGGGTGTTGAAGCGGTTCACACGTTGTCAGATTTTAAAGACCATGCGTTTGGCGTGGCTTATGGCGTGCGTATTAAAGAAGTGGGGCTGTTGGCCCGGCAGGTGATGGTGGTGGATAAGAACGACAAGGTGACCTACGTGCAGTTGGTTTCAGAAGTGGTGGATGAGCCTGATTACGATGCGGCTTTGGCTGCGGCGAAGGCTGCGGTTTGATTTCGAGTTAATTGTTTTGTCTTAAGCCGTTTTGCGTTTGAGGAAAGGCCGTGTGGGTTGCTTTATGGGCAGCTCACGCGGCCTTGTTTTTGTTGTGTCTTAGGGTTTGGCTGGGGCAATCCCTAAGACACTGACCGCGGCGTCGTGGTAGATGTTTTGAAGGGTGGCGTTGTTGAGTTCGGCGCCACGCAAGTGGGCGGTGGCGTGTTCATCAATGGCGGGGTCGACTTTGTGAAGGTCGGGGTCGACGATGGGGCTGGGCCCGTCGTAGGAGGTTTCGAGCAGGGTGCGTAGGGCCCAGTAGCGCGAGGCGAAGAGGTCGAAGCCAATGGAGTTGTTCATGTTTTCATCGGCCACGATGTCGGTGCCAAAGAGCACGCGGTCGGGGTTGGCTTCGCAGAAGGTTTTGAAGCGTTGGGGTTGTTTGGAAAGCTCGCGAACTTGCCATTTGCAGGCGCTGGTGTCGACCACGTAGTTGGGGTGGCGATCCATGAATGCTTGGAGCCAATCCAAGTCTTCGGGCCAGCCGCCCATGTGGGCGCCAATCCAAGTGACATCGTGGTATTGGTCGAGTGCGGCTTCTAAAGGTTTGAATTGATCGGCCTTGGTGCCGTAGCGTGCCGCGTTGGCGTAGGTGGTTTGAAACCAGGTGTCGGGGTCGCCCACGTGGGTCATGAAGGTGCGGTAGCCCATGTCGTAGGCCAGTTTCATGCCTTGCTTGCGAATGGGGGAATCCAGCTTCATGGCATCGGCGTCGGCCGGGTCGGGCGACATTTCGGCAAAATCGCGGCCGCGGGGGGCGGCCCAGAATTTAATGACGGTGCTGCCCAAGTCTTCGCGGAAGGCGACGATGTCTTTGAGCCATTGGGTGGTGAAGGTGCCGGGGGTTTCTTTTTTGAGATAGTCGGGCACGCAGATGAATTTGAGGCGGTCGCCAAAGTCTGGGTGCAAGCGGCGGGCGTTTTCAAAGCCGGTCATGGTGTAGGTGAGCGTGACGCCAAAAAGATCGGCGACTTCGCAGTACAGCTTGGCGGCTTTGGGTGTTCCCACGTGAGTGTGGGCGTCGATGATGGGCTTGCGAAAAGGCAGCTCGGCGGCAAGGGCGCGGTAGTCGAGGCCCAGTGTATTGGCGGGGTGAGGGTGGGGCATGAACTTCATCGTAGGCTGCGTGCCAAGGTGAGGTCTTGAGCGAAGGGTTTTTGTCTCGATTCATTAGAAGCTGTGCAGCGGTTTTTTGAAAGGGTAAACTTTAGACGCTTCGTGTTGTTACTAGTTGTTACTAGAAGGGCTGTTCGGCTGGTTGAGCCAATGGCAATGGGGTTTGTTTACGTATTGTTTGGAGACGTGTCATTTCGCCCGAAAAATTCAACCTTGATGAAGAGCTTGGGCTTGTTTCAGCGCCGCCACCTGCGGAGCCGGATGTTGCATTGGACGCATCGGAGGACGTGAAGCCGCCCGCCAAAATCCGCATGATTGCCATTGATGTGGACGGTACGCTGCTGAGCAGTGACAAGCGGCTAAGCGTGAAGGCCATTGAGGCGGTGACCGAGGCGCGTCGCAAGGGCATTAAGGTGGTGATTGCCACCGCGCGGCCACCGCGCACGGTGCTGGAAATTTACAACCACCTCAAACTCAACACCCACCAGGTGAATTACAACGGGGCGCTGATTCAGCACCCCGAATTTAGCAAGCCGCTGCATCACGAGCCGCTCACCGCTGATTTGGCTTATGCCATTTGCTCGGTGGCTCGCAAAACCGATGAAAACTGCGTGATCGCGCTGGAGGTTTTAGACAAGTGGTACACCGATCGCGATGACCCCACGTTGGTGACCGAGACGAGCAAGACGTTTAAGCCCGATTACATTGGCCCGTTGCTTGAGCATCTTCGGCAGCCGGTGACCAAGCTTTTAATCATGGCGCCGCCAGATCGCATGGCGATTATTCGCGAAACGCTGGTGGAGCGTTATCGCAAAAGCGCCAATTTGATTACCACCGAAGGGCATTTGACCCAAATCAGCGCCCGTCGGGCAGACAAAGCCTATGGACTGCGTACGCTTTGCGAAAAATACAAGGTGGATCGCAGCGAGGTGTTGGCCATGGGTGATGGGCAAAACGACCTGCGAATGCTGCACTTTGCAGGGTTGGGCGTGGCCATGGGCAATGCCACCGATGACGTGAAGGCTGTGGCCGATGTGGTGGGGCCCACCAATGATGAAGAAGGCGTTGCGCGAACGATTCGCAAGTATTGTTTATAGAGACGTGGGGATGGCGAGGTGGCGGGGTTGCTTATTGTTTTGAGCGAGGAGGCATCGCGGGGGGATTTTACGCCAAGACGCCAAGACGCCAAGACGCCAAGAAAGGCAGGGAAAGAAACTCGGTGAGTTCTTAGTTTTTTCGCTTAGTCCTCGATTTTTCAAAGCATTGATTCGCGCACGCATGCCAAAGTGCAAAAGTGTTCTTCTTGTCTTTTTTGCCTTCCTTGGCTCCCTTGCCTGCTCCCTTGGCGGTTAAATTTTCTTCGCGTTACCGTACAAACACCCTCCTGAAACCTGTGAATGGCTATGAGGTGGGTGGGGTCACTGGCCGTCCCATGGCTGGCGTTTTGCGAGTCGTGGCCAATCTTTGCCCCAGCCCGGTTCGTCGGGGCGTTGGGGTGGGGTGCCGTGAAGCAGCCAGTCGTCGGTGTTTTGCATCCATTGTTCAAGGCGGTGGCGTAGGTCGGCAAGAATGGATGCGTATTCGGGGCGGTCTTTGAGATCGATGGTTTGCATGGGGTCGTGCTGACAGTCGTACAAACGTTCGTGGCTGTGCGGGTCGTTGACGCACGCATTGGCCCAGAGGGTGGGCTCGGCAACGGCTTGAGGGTCGAACCAACGCAGGTAGTGATATTGCGGGGTGCGGATGGATCGAATGGGATCGAGCAGATCGATGTAGTCGGTTGGGGCCGTTGGGTTGGGAGATTCTGTTTCGCCGTGGTAATTACGTTCGGTGAAAATATGTTCGTTGGGTTGGTAGGGTTTGTTTTGCAAAAGAGGCCAAAAGCTTTGGCCGTTGAGGGCGGGGGGCACGGGAACGCCTGCCATGTCGAGCAAGGTGGGGGTGAGATCGATGTTGGGAATCAGGCCATCAAAGCAATAGCCTTGCTTCATGTCTTTGGGCAGGCGCATGGCCAAGGTGATGGCGGTGCCGCGTTCGTAAAGTGTGCCTTTGGAGCATCGCGGGGCTTCATGGGGAAGGGAAATGCCGTGGTCGGTGGTGAAGACAATGAGCGTGTTGTCGGCGTATTGCGAATCGTTGAGAAAGGAAATGAAGTCGCCCCATTGTTGGTCGAGGTGGCGAATGGCGGATTGAAAGTTGGCCATGAAGCGTCGGTTGGGGCCATTGTTTTCAAGATAAGGCGGGACGTGTGTTTGGTCGGCGGGGGTGGGCCCGCCGTAACGTGATTCAACAATGTTGGGTTGTGTGAATTGGCTGCTGTGTACTTCTTGCGTGCCGATGTTGAGGTAGAAGGGTTTGTTGTGATTGCGGGTGTTGAGAAAGGTGCGGGCGTCTTGTAATGCGTTGCTTGTGGTCCAGTCGTCCCAGCTTCGGTCGCCTTCGCGGTCGTACCGACCACTGTGGGGGTGCCACTCGTGCTCGGTGCCCGCGTGGGCGGTTTCATATCCGGCGGCGGAAAGATGCTCCACGATGGTGGGCACCTCGGGACGCAAGCCCCAGCCCATGTGTGAAAGACCGATGCAGCCGTTGACGTGGGCGTATTGGCCGGTCATGGCGCATGCACGCGAAGGGCTGCATGCAGGGGAGCTGCAATGGGCGTTGTTGAATTGCACGCCGTCGCGTGCAAAGGCGTCGATGTGGGGTGTTGCAACGGGGCGGCCATAGCAGCCCAGGTGGCGGCCCAAATCGTGGCAAACGAAGTAGATGATGTTGAAGGGTTGAGTCATGATGGCGTGAAGTGGGTAGGGTTGAGTTTAACCGGAATCCTTTCGGTTTCACCTATAAAAAACCGCCAGCACCCTAAGGGATGCTGGCGGCCGGGAGGGAATGTATGGGGGAGAAGGGTTACTTCACTTCAATGGATTGCGGCTTTTTTTCTTCGCGCTTGGGAAGCGTGAGGGTGAGCAGGCCAAGCTCGAGTTTGGCGTTGACCTGGGTGGTGTCATAAGCCGTGGGCACTTTGAATTTGCGCATGGCATTGGCGGTTCGGCGTTCGTTGAGATGGACGGTGGTTTCGTCTTGCTCGTCGTAGTTAACTTCAGGGCGCTGGGCTTCAAGGGTCATGACGCCGTCTTCGACGCTGACGCTCACTTGGTCTTTGGTAAAACCGGGCAGCTCGGCGGTGATGACCAGTTGGTCGTTGGTTTCGATGACATCCATGTTGATGCGATAAGCGGTGACGGTGTTCACGGTTTGGTGAACGCCTTCTTCAACTTTGCTCCACACGCCGTTGAGAACACGGTCGAGGTCACGAAAGGCAGCGAAGGGGTTGTTGGGATTACAAGTGTTGGTACGCATAAAAGTTCTCCTTTGAAAGAACAGGGTGGGATTTGGGTCAAGGATTGAAGGCGAACCGTGGGTTGCCTTGCACGCCCTTCTTGTTGCAAGGGCCGTGCCAGTGTTGAAGGGGTTTTAAAAGGGTGTTTAAGGGTTTGAAAGGGGTGTTTTTTGCAGTCCAAGCTGCCGAATTGGCAGTTTGTGTTTTTCTGGCCGCCGATTGCGTCGGTTGGCATTGGCGGTCACAATTGGGGCTATGAACGTTCGAGCCGCCATCGTTGGACCCACAGGACTCACTGGACGCTACTTGGTTGAATTGCTTGGACGTCACCCCGGGGTGACGCTGACGTATTTGGCCAGTCACCGTGCAGAGCTTCCTGATTTGCGTGATGAGTTTCCGCGATTGCGCGGCTTGTTGGATGCCGATGTGGCGCAGTGTCGCCCCATTGATGCGGAGCAAA
>JAZGFZ010000012.1:0-3620 GCA_036480015.1 Algisphaera sp. | reverse complement strand
ATGCTTCACGAAAGGCGGCTTTCACAGCCCCACTCACCGCGTCGCTGTTTTCAATCAAGGTGGCCACACTAAAACCTGTGGCGCCGCCGTTTTCAGAAGCTTCCCCCACCGTGGTGATCTGGGCCGTGTTCAACAAGGCAAAGTCCACCTTGGGCGGGGCCTCTTCGCTGCGACGGGCCGCACCCTCAGCCGCTTTGGCGTCGGCGGTCGACGCCAAAGCGGCTGCATCAGGCGTGGTGGCAAACTGCGCGAGGCGCTCGCGGGCCTCAGCCAGCGGCATCGACTTGCCCGAAGCAAGGTTAAACGTCACCTCCGTGCCCGAACGAAACTCAATGTCAAACAAGTCTTGGCCACGAACGTATGTCATCGCCAAACCAGCGATCACCAACACCACGCTTAATGGCACAAACAAATTTCGCCATGCAATCCAGTTGACCTTGGGCTCTAACAAAGCCTTCAACCCTGGCACCACCGTGGGCAACATGGTGAGCGACTTGGGTTTGGCCACCCGCTTGTAAATTTCAATGATGACACGCGTGGAAAACAACGCGGTAAACAACGTGGCCACAATGCCAATACCCAGCACCACGGCAAAGCCCTTGACCTCGGCACTGGCGGTGTAACCCAACACAAAGCAAGTGATAAGCGTGGTGATGTTCGCGTCGAGAATGGTCGACAACGCCTTGCCAAACCCTTGACGAATGGCAGCGCCCAAGTCGGCCCCTGCTTCTTGTTCTTCACGAATGCGTTCAAAAATTAACACGTTGGCGTCCACCGCCATGCCAATGGTCAACACCAGCCCCGCAATACCCGGCAGGGTAAAGGTGGCTTCAATCATGGACATAATGCCCAAAATGATGACCATGTTCGCCAGCAAGGCGAAGTCGGCCACAATGCCCGCAAAAAAGTAGTAAATCGCCATCAGCACAGCGACCGCCGCCAGCGACAACAAACACGCCCGAAGCCCCTTTTGCAGGTTGTCGGCACCCAAGGCCGGGCCAGTGGTTTTTTGACTGATCGGATCAGCCGAAAGCTGGCCTTCCAAAGAACCCGCTCCCAGTGTACGAATCAGGTATCGAAGCTCTTTGGCATTGAATTCGCCGGTGATTTGCCCACCACGACTCAACCGACCCAACAAGTTGGGTGCAGTTTTAAGTTTGCCATCCAGCAACACGCCCATCGCGCGGCCCACATTGGGGCCCGTTAGGTCGCCCAGCATTTTGGCGCCCAAACCATCGAGACTAAAACCCACCGCCGGCCGCCCCATGTCATCGCCGCTTTTACGAGCGCCCGTGAGCTTCCACTCATCTTCGTTGGTCATGGCCAACTCGGGCGTGTTGCCCAACAAAACGTAATACTTGCCGTTGTATTCTTGCCCCACCAATTCGCGCCGCGTCATCATTATTGCGGTGAACACCGCAGGGTTTTCGGCAATGGCCTCACGATCGGCTTCGTCTTTCACAAACTCTTCAAGCTTGTCAACTTCAAACCAGCGCCAGTCGGCCCCCATTCCGCTGCGTGGGCCTTTTTCAGCCAAACGCTGCGTGTAGGTGGCCACATCGGCCGGACGAGCGCCCGGGGCGCCTTGTGGCGTGGCCCCAATGCGAAACTCCAGCACCCCCGCGCCTCGTAAAGCAGCTTTCAGGTCTTCGGGGTCATCCAACGGGCCTTTCACTTGATCGTAGGCTTGCGTGGCTTGAGCCAGTGCCTCGATCGCAGCCGCCTGACCGGGATGCTGGGCTTTTAGTTCGTTCCAAGCCGCCTCTTGCGGCGATACTTTTTTACCCCGGGCCGCAACCGAGTCCAACTCCAAAATGCGGTCGATTTCAGTCGCTCGCAATGTTCCCGCCAGCACGACATCACGCTGAGCGTCAAAACCCGAGCGGGCCTCCAGCACTTCATCCGCAACGCCATCCAATGCCTCTTGCAATTTCTCAAGCGTTGCTTGCTGAGCCTCTGAAGGATCGGCACCTGCAGCGTCTTCAGCCGCCACCAAGGCGTCTTCGGCCTCACTGTAAATGCCAAAAAGGGATTGCCGCTTGGCTCCCGCAACAGCCACCGTTTCAAGTTGTGTCACCAGTGCTGCGTCACCCTGAGCCAATTGATCAAACGCCCGAGCCCGCCCTTCGGGGTTTTCGATGGTAATCGCACGATCAAGCTTGCTGCGATCAAGTGTTTCTTTGAGCAATGCTGCGCGGGCAGCGTCGAACGCCTTGCGTCGCTCGCCCACCTCAGGCTTGGGCAACGCCATGGTGACCGACAACCGATTGCCCGACTCTTGCCGCCAAATCAGGTTTTTGGTGCCGCTGGGGTCGATGCGGTCGCGCTGAATGGCAATGGTGTCGTTAATCACCTCTGTGGCATCTCGGCCCGCAGGCACCAGCACGTCATAGGTAAGCACCGTGCCGCCCGCCAAGTCAATGCCAGGCTTTAGGTCGATTGTCTTAAGGTCGCCGTCTTTTAACAAGATTAGCGAGCCGCAGCCCAACAACACCACGAGAATGAGAATCGGTTTCCAAAGAGGATATTTCATGGGACAAGCAATTTTGGAGGGGAGATTAAAATCTCAAAAAACGGGCCATCAGCCCGTGGTCACAGCGCTAACGCTGGAGACAAGACGAATAAAACAAGTGCAAGCAATCAGCTGTCTTGCATCACCGATGTAATGGACGAACGAGCAAACCGAAGGCTGGTGTTGGATTTCTCATCCACCTTCACCACCACCTCATCATCGGCCTCACGCACATCAATCACCGTGCCTTTGATGCCGCCCACCGTTTGCACGCGGGCGCCCTTGGCCAATTGCGACAACAACTCAGCCCGCTTTTTCTTTTCTTTGCGGCCCGACCCCATGGTGAACAGCATGACCACACCCATCATGAGTGCCAAAGGCAGCAAAAAGCCGCCAAGGCCCTGAGGTTTTTGTGCAACTGCGGCAGGATCACCCGCCGCACTGGGGACAAGCGGCTGCCCCGCACCCGTGACTGGCGGAGCCGCCGAGGCCGGGGGCAATGAATGATCGGCAGGAGCAGCAGCCTGCCCAAGTGTTAGCGGGAAGGTGAGAAGAGCAGCAACAGGATGGGACATGAAGGGGTATCCAAGGCCGCGCCCACGTCAAAACGCAGCAACGACCATAATGGCGGCGGTCAGAAACGACGTTAATTGACGTTTCTAAAATGAATTACAGTTCGCCGCCAGCACTTGCCGACGACGAAAACGCCACAGGCCAAGCCTGGGCGAATGTAGACCAGTCATTGTCCCGGATCGCCGTTCGAATGTCCAATAGCAGCCGCTGAAAATGCCGCAAATTGTGCAAACTCACCAACACGCCCCCCAGCGACTCATGGGCCTGAAAAAGATGGCGTAGATAACTTCGACTAAACCCGCCGCCGCAAGACGCACAATCGCAACCTTCCTCAATGGGCCCGGGGTCTTGGGAAAATTTGGCGTTTTTAAGCCGAATACGACCCGTACGCGTAAACGCTGTGGCATTGCGCCCGTTGCGCGTGGGAAGCACACAATCAAACATGTCCACACCCGCACGCACCGCCGCCACAATGTCACGTTCATAACCCACTCCCATCAAATAACGCGGCTTGTTTTGCGGTAACAGCGGCGCT
>JAZGFZ010000011.1:0-4227 GCA_036480015.1 Algisphaera sp. | reverse complement strand
TTGCACGACCAAGTGGATCAACTGGCCCGCCGGTTGGTGTTGAGTTTGACGCGGCGGCATGAGGTGGCAACACACCGGCTTGAAGCGGTGGCAGGGCATATGTTGTTTCGACGCCCCGAAGCATGGCTGGGCGAAGGGCGGGCGACGGTGAATGCGCTGGCCATGCGGTTGGATGCCGCTCCGGCGCGACGCGTGGCCGATGCACGGCGACGTGTGGACGCACTGGCCCGCACCTTGGAGGCCGTGGGCCCCCAGCAGGTGTTGGCCCGCGGTTATTCGTACACCGTGGGGGCCGATGGAAAATTGTTGCGATCCGCAGCTCACGCCAAACCGGGCGATGCGATTAAGACCGTGTTGGCCGATGGCGAGGTGAAATCGACTGTGAATGGTGGCAAAGGTGCAACGCCCCGCAAACCACGTCGCATGAAAACCATGAACAAGCCCGGCACCGATGAGCCCATGCTGTTTGCGTGATTTAAGAAAGGGCTGCGTGAAACGGCATTCGAGGTGTGGTCGAGTGATCGCTTGACCACTCGGCCTAAACCCCACAAAAGGTGTGATGTGGGGCAAGGGGGCGGTAAGACGCTACCGTGTGGTGATGGCTGGTAAAACCAAAACATCTATGAAAAACAAGGCATTGTCGTTTGAAGACTCGGTCGAGCAACTGGAACAGTTGATTGATCGCATTGAAACCGGAGAAATCGGTCTTGAAGACGCTTTAAAGCACTATGAAGACGGCACCAAGCTCATTTCGCACTGCCGCAAGATTTTGGACTCGGCAGAAAAGAAGATTGCGGATTTGACGCAGGGGGAGCAAGAAGGGGCTGAGGGCTAAGAAGTAGGCTTCGTGGAGCGGCGATGGATGCCGTTGTGTGCCGATAGGTCTTTTCGGGCGTTTTCTCGCGTTGCCCCTTTATTTAAAGTTCCCTTTGGCCCCTCAATCCATTAGCCCTTCACACGCCCATGCCTGTCGAATACTTCATTCTTATTTTGTTGCTGCTCTGGGGCGCTTGCGTGGGCAGCTTTTTAAACGTGGTGATTTATCGCGTGCCCGAAGGGCTCAGCGTGATTCATCCGCCTTCGCGTTGTCCAGGGTGCGAGCAAAAATTGGCCTTGCAAGACAATGTGCCGGTGCTGGGCTGGTTGTGGTTGCGTGGCAAGTGCCGCACATGCAAAATGAAAATTAGTGCGCAGTATCCACTGGTGGAGGCGTTTACAGCCCTGTGTTTTGTGGGCTTATTTGCGGTGTACTACTTCACCGCGTTGCGTCCTGCATTTGCAGGCGCGGGCATTGCCGATTCATGGCCGGTGCTGGCGGTCCATTTGGTGCTTTTAAGCTGCATGATTGCGGCGACGATGATTGACGCAAAGCTCTTTATTATTCCGCTGGGTATCCCGTGGACGGCCTTGGCACTGGCCCTGATTGTGCTGCCACTTTCGGTGGCGGTGGGGTGGGTGCCCGCCAGCACATGGGGCACCGCTGCGCACTGGGAAGAACTGGTGCCGTGGATTGATCCGGCATGGATTGGCATACCGTTTGGCGGCACGCTGGGTTTGGTGTTGGCCATTGTTTTTTTGCGTTTGGGCGTGTTGCCCTTGAGCTTTGCCGACGAGCCGGAACTTCCTGAAGGGGCTGACCCTAACGATCCGGAGCATTTCTTTATGCATCCGCATCCACGACGGGAAGCATTGAAAGAGGTTTTGTTTTGGGTGCTGCCGGTGGTGGGCGCGGTGGTGGGATATTACGTGGGCAAGGCGTGGGTGCCCGAGGCGACCATGACGTTTTCAATTGACCCTCAAACGCTCATGACCGCAAGTGAAACAGGGCGCTTTCCCGACTCTTTTTGGGCTCAAATGGCCGGGGCCGATCGTTTACCGGGTTGGTTGCTGGCCTTGGGCGGTGTGCTTTTGGGCATGTTGGCGGGCATTGCCACGGTGTGGTTCACCCGCATTTTGGGCACGCTGATGTTTGGCAAAGAGGCCATGGGCCTTGGCGACGTGCACCTGATGGCGGCGGTGGGTGCGGTGATTGGGTGGCGCGATGTGACGCTGGCCTTTTTTGTAGCGCCCTTTTTTGGATTGTTGGGCACGGCACTCATCGCAGGGTTGTCATCGTTTAAAAAAGGCAACATGCCGCCCATTCCCTATGGGCCTTACCTGTGCTTGGCCACGGTGGTGGTGATGGTGTTGCGCGGGCCCATTTGGACAGCCTTGTTTCCCCATTTGAGCGGGATTTAAAACCGTTCTCTGTGGTTTATGGGCTTGCAAGGGTGTGTGGCGGTGCGTAAGGCGTGTGGGTCTGCTAATCTGGGCAACCCTGTTCAGTGAACCTTGAACCCTCATACACGCCCCAAATGGGCGGAAGGAAAGCGATGCCCCTCACGCTTCAAAAAACGGTCCTTATGTTTGTTTTGGCTGGTGTCACATTGATGTCGACCGGTTGTGGTCCTGAAAAGAAACGGCTGCGTTCAGAACGCGATGCGCTGTTTGGCCAAAACCTCGAAGCTCAAAACACCATCGAAGACCTGCGGCGGTCGGTTGATGCGTTGAATACCGAAAACGACACGCTGCGATCTGACTTGGCGGGCGGCGGCCCTGCACTGGAAACCACCGGTTTTGAAGGGGTTGACGACGTGACGGTGACCCAAAGCGCAGGTAAAATCACACTTAACGTGCCGGGTGACCTGCTCTTTTTGTCGGGCAAGGTCAAACTCACCAATGCCTCTAAAACCACGCTGACTCAAATCGCATCCATCATCAACGTCGAATACGCAGGCCGTCGCATTCGCGTGGAAGGCTACACCGACACCGACCCCATCACCCGCAGCAAATGGGTGGACAACTTGCAGCTCAGCATGGAGCGGGCCGCCGCGGTGTACCGCCACTTGGAAGGCCAAGGCGTGTCGCCCGAGCTGATGTACGCATCGGGCTTTGGCTTGCAAAATGCCAAAGAAACCAAAAAGCTTAGTCGGCGTGTTGAAATCGTCGTTCTCTTGGCCGATGGGTAAGCCCAACTCTTTTGTTTAACGTTAAAGACGGCGCTGGCTTGTAAGGCTGTCGCCGTTTTTTTATTTTGCATTCCTATTACGTTGGGATCACATGATTGGTGTTCTTGATTATGGCATGGGCAACCTTCGCTCGGTGGAGAAGGCATTTGAGTTTTTAGGACACCGCGCGGGGGTGGTCGCTCACGCAAAAGAAGTGTTGGCGTGTGAACGTTTGGTGTTGCCTGGGGTGGGCAACTTTGCCGACGGCATGAAACTGCTTGACGAGCGGGGCTTGCGTCAACCGGTGTTGGAGTTTGTGGCCAGTGGCCGACCCGTGCTGGGCATTTGCATGGGCATGCAATTGTTAATGGACAGCTCCACCGAAGACGCGCCGTCGGCCGATGAACCCGTGGCGGGGCTGGGCGTGATGGCGGGATGTGTGGACACGTTTGTGGCCGATCAGGGGCCGGATCAACCGCGGCTTAAAGTGCCGCAAATGGGATGGAACAAGCTGGACTTTGGCACTGGCGAACGGTCGCCACTGTTTGTGGGCATTGAAGAACCGGCCTATGTGTATTTTGTGCACGGGTACTACTGCACCCCCGCCGATGACGCGGTGGTGGCGGCCCAAGCAAATTACGGAAGCCCTTTTTGCGTTGCCTTTTCAGCCAACAATGTGCACGCCTGTCAGTTTCACCCCGAAAAATCACAAACCGTGGGCTTGAAAATACTAGACAACTTCGCCCGGCTTTAACGATAGCGGGTTGGGTTTCCTTTCAGGAAAAAACGACATCTGGAATCTCCCCCCGTTTGCTGGGGCTTTCCGGCCCAAGAAACCGCGTATTTTCACCGCGCCTTACACCTTGCCAGCGATGTTTTGCGAGAAAACAACTAGAGAAATACCCTTGATTCGTCGTTTTTCACTTGACATTTCAGGGGGGGGTGAAGTGTCTTGCGTTGGTTGAGGCGTTGTCCTTGGCTGAATTTTGTGTCTTTGTTTCGCTTTTTTCGTTCTGGTTTTTTCACGTCTTGGTTTCTTCTAGCAAAAGGCTTTCTTATGCGATGGCGTCTGTGGATGGGTTCGATGGTGGGCGTGTTGGGGATTGGGATTTATTTTGTTACTGCAGGAGGCGGGGCGCAAGCGGCGCCACGGCCCACGGCGGATGCGGCGGGCGATCGTTCCGAGGAAGCTCGGTCCGAAGGGGTTCAGAAGG
Organism: Algisphaera sp.; assembly: GCA_036480015.1. Taxonomy (GTDB): domain Bacteria; phylum Planctomycetota; class Phycisphaerae; order Phycisphaerales; family Phycisphaeraceae; genus Algisphaera. Next base: position 26 of record JAZGFZ010000011.1, on the reverse strand, counting down.
TTGAGGCAGATCGTGACTATCAGGCG
>JAZGFZ010000010.1:0-5116 GCA_036480015.1 Algisphaera sp. | reverse complement strand
ACAATTTTGATCATCTGCTCGCCAGGCTCAACCGCTTTAAGCACCACGGTGCCGGTGGCCTTTTCTGTCACACGATCACAAAACGTTTGAGCCACCTCATAATGCACGTCGGCTTCAAGCAGCGCCTCGCGCACTTCTTCCATCGCTTCGCGCACGTTGGCCTCAGAAATATTGGCTTTGCCCGAGAGCTTGCGCAAAGCGCCTTCAAATTTGTCAGAAAGATTATTAAACATAGAGCACACCAAAACACCGGCCCATGGGCAATGCCAAAAGGACAGAGGGGGAAATGCGAAACACAAGACAAGCTCTTGACCGGAGCGGACCGCAAAGAATAACAGCCCACGGCAAGGCCGCGGGCTGTTTCATTAGAAGTTTCTTTTTTGAGGTGTTACTTGAACCCCATTCGGTTCAAGAGACCCGTCAAAATATTGTTTGATACGTTGACACGCTAATTTCAAAGCATGATGGTTTTAAACGCGGACCGCTAAGCGAGCACCCGCAACAAACGCCAACTTAAGCTTCGTCAACCAGCACCATCAACTCTTCGTCGGGGTTAATCGCCAGCACGTCATCGCACAGAACTGATTCTTGATCATCGCCTTCAGCATCAGCCCCTTCAGGACGTTCAATGGCAGACTCATGCAACGTCACCGGATCACAAGGGGTCAGAAAAACTGAACCGTTTTCACCAACAGCGGTAATGGTAAGTTTAAGTGTGTGTTCCATGACGAAGAGGCCTTTGTATCTTGTTCGAAGCTTGTTGCTAAATAAATCCCAAATTGGACGAGCCCGTGGATCAGTTCAATCGTACGCCAGAGATCGGCCAGCTCCAAGCATTTTGCCCAAGAATTTTAAACAGGGCTCACTCAAGGCCGTCTGGCGCGGTTCTATCGAATAACGGGGGTCTTAAAGAACACCTAAGTCGTTTTTTATACTGAAGTTAATTTTATTTCGACCTCGCCACACAAGCCTTCCAAGAAAACGTAGCAAAGCGCAAGCGAAGCTCCATTAAGGGCTTTTAGAGCCCATTATCTATGAAAACACCCGTTGTCTGATCGTTATTCACTTAATGGGGCTTGGTAAAAATGAAGCCCCATCGTGCCATCCACAATCCGGGCCATCCCGTCATAGCCCGCCACGTCCTTGGCCACCACGTCTTCTGCAGTTCGCAGCAACACCACGCCGCCGGGCTCCATTTTGGGCAACAATTCAACCAAAAGAGCCTCAAAGGGTTCGAGACTTTCCGAGGTCAAGGGGTAGGGCGGGTCTAAAAAAGCCAACGTAATGCTCCCGTCGTCGAGTGGAAGCATCCAAACGCCCCCCAAGGCATCACTGGCCCGCACAACGGCCTGATCGGGGCCAAAGCCAAAGGTGTCGAGGTTTTCTTGCAGCCGATCAACCCCCGATCGATCTCGTTCCACAAAGGTGCAATGCTCAGCCCCGCGCGAAAGAGCCTCCATGCCCATGCTGCCCGTGCCCGCAAATACATCCAGCACCTTGCCATAACCCAGCACCCCCAGCGAATGCAGGCGGTTAAATAGGTTTTCTTTCACCCGATCGGTGATGGGGCGGGTGACCTCATCACCCTCGGGGCCAAGGTAGTTTCGTCCGCGATGGGTGCCTGCGATGATTCTCATGGGGAGTTTAAAGGGGCTAAAGGGGGTTCAGGGGAGACTTGAGCGAGCCACTTGGCAAGGCCGTTGGGCCGTCGCGCTTGCATAATACCGTTGCGCTTCACCTTGCCTCCAAACCCCCTGAGCCCCCGCCCCCTATATTGCCGCCATGTCCAAATCCAAAAAAACCCTCGCCGACAAGGCCGACAAGTACCTCTGCTATCAAAAATCGGTTCAAGAGCCCTCTCACGAGGTCGCTTTCTTTGAACAGGCCTACGCCGATTTCAACCGCAATAAAAAACCCCGCCACCTACGCGAAGACTTTTGCGGCACCTTTGCTGTGTGCTGCGAGTGGGTCAAAGGCCACGGCGAACGCACCGCCTTGGGTGTTGACCTTGACCCTGAACCCTTGGCGTGGGGCAAGGCTCACAACCTCAGTAAGCTCAACGAAAACCAACAGCCGCGCGTCCGGCTATTGGAACAAGACGTTCGCAAACATAACCGCCCCGCAGCGGACATTCTCGCAGCACAAAACTTCAGCTTTTGGCTGTTTAAAACCCGCGAAGAAGTGATTGAGTATTTCAAAATCGCCCGCAGCAACCTTGCCCCGGGCGGCATCATGGTCACCGACATGATGGGCGGCGGCGAATGCTACGAAGAAGACCACAAAGACGTTCGGACCATCAAGAAAGGTAAAAAAGGCTTCAAATACATTTGGACCCAAGAAACCTTCAACCCCATCAACCACGACGCCTCATTCTCCATCAGCTTCAAGTTCAAAGACGGCAGCCGCATCGCGCCCGCCTTTGAATACCACTGGCGCTTTTGGTCACTCCCCGAAGTGCGCGAACTCATGCTCGAAGCAGGTTTTTCAGCGGCCCATGTTTATTGGGAAGTCGATTACGAAACCGGCGACGGCGAAACCGGCGAGTGGGAACGACGCGAAGATGCCCCCAGCGATCCAAGCTGGGTGTGCTACCTCGTGGGTGTTAAGTAATTCATTCGATCTAAAACCCATGGCAAAGCTTCAACCCCCCAAAGGCACGCGCGATTTTTACCCCAACGACATGGCTTGGCACCAGCACTTGCTGGACGCTTGGCGTCGCGTGGGGGTGCGCAATGGTTTTGAGCAGGTCGAAGGGCCTGTGTTTGAAACCCTCGAACTTTACAAGGTTAAAAGTGGCGACGGCATCGTGAGCGAGCTGTTTTCATTTCGCCGAGCCAATGGCAAAACCGATTTCGCCCTGCGGCCCGAGTTCACCCCCACGCTTGCGCGCATGGTCGCAGCCAAAGCCAACAGCCTGCCGCGCCCCATCAAGTGGTTTTGCACCCCCAACGCCTGCCGGGCCGAACGCCCCCAGCGCGGCCGCCTGCGTGAGTTTTGGCAATGGAATGTCGATCTCTTAGGGCTCGAAGGCCCCGGGGCCGATGCCGAGGTGATTTTCACCTTGCTCGATTTTTTGCAAGAAGTGGGCCTCACCGCCCAACACGTCAAAGTGAAACTCAGCCATCGCAACGTGGTGACCCAAGTGCTAGAAAGCCTGGGCCTCGACCCCAGCCGCACCGCCGATGCCTTCAAATTGCTCGATGGACGCGACAAAATGGACGCCGACACCTTTGCCCAGCAAGCCGCCGACTTGGGCCTCGATGCCGCCGCCGTGTCGCGCTTCACCCAGGTCAGCGGAACAACCTACGCACTTCAAGACCTTGCCCAACTCACCGCCGACTTGGGTTTGCCCCAGGCTCCTGCTGACCTTGTTGCCCTGATCGACCAACTCACCGCCTTTGGCATTGCCGATTGGTGTGAAATCGACCTGGGCATCGTGCGCGGTCTAGCCTATTACACCGGCACCGTGTTTGAGGTTCACGAAACAGGTGGTAAGTCCCGGGCCTTGGCCGGTGGCGGGCGCTATGACAAACTCATCGAACTGTTTGGTGGCCCCGCCATGCCCGCCGTGGGGTTTGGCATGGGCGATGTGGTGCTCACCAACCTGCTCGAAGACCTCAAACTGCTTCCGGCCGAGCTGGGCAATCGCCCAGATGCCTTGGTGTTCGCCACACAAGATGATTCTGCCCACCACGTTGCCGCCCTTGTCGCTCAACTTCGCCGTGCCAACCTCCACGCCCGCATGAGCTACAAAACCACGCGCAATGTAGGGAAGTTACTTAAAGACGCCGAAAAAATGCGCGCCCATTTCGCCGTCATGGTTGGAGCCGAGAGCCTTGAACTTAAAAACCTAGCAACCGGCGAGCAGACCACCGTGTCCCCTGAAAATCTTGTTTCCGAAGTTCAAAAAAGCACTTAGGTGCCAATTGAACTTTTTAAATAAAAAACATCTGGGCCCGGTCCGTCCAAGGGATTATGCTCAGGTGTTGTGTTACGGATGCAATTTGCAAAATGAAATAATTTGAGCTTCACCCGTGTTAGCAATACAACCCCGCAACCCAATCCACTTTCCTTTGGAGAAAAACCATGATCACCCGTCTTTCTTTTTCATGTGTCATGGCTCTAGGCCTCGCCGCAGCACCTTGCAGTCAAGCCGCCGTGCTCGGCCAAACCGATGATTTTCAATCCGGCACCTCCACACAAGGCTGGGGTGGCTCCTCACCCAACGGGCTCACCGGCCCAACAAGTCGCGTTGATGGCGGCCCCAATGGATCAGGTGATTTCTACTTAGAGCAATCGTCCGCGGGTTGGCATCTGGCCACCAACAATGGTTCGCAGTGGAGCGGCGATTACCTTGGCGAGGGCATCACCGGCGTCAACCTCGACATCAATCACCTCACCGGCACCGATCCCGTCGCCATTCGTGTAGCCATCACCGGCCCAGGCGGTTTTTGGTCTTCAACCAATGCCACGCCGATCACCACAGGTGCGTGGAACAATTACACGTTTGATCTCACCACCTCCGATTTGGTTTACGTCTCCGGAGGCACCGGTGTTTTGAATGACACCCTCTCAAACGTCGGCAAGCTGCTCATTCGCCACGACAACGGCTCTACGCCCACCCCTCCAGGTCAACACCCCCAACACATCACCGTCTCGGTGGGCTTCGACAACATCCAAGCCATTCCTGAACCCAGCACCGCCATGCTCGGCATTGCCAGCATCATGGGATTGGCCGCGTCACGCCGCCGCAAAAAGAGTTAACCAGCTTAAATAAAACCTCACCCAAGCCGTGCATTCATTGCACGGCTTTTTTTTGCCCCACTTTCTAGCCACAAGCCACCCGCACAACGAACTCAAAAAACCCTTGTCGCGAACCTCCCGAGCAACCTGTGCAAAACCTGTTTTTAATCAGCGCGCTGCGCCATCTCTTATGTCCCCTTTCACAACAGCCCTGATACGGCCTGAACTATCGGGCCCCTTTCACAACACCCCGCATCAGCATGCGCCAACCCCGCAAACGTTGACGACAACTAAAACAACCCTCACCGCACTCCCCAACCGGCTTGTTTTTCGTGGCTTAAACCAACACCACGGGGCTTACCCACATTACGAC
>JAZGFZ010000009.1:0-5198 GCA_036480015.1 Algisphaera sp. | reverse complement strand
CCGACTTTATTTTTATGGCTCAAGCTACGGCCACGACACGAACCTTAAAGCGGTCACCATTCACGGCTCGACCGGTGGTGGTGGCACCACCAACCACGCCCCGGTTGCTCGTGCGAATAACGTCAGCCGAACCGGCGCGGGCAATGTCACGCTTAACGGCAGCGCGTCGTCAGACCCCGACGGCGACAACATCACTTACCGCTGGACCGATTCGGCAGGCACCCAAATCGGCACCTCGGCCAACCTCACCAAGTACATCAACGTGGGCTCACACCAGTTCACCTTGACGGTACGAGACAGTGGCGGCCTCACCGGATCCAAGACGATCACGGCCTCCGCCACCAACTCCGGCACCGGCGACGTTAACATCGTTTCTAACTTCTCCGGCAACAACGCAGGCGGATGGTCACTGGGTGCGGGCGCTTCCAACGTTGTGAACAACGGCGGCCTACGATTCGTCGGCCACCACAGCAGCACCCAAACGCTAAGCTCCAAGACCCTTGCGAAGAGCCGCAATCTTTACATGGGACGAACCATCGCAGCAGGCAACGACCTGCGAGGCGCCGAGCTCAAATTCACCGTCCAGCGTCACAATTGGAACTCACCAAGGCGTTTCCTCGTCACCGCCAACGGCCACGAAGTCTACAACTCCGCGTCTTACACTGGCTCCGGACAACACGAGTTCACCGCCACCTTGGGACAACAATCCGCCCTCAGCGGATCAGGCTCCATCGACTTGCGTATCTACGCCTATGAAGGGTTTTGGTACGGGCATTCCACCGTCAAAGCGTTTTCGCTCCAAGGTGGAGATGGAGGTGGAACCACCAACCATGCCCCGGTTGCTCGTGCAAATAACGTGAGCCGCTCGGGCGCAGGCAATGTCACGCTTAACGGCAGTGCTTCGTCTGACCCTGATGGCGACAACATCACCTACCGATGGACCAATTCGGCAGGCGCCCAAATCGGCACCTCGGCCAACCTCACTCAAAACATCAACGTGGGCTCACACCAGTTCACCTTGACCGTTCGAGACAGCGGCGGCCTTACCAACAGCAAGACCATCACTGCCACTGCCACCAACCCCAGCACCGGCGGCGGCGTCAACATCGTTTCTAACTTCTCCGGCAGCAGTAATGGCGGCTGGGGACTCGGTGCCGGCCTCTCCAATTACACAATCTCAAACGGCATGGGCTTCAAAGGCAATTACCCTGCCAACGCGGTGAGTACGATTAACCAATCTTACAATGCCAAGCAGTACATCAAATTGGCTATCCCCGCCGGTTCCGATATGCGTGGCGCCCAGATCAAGTTCTCCGTCCAGCGATCCACTTGGCATTCACCTCGGCGATTCCGAATGACTGTCAACGGGCATTGGATTAACGCCACCCCCCAGATCGTCAATGGCGATCTGAACCAGAAACACTTTACTGTCACCCTTGGCAACCACGCCGACTATGATCAAAGCGGCCCTGGGGGTGAAATTGGTGAAATCCGACTCTATGCCTTCGAAGGACGTTACGGCGGCAAGACCGTCACCTTACGAGCCTTCTCGGTGAAAGATGATGGCGGTGGCGGCGGTGGTAGCAACCCCGGCGGCCCAATTATCTCCAACTTCTCGGGCAGCAGCGCTGGCGGTTGGTCTTTGGGCTCGGGCTTCCAACAGCTCGCGTTCAACAACGGCCTTCGAGCCAGTGGCCACCACAGCAGCAGCCAAACACGAAGCACCAAGGCCCTTGCAAAAAGCCGCAATCTTTACGTCGGACGAACCATTGCCGCAGGCAATGACCTACGCGGAGCCACGCTTAAGTTCAAAGTGGCGCGTTTCGATTGGAATGCTGCAAGACGTTTTGTGATCACCGCCAACGGCCAAGAGATTTACAACTCAGGCACGTTTAGCCAAACCGGCGAGCATGAGTTTGTCGCCACCCTTGGCCAACACAACGTCCTCAACGGCTCGGGTGCGGTTGATTTTCGAATCTACAGCTACGACGGCCTTTGGTACGGTCGATCGACCCTGAAGGCTTTCTCGATCATCTAATAAATGATCGCGTGAACATACTGCGTGTCTCTCAAACACGCTCTGAAATCGCCTCTTAATAGTCCATAAAAACGCCCGCTCGTCTCCTTTTAAAGGGGGCGGGCGGGTTTTCGTTGGGGCGTATTTGTTAATAAATCCCCCCCCCTGATTGACACCCCCACCGCCGACACTAAACTATGAAGATCGAACAAGACCGATCGCGGCGTGTGTGCGGCGCGAACAATGGAACCTTATGCCCCGGCGGCATATTTTCCGAGTCTTGAACGACATGCCGGCCCTTTCTTGCTTTCCATCGCCACACCGCGTTGATGAAGCTAGGGTCAACGCCTGAAACACCTGCATACGCCTCAAAGCGTTTTAAAGCATTGGTTTCAGGATCCTACCGACCCGCATAGGCCTATGGTGTAATCGGCAACACTCCAGTTTTTGGTACTGGTATTTCAGGTTCGAGTCCTGGTGGGCCTGTTTTCTCCCAACATCGCATCTTTGACCGCCCCGGCGGTCGGTGTGTTTTGACCTCTTGTTACGACCGCTTACGACTGCACGACCTCGCAGCAATTCAACGCATGGCACAATCTCCCCCACAACCTGCCGCCCCTCACGCGATCATCCTTGCCGCAGGCAAAGGCACCCGCATGGAAAGCGATCTCCCCAAGGTATTGCACCCTGTTGCCGATCGGCCCATGCTGCGATGGGTGGTGGACGCCTGTTTCGCCGCAGGCGTTGAGCGATGCGTCATCGTGGTGGGCTATCGCGGCGACGATGTACGTGCGGCTTTGGCCGACGAACCACGATGTGTGTTTGTTGAGCAAACCGAGCAACTCGGCACCGCTCACGCCGCCGACATGGCACGCGAACTTTTCGAAAACGTCCCGCCCTGCGACGTTTTCGTACTTGCTGGCGACGGCCCGCTCATCCGCTCACAAACCCTTGCCCGACTGCTTGAAGTTCACCGCCGCACCAAGGCTGCCGCCACCTTGGCCACAGCCCTACTCAATGACCCCAGTGGCTACGGCCGTGTGCTACGCACCCCCGCCGGGGGCTTTGACCGCATCGTCGAACAAAAAGACGCCAACGCCCATGAACTGGCTGTGCAAGAAGTCAACCCCAGCTACTACTGTTTTGACAGCACCGCCCTGTTCTCTGGCATTTCACAGGTAAGCAACCAAAACGTTCAAAACGAGTATTACATCACCGACGTTCCCGCATTGCTGCGTGACCAAGGCAAAACGGTCACGCTGGTGGATGCCGTGCCCGCCGAAGATGTTTTAAGCATCAACAACCTCACCCAGTTGGCCGACGTGGACCGCATATTGCGCAGTCGGCTGGCCAACACTTCCTCGCCCGACGGAGCCCAAGCATGAGCAAGGCTGACAGCGACCGCATTAAAATTTTCACAGGCCGTGCAAGCCAAACGCTTGCCCAAGCCATGTGCGATGTCCTTGAACTCCCCATGGGCGCCGGTATCACTGAAATTTTCCCCGACGGCGAGCTGTTGGTGAAAATCGACGAAGACGTGCGTGGGCGCGACTGTTTCGTCGTTCAATCCACCAGCAACCCCGTCAATGCGCACCTCATGGAGCTGCTCATTTACATCGACTGCCTACGTCGGGCCTCGGCCCAGCGCATCACCGCGGTCATTCCTTACTTTGGCTATGCCCGCCAAGACCGCAAAGACGAAGGCCGCCGCCCCATCACCGCTAAACTGGTGGCCAACCTCATCACCGCAGCGGGCGCCGACCGCGTGCTCACCATGGACCTGCACGCGGCTCAAATCCAAGGCTTTTTCGACATTCCCGTCGATCACCTGAGCGCGTCACCGGTGCTTTTGGGCCACGTTCAAAACAAACGATCCAGCTACGACCCACTTTGTGTCGTGAGCCCCGATCCCGGCAACGTCAAAGTGGCTGGCGTGGTCGCCAATGCCCTAGACGCCGATTTCGCCATCATCGACAAACGCCGCAAAAGCGGCAATGAAGTGGTTTCCACCAACATCATCGGCGACGTGGCGGGCAAAAACATTTTGATGGTCGACGACATGATTTCCACTGCAGGCACCATTTGTGCTGCGGCCGATCTCATCAAAAAACACGGTGCGCTCAACATCACCGTCGCCGCCACCCACGCGGTCATGGTTGGCCCCGACCTGGAACGCATCGCAGCATCCCCCATCGATCACGTCATCGTCACCGACAGCATCCCCGGCGGAGACCGCTTGGCTACCATTGCAGACCAACTCACCGAACTATCGGTGGCAAAACTTTTGGGCACCGCCATCCACAACATCCACCACAACCTCTCGGTGAGCAACCTTTTTCACCACCAAGTCGATGGGGCCAAACGCTAACGCCCTTCAACCTCACCTCACCACCTCGATCACAAACCTCTTTTAACAAAAACCTCTTTCTAAAAACCAAAAAGGAAAAACCATGAGCCACGAAACCCCCACCCTTGAAGCCGAAACCCGCACCACCTTGGGCACGCGTTACGCCATCCGCTTGCGCGATGCTGGCCGCCTTCCCGCCGTGGTTTACGGCCACAAAGAAGGCCCTGTTCATGTGTCGGTCGACAAACGGGCCTTCAACGAAATCGCCGAAAGCTCCGCCCACCTCATCGAAATCAAAATCGACGGCAAAGCCGAACCCTGCCTACTCAAAGCCATTCAATACGACCACCTCGACCGCTATGTCGTTCACGCCGACTTCGCCCGCGTGGATCTCAACGAAGCCGTGGAAGTCGAACTTGAAGTCAACTTCACTGGTGACGCCGTGGGACTCAAAGAAGCGGGCGCCATGCTCGACACCCCCCACACCACCGTGGTCGTAAGCTGCAAAGCCAACAACATTCCCGATGTCCTCGAGCACGCCATCGGCGACTTGAAAGTCGACGAATCCGTCCACGCAAGCGACCTCAAACTCCCCGCAGGCGTCGAACTGGTCACCGAAGGCGACCTGATGCTTGCCCACATCATCGTTCGAGCTGCCGTGGCCGACGATACCGAAGAAGGCGCAGCAGAAGCAACCGCCCCTGAAGTCATTGGCGAAAAGAAAGAAGAAGAAGACGCGTAAACCCCAAACACGCCTCACCCTTTGGGGTGGGGTCCAACACGGACGCCCACACCGTCCGCGTTGGCCCCCACCCCCGCGGGAAGGGCTGAGGG
>JAZGFZ010000008.1:0-3382 GCA_036480015.1 Algisphaera sp. | reverse complement strand
ATCGAGCATGACTCCGAAAAACACTTTCAAGAAATACAAAGCCACTTGCGCCGTCGGTTTCGGCTACGGGAATACCCCCAAACAAGCCCTGGCGGACCTCCTTTACCATAATCCAAGCGTGCATCCCCGCAATGTGGTCGTCAAAGGGCTTACTGTGCAAAAATCAGAGCACGAGACCTGGTATGCGTATGATCGCGTTGTCGAGTTAAAATTGCCTGCGACAAAGCGCGTTTTCGCCTGCATTTCCGACGCCAACGGTATTTTGATGTACGCCGGCAGGCACATTGACCTTCCTGAAGCGTTCACGGCGTACGCAAAGACGGTGGGCTGGTCCGAAACCTCTCTTTGCAAGAATCCAAACGAACTTGATGATCTTGCTTCAGGGCACACGTGGTACGAATTCGACGTTCCTCCAAACAATTGGCAGGACTGGACTGGTGACATGGGCCCCGAGGACTACGATGCCCTGTGCGAGGCCGCCGACCACAAGCACCACGGCGAAGAGGCCGTTGGCGAGGCACTCGCGCGGCTTGAGGGGGGTGCACGATGAGCCCGAAAAGCAAAGACAAATCATCTCTGGTGTTGAGAGTGGAAGTTGCCGATGCAACGACTCAGGCCGCCCTTGCCGAGGTAATAGCGCGGTACAGGAGGGGCGAAGCATTTGATTCGTTTGACATTCTCGAGACCATTTTGGCCGCGTACGGTGAAGCACTTCTGTTGACGGAGGGGCCATGACTCCGAAAAACACATACAGGGTAACCATACTCGTAACCGTCAATAAAAAATACAACGCGGCCGACCTTAGAGACGCGATTCGAGAAGAGTGCTACACGAAACGCGTCTTTGACATCGGAAATTACCCGTTTTTGCCCGACATAGACGCCGAGATCGACGAACGGGACGTGCTCGTTGAACCCGTTCGGCATGAGGAGGCCCGCACCAAACAATTTTGGGCGCGTAAGCTTGAGTCGGATGGGGGGGGAAGGTGACCAATGACCGCCCCACACTACCAACCCGGCGACTTCGCCCGGGTAGCCCTGCTGTGGCTTCTGATTTGGGGCTCTCTCCTCGCCTGGTGACCCCGGGCGAGGTTTTTGATTCGAGCCTTAGCCCGCGAACCCTCGCCGCGTACGCACGGACGTGGGAACAGTGGCGCACGTGGTGCCTCGGGCTACCCATCGCGTGGGAGCATGGACCCCCAACGAACGTGCCCGCTTTTTTGTCCGAACTTTCTGCCATGGGAAAGCCCCGCGCGGCCGGTCTTGCGGGGCAATGGCTCACAAAATTGCGTGATTTGGGGCGTTCGGCGTCAACCCTAGCCGCGTATGCTCGAGCAATCACATCGGTCACGCGCCACGCACACGAACTCGAGCTAATTCCGTTTTCTTTGGTGGGCGTCGTAAAGGCCCCTAGGGGCGTGCGTGTGGCTCCCGCGCGCCGGGTGAACCTAGACCCCCAGGTGTTGTGGGAGACCGCACAGCGGGCGAGCGAGGACGCTTTGACGGCCGACACGTACAGGGCGCGACTTTACGGGGCAATTGTGGTCACGCTTGCCGATACCGCCATTCGCACCGTTGAACTCTTGCGCTTGAAAAGCGCTGATGTGCTAAGCGAGGGGCCCGAAGGGGGGCCTGTGCTGTGCATTCGGGGGAAGGGTCAAATGTCCGCGCCGTTTTTGCAGCCGTGTAGCAGGCGGGCGTATATGGCAATTTTTGGGTGCACCACAAACGGGATCATCAGCGCGGCCGAGTCTCCAGCGTCCATACAGTCCGATCTTTTGTGGTCGCTCGACGACTGGGCCCTGGTTCACCCAAAAGGCTCAAGATCTAAGGGTGACGCGGCACAACTCGCGGTGCCTGGTCAACTCACTCGAGGCATCGTGCGCCAAGCCGTCGACGCCTATTTTCCGGGCATGGCACCGCACGACTTGAGGCATGCCCGTTTGACCGCGTGGGCCGATGCAGGTGTCCCTTTGCACGTGCTCCAGAAAGCCGCGCGCCATGCCAGCCCCGCAACTACGGCGGGGTATCTGGACACAACGGCGGCCCGTGTGGCTGAACTAGTCGCGAGTTTGGACCGCGGAAGTCCTAGCGAATCGCTACCGTTGGCGGTTGCAAAATCACAGTGACGGGCGTAGAAAGGCCGGTTTTTCCGCCTGATGTGGTCAATACCGGCGCGGTATAAAAAACCTCATCGAGTGCGGAATCTCGCTGGATTTTCACGTCGTACACAACGCGAAGCAATCCTGACGGCAGGACCGCAAAAGCGTCCACAGAGGTTTCTACAACGGTTGCAAGCGAGTCTGCGGCTCCAATGCCTTGAAAAGACAGCGCGGGGGGGTCCGTTTCGTCGGCCACAAAAAATGCCACGTTGACCGTCTGGCTGTTTCCCGCGGTCGCTGTGATTTCGATAAGGGTTGCGGGGGCCCCGCCCCCTCCAAACGACGACAGGTTATTAGGTTCAACGACGACGGATAGACCGCCCCCGCCGCCGCCGCTCACGAGGCTATCTGGCTGGTACCCTTCGGGTGTGCGAATCAGGCCCATGGCTAGAACTCAATCACGCGTACGTCCGTGGGGCCACTGCGCAGCACCATCACCGAAGACGAAACGGCAACTGTGACCGGTGCCGCGCCCCCGTTGATGGTTTCTCCAGACGCGGCGGACAAATCAACGGTATTCACGGCGTTGAGGTTTTCAACCACGATAAAAGACCCACCGATAGCGGTTGCGGGCGGTAGTTTCAGGCCCGTTGCTGCAATCGCGTCCATGCTGGCGTAGCGCGTCCCAACGGGAATTTCCCCGCTTGCAGTAAATGCGGCCTGTGTGCCGAGATTTTGGAATCCTTCTGGGGTACGAATTTGGGTCATTTTCTTGTTTTCCTTATGAGTTGAGTGTGAGAGTCCAGCCCCAAGAAGAGCCATCAAAAAAAGTGAAAAGCCGCGCGCTAGTACCCGCGGGTATGACAAGCGGTGCCGGGGGAATGGCCGAATCCCCCGCGGCCAAAGAAAGGGCCACGGTTTGCGAACTCGCATTGATAAATTCCACGGGTAGCGGCACCTGTGCGCCTATTTTGGCCTCGGGCAAGTCAAACGCGCCGGGGTCCACAGCGTCGGGGGCGTACAGATAGACGCCACCAGGCACAAGCACGGCGCCATTGTCTCCGGCGTCGTAGTACCAAGTTTGAGCGGGGCCGATAAGATCGCCTGCAATCAGCCCCGCGGTAAGAGATTCATCGCGGGCGATTTGCTCGAGTGTGGCGCCTAGTTCCAACAAATTTCTTGCTTCCCCCGGGGCAATGTCCACGCCCGCCACGTCGTAAATTTTCCCGGGCGGGTTGACGACGTTTGAGACGTTTTCAACGATAAATTCAGTTACCGGCA
>JAZGFZ010000007.1:0-33321 GCA_036480015.1 Algisphaera sp. | reverse complement strand
CGATGCGGTGGCTCATCGGCGGGTCAATGATTGGTACAACGTCGAAATCGAATTGCGGCTGTATGAACGCGATGTGGTGCTTGCGGCGGCGGGCCGCCATGCAGGCGAGGCGTGTCTTATTCCACGGCGCGATTTTCCGGCGCTTCGAACGTCGATGTTGCGGTTGGCTTCGCCCTATATGGCGTCGCGAAGGTAGGTCAGGTTTGTACTTGCCGGACGGTTTTCTTAAGGCGCTCAGCCCTAGAATGAAGGCTTAACGGTGCAGTAGTCAGTACGTTCGCACCACGCCAATGCACACGCCTTGAATTTGAAGCTCTTGGGGTTGGCAGTACAGCGGTTCGTACTTGTCGTTGGCGGGTTGCAAGCGAATGCGGCCGTCGCGTTCTTTGTACATTTTTTTGAGGGTGGCTTCGCCGGTGTCTAAAAGAGCGACCACGGTTTGGCCGTTGCGGGCGGCGTTTCGTTTTTCGCAGACCACATAATCGCCATCTTGAATTTGCTCGTCGATCATGGAATCGCCGCGCACTTTAAGGACAAAGGTGTTGCCGCCCGTGGAGCCTTTGGTGGGGGCGAAAAGTTCGGCGAGATCAAGGTGCTCGCGGGTTTCGACTGCTTCGATGGGGGATCCTGCAGCAATGGTGCCCACCAAGGGAAGCTTGGTGTTGGCGCGTTCGTCGGGCAGGTCGAGATTATCCGAGACCTCCAAAGAGCGGGCTTTGTTGGCTTGCCGCTTGAGGGCCCCCTTTTTGATGAGTGCTTCGACGTGCTCGAAGACGGTGACTTTGGAGACGCCCAGTTCGTCGGCGAGTTCCTGCATCGTCGGCGAATAGCCGCGGGTGAGCCGCGTCTCGCGGATGCGATTGAGGATCTTGAGTTGTTTGGGGGTGAGGTTCATGGGAGGGCTTTCGTGAAATGCTTGGCTTGGAGGCAAGCGTGAAAGAGGAGGGCAAGACGGCGTCGAGAAGACGCGCCGCAAGCCGGGTGACGGTCACGGGAGGAACGGGGTTGGCGGGGGCAGCGGCGATGGGCAAGCGATGATTCGTTTGCTTCACAACGCGAGCAGCTTTGGCGTGGGCATGGGCATTCGCGGGTGGGCCTTGACGCTGGGGTGCCGGGGGACGAATGACCCGCACTTGGGGCTTGGATGATTTGACGTTTGCAATCGAACCCGAAAGTAAATCGCGTCGGTGTTGCTCGTGGTCGTGGGCAAGGTCGCTGACGCGAAATGATTGAAGTTCGAGCAACGCTGCGGCTGCGGCAAGGATCGACACGCGGGCAGGCGGCTGTACACGGCCGTCGGGCCCGTAGGTTTGCGAGACGGCGGGGGCGGCGGCATCGAAGCCGTCGGCGTGGCGGTGAATGCCCGGTGTCATGACGCCGGAAGATGCGGCTTCCGAGCTAGCGGAAGAGGGTGTTGCCAGATGCTCATAGCCGGGGCCTGAACCGTGGTCGGCATCGGGGTTGGCCGCGTGGGCGAGATTGGCAGGGCCGTGTGATCGCAACAGGGCGGTGCCTTTTACGTTCAAACGGCTGGCGAAGTCGCCGCCTGGGCCAAGCAGTACCAGTGGGGTGGGGGTCATGGAGAGGATAGAGGTGGCATTTGTAGTCATGGCAGGTGCTTTCTTGCTTGTGGGCCTATTTGAGAAATAATGGAGACAGGCTTTAAACGTGGCGTGCCTGGCAAGGGCGCTGGCGCATGTCGTGGGCCTTTCGCAGCACACCCCCAGATGTAGGGGGTGAAGCTGCTCCACCATTCTCTTTCGTCCGTCGGAAAGCCCGAGCATGAAAGACTTGGCGATAATTTGTTCGGTTTAAGTTAACCGAATGATGCCCGAACGTCAAGCGTTTTTACAAAGGCGGAAAACATCGGGGTTTACTGTGGATAATGGCGATGTTCGCATGTTGAACATCGCGGGTGATTTATCGGGCTTAGTGCGGGTCGAGAGCTTGAGAATTACAGGGGATGGTGACGAAATGAGCTGATTTTCAAACCGCTTTGATGGGGCCCATGTCTTTAGGGATTTGTTTCTTTGAAGTTGCTCAACAATCCCCCCCCGACCGGGATATCGTATCTGTCATGCTCAGCAAAATCGACGCATTAACCGCTCAGGCCACCCAAGACCTTGCCGCCGTGACCGACACGGCAGGGCTGGAAGCCTTTCGCATTCAATACCTTGGCAGCAAGGGGGCGGTGAAGGGATTGATGGGGCTGATTAAGGATGTCCCCGGCGATCAAAAAAAGGCGTTTGGGCAAGGGGCCAATGCGGCGCGGGCGTCGGTGCAGGCGGGTTTTGATGCCAAGGCCGCGGAGTTGGGTTGCGGCGGAGGAGGCAAATCAGGCAAAGCCAAAACAGCAAACGGGCCTGCGGTGGACATCACGCTGCCGGGCGGGGGGGTGCCTTTGGGGCGACGCCATGTGATTACCCAAACCGTGGACGAGCTGATTGAGGTGTTCGCTCGCATGGGCTTTGATGTTGAAACAGGCCCCGAGGCAGAGGACGACCACCACAATTTTGTGGCACTCAACATTCCGCAAACGCACCCCGCACGCGACCCACGCGACAATTTTTACATCGAGCAACCCGCTGGCGCCCCAGGCAGCCCGCCTTTGCTGCGTAGCCAAACGTCCACGGTGCAAATTCGGGTGATGGAAAACGTGAAGCCGCCGGTTCGTATTATTTCGACCGGGCGGGTGTATCGGCCTGACGAACACGATGCCACACACAGCTCGATGTTTCATCAAATTGAAGGGTTGTACGTTGATAAAAACGTGACGATGGTGGACATGAAAACCACGCTGATTCAGTTTGCCCAAGCTTATTGGGGCAAAGACGCTCAGGTGAAACTGGTGCCCAGCTACTTTCCGTTTACCGAGCCCAGTGCCGAGTTGTATGTAAAAATCGACTTGGGCAAAGGCTTGGAGTGGATGGAAGTGGGCGGCTGCGGCATGGTGGACCCCGCCGTGTTTGAAGCCGTGGGTTATGACCCCGAAGAATGGACTGGCTTTGCCTTTGGCCTGGGCATTGAACGCTTGGCCATGCGAAAACACAACATCGCCGACATCCGCTGGTTATACGAAGGCGATGTGCGCTTCTTGCGTCAATTTTGACGCAACTAAGACAAGTCGCGTCAATTTTGACGCAACTAAGACAAGTCGCGTCAATTTTGACGCAACTCAGCGAGAAGGGGCTAAGCGAGAAAGGGGCTGAGGGACCTAAGTGGGAAGTGGGCGGCGTGATGGCGAATAGACTCTAAAATCCACTTGTCTTCACTTATCCTCTTAGCCCTTTTTTCCCTCAGCCCCTTCCCACTCCAATGTCCAACGTCCTTTTAGAATGTGATCTTCCCCTGCCTGCTCATCGCAAGGGCAAGGTGCGTGATGTGTATGACGTGATGATGACCGACGGAACACCGGCGACGTTGCTTGTGGCGTCGGACCGGCTTTCGGCATTTGATGTGGTGATGCCCACGGGGATTCCGGGCAAAGGGGCTGTGCTTACGCAGCTTTCTAAGTTTTGGTTTGATTTGATTTTGCAAAAGCTGGGCGATGCTGTGCCGCACCACTTGTTGTCGGTGGAGGCAGACGACATTGTGGGATTGACCGAATCGCAACGGGCGCCGCTTCGGGGTCGGGTGATGCTGGGCCGACGGGCCGACGTGGTGCCCATTGAATGCGTGGCCCGGGGTTATTTGGCAGGAAGCGGCTGGAAGGAATACCAAGCCACTCAAACCGTGTGTGGGGTCGCGCTGCCGGCGGGCCTTAAGCAATGCGATCGATTGCCCGAGCCGATTTTCACGCCCGCCACCAAAGCCGCCACGGGACACGATGAAAATGTTTCGTTTGAGGTGGCCGCAGGGTTGGTGGGTGTTGAATTGATGACTCGCCTGCGCGACACAACACTCAAACTTTATGAATTGGGGCGCGATCACGCGGCAACATGCGGCATTGTGCTGGCGGACACCAAGTTTGAGTTTGGTTTTCCGTTGGATGCGCAAGGTCATTCGGGCGATGCGCCTATTTTGATTGACGAGGTGATGACGCCCGACAGTTCACGTTTTTGGCCTGCGGAAAGCTATGAGCCCGGGCGAGATCAAGACAGTTTTGACAAGCAGTTTGTTCGAAATCATTTGCAAAAATTGGTGGATCAAAGGTTGTGGGACAAAGAGCCGCCCGGGCCTACGTTGCCTGATGATGTGGTGGCAGGCACGCAAGAAAAATACGAAAAAGCATACGAAGCATTGACAGGGACGCCCTTCAACGCGCATGATATATAGAACAACGCACGCTTTTTAGATTGCGATCGACCCGCGTGGCGGCGTCGAACCACCAAGCCCCCCGGTTCGCTCCGATACTGGGGGGCTTCTTTTTGCGCTGCGCTGGGGTGTATCAAAACAAGGGAGTAAAGACTTCTGGAATCTTTTTTGAGGCCTGTGCGGTGACGGATTGTTATGCTTGGCCTGCCATGAGTAACGAAATGCAAACACGATCGCAAACCCTTGATGATGCCACGCTCTCTTTGATCGCAAGGCAAATCGTGCTGTCTGTGAAACGGTCACCCGATTTATTCATCCGTTCCGGCCTCTGTCCAAAAAAGTGTGAATGCGTGTTGGCGTGAACCCCAAAGTGAACTCAAAAGTGAACCTCAAGCAACCACCTCTTGCCGATGCGAATACTTTTCGCCCGGTGCTTCTGCTGCCCACGTTTAACAACGCTGGGACGTTGGGCGAGGTGATTGAGGCAGTGGAAAAACTCGGCCACGCGGTGTGGGTGGTGGATGATGGTTCCACCGATTCAACCTCCGGCGTGTTGGAGGCAATGGGGGAGTCGGTAACGGTTTTGAAGCACGCATTGAATCAGGGAAAAGGTGCGGCATTGCGCACGGGCTTTGCAGTAGCCGCAGCAGAAGGCTTTACCCATGCGTTAACCATTGACACCGACGGGCAGCACCATGTGGATGATGCCCCCGCACTTCTGGAAGCCGCCAAGGAGAATCCCATGGCTTTGGTCACGGGGTTTCGCGATGCAAGCGATCCGGATTACCCGGCTAAAAATCGGGCCGGGCGATGGTGGTCCAACTTGGCCATTTTTTTGATCGGTGGGCGACGGGTCACCGACAGCCAGTGCGGCATGCGGGTGTATCCGTTGGCCATGGTGGCGGCGCTTCCATGCCGGGCCGGGCGTTACGGCTACGAAGCAGAAATTTTGGTGCGCAGCGGTTGGGCCGAAACCGCGTTGGTGCAAGTGCCGGTGCAAACCATTTATGCGCCGGCTGATGAGCGGGTGAGCCATTTCAAACCCGGGCGTGATTCACTGCATGCGGTGCTTATTTATTTGCGATTGGGTGCGCGGGCCCTGTGGCCTTGGCCCTATCGCAAATGGCCTGTGCTTGACGCGACAGCACTTGCTGCGCGTCCGGCATTGTGGCGCCGGGTGGCGGGGTGGTTTGATCCGCGAGCGTTGGTGGAGGCGGCGCGGGGTGATGATGTGAGCCGCGCGAGTGTGGCTGCAGGATTGGGCGTGGGGGCCTTTGTGGCGAATTTGCCGGTGTATCCCGTGCAAACACTGGTGGCGGTGTATTTGGCCAAGCGGCTTCACCTGCATCCGGTGGGGGCGGTGGCGGGGTCGCAATTGGCCTTTCCGCCCATGAATGTGATCTTGAGTGCCGGGGCCATTTGGCTGGGACACACACTCATGTGGGGCACCGCGCCAGCGTGGAGTGACTTTACGCAAATGACCTGGGACGTTGCGGGGGTGCGTGCGCTCATGCATCAATACTTTTTCGCATGGATGCTGGGCGGTGTGCTGATTGGTGTGGTGCTTGGTTTTTTGGTGTTTGGGCTGGCGTGGATGGGGCTAAAGTGGGTGCCTGCGAAGGAGTCTGATTCGGCGTTGTAGGTGGCAAGGGGGCTTTCACAGAGACCTATTTTCCCATCATGCAAAATCAGGTCTGACGCAGTAGCGAAGGAAGAATGCTGTTGTTGTCTGATGGCGTGGCTGTTTGGGTGCCAAGGTTGGGCTCGGTGTCGAGGTATCCCGGCAAATCAAGAAGCTCGTCGAGTCTTACGATGTCGTAACCGCGATCGCGAAGCTGTTTGGCCAGCGAAACGATGGCGTCGGCGGTGTGTTGGCGTGTGCCGGGGTGGTCGGGTTCGTGGCCGTCGTGCAGAAGCAAGATGTCGCCGTCGCGAATGTGTTTGAGCAATCGGCGGATGAGCCCTTTGGGGGTGGCGGTGATGTTGCCGTCGCGGGCGCGACGGCTCCACGTGACGGTGTGTTGCCCGCCATAGGTCACTTCTTTAAGCATGTGCCAGTGCTTAAGTCCCATGGGCGGGCGAAAAAAAGAAGGGCGTTTGCCAATGACATCAAAAATGGCATCGTCGCAAGCGTCGAGTTGGCGGCGCCAATAAGCACGCCGACCCCACAGCCCTTGGCGGGGATGACTAAAGGTGTGGTTGGCAATTAAATGACCTTCGTCATGGGCACGTTGCAGCAAGGCGGGGTGGTCGCGAATGTTTTGCCCCACGACAAAAAAAGTGGCAGAGACACCTGCTTTTGCGAGTGCGTCGAGAACCGCCGGGGTGCTTTGGGCGGTGGGGCCGTCGTCGAAGGTAAGGGCCACGCGTGGAGGACCAGATTGGCCCATGCGACGCTTAACACGCGAAACAACCGGGCCCCACACCGAGCTGCGTGGATGGATAATGCCGTAAAGCCCCACGGCGGCGCCCAAAACGGCGGCGGGGGCAAGGGTCGTAATCCAAGGGGAGGCAAAGGGCATGGGGGGGGCAGTGCGGAAGTAGAAAGAGGGGTGTTTTTTGTCTTTACCCAGATTTCTTTTTCGCCATGCCTTAATCAGGGGTGTAAAGAAGAATCGTAACCGTTCACGATTTTAACAAGCGTATTTGCGTTGACGTGCAATGGGCAAGTCATCTCGGGCAAGAGATTTTACGCCAAGACGCAGAGCTTCTCCGCGATACATCCTCGAGCAAAACCATGAACTGTTACGAAAAATCATTCGCGATTTTCAGACACGATTCGGGGTGGGCCATTGGGTAATAAAAGACCCATGACCTCGCGGCTACGCAAAGGGCCTTTGTCGTTAAGTCGGCCTGTCATGGTCATGGCGAAGGCGGCGGAATTGATTTGATTAAGCCCGCCGTGGCTGGATTGGGGATCCACAAACCATTGGAACCAGCCAATGCCTGCGCAGGCGCCATCTTGCAGGGTGACCATAACTTGCGGGGTTTGATGGGTGCCGCCATGAAAGGCTTGCCAAAGACGCGCTGGGGCATCGGGGTAATGGTGGTCGGCGGTGGCGGCAAACCATTGGTCGGGAGAGAGCGGAATGTTGCAGAGTGTTTGGGTGTAACTCAGTGGGTTGCCATGAACAGGGCGATAGGTGAGTTGTTGATTGTGTTTTGAAATCACCGCGTGGCCTGCGGGGGTGCGAAGGGTGACGTTTTCGCCGGTGAGGTAGGCGACGGTTTCAATCTCAGGAAGTTTAAGCAGGGAATCGGCCACTTGGTCGGGCTTGGCGGTGTGAACGCCAAACCAAGTCATGAGGCCGTCTTGTTCTAAGAACACATCGTTGGGTTTGCGTGGTTTTTGAGTGATATGAAAACCGGACTGCGAGAGGTGTTTTTCAATGTTAATCCAGCGCGTCTCGCGCAGATTGTGTCCGTGGTCAGACATCACGCTTATTTTGACGGCGCCGCGACGCTCGTAAAGCACTTGGGCGACAAAGCGATTGAATTCGTCGAAAATCATGTCCAAGCCTGGCTCGCCATATTTAAACAGCATGGCGGCGGTGGATGAAATGTAGACGAGGGTGTCGCGGTCGGGGCTGGCGTCAAATGCTTGGCGGGCGCGTTCAAATTCGACTTTCATAAAAGGCAGCGGCTTGATAAAGGCCACGCCGCTGTCGCGGTAGTTGAGGTTGTAATGAAGCCGTTGTTGCCAAGCGTTGCGATGGCCTTTCATCCGATGAGAAATAAGATTGTTGACTTGAGCGTGCTGAGGGCGGGGGTCGTAAAAACGATTGATGGGGCCGGGCATGGGCGGGGCTTGCAAAATGCTGGTGAAACACAATGCAGACATGCTGGGGTAAGGCGCAATAACTTTGACTGGTGGATTAAAAACCGAAAGGCGTGTGTCGGCGGCGTATCGCTTGGCAATTGATTCGAAGGGGATGGAGTCGATCAAGACAGCAAGGTGCGGCACGCTGTCGTCGGCGTATTCATTGAGACGAAAAAGACGATCGGGGGTGCCGTTTTCATCATCATCGAAGGCGAGGGTGTTGAGTGCAGGTGAATCGCCCGATGTGGCAAAAGCGAAGTCGGCATGGCCGTTGTTATTGGTGTCAAAAAGAAGGGCGCCGTTGGATTGGATGTGGAGGGGCGTGGCGGGGAAATGAAGCCGATCATGCGGAACGCAGGCGGTTGTAAAAACCGTAGGCAGGGCGAAAAGAAAAGCCCCGGCTGCTTTTTGGAAGAAGCGTGTTTGGTTCGTGGCGGAGGCTCGGCGGGTGAAAGCCCCGCGTTTTTTGAAATGCAGCATGTTTAGTATTTGTGTTTGAGTTTCAGCATGTGGCGAAAAGGGGCCGTTAGGGGGCCGCACACAGGTTTCGGGGGGGTGTTTGCGTTGGCTCGCAATGGGCAAGTGGTCTCTACAAGAGATTTTACGCCAAGACGCCAAGACGCCAAGGAAGATGAAGAAGCCAATTGAGAACACGTTTGCATTTTTGCATGTGTTCGAAAATCAATGCCATGTCTAGGGGCTCTTTTTGAATGACTGTATGAATTGCAATAACCGTTCGCCGTTTTTTGAAGTCACACTCAAGGCACTCGCGACGCCTCGCAGCTTTTTCTTCAAACAGAGGCGATTTGAAAACCGGGATTGAGCAAAAAAAACAAGAAATCATCAAGTTTCATTTTTGGCCTTTCTTGGCGTCTTGGCGTACAACTTCACCGCGACGTCTCCTCGCTCAAAACAATGAACGGTTACCTCATTAGGCGGGTCGTTTTGATGTGGAAAGATGGCGTGCATGCATCAGCATTAGCAAAGGCACCAAGCCGCATACCGAAACAAACAATGCTCCGATGACGCCCACGCCCACCATCAGGCCCAAGCTTTTAATGGCGGGGACATGCGTGAAGTAAAGCGACCCAAAGGCCAGTGCGGTGGTGAGGCTTGTCATGCCAATGGCGTGAGCGCTGGCGGCAAGATTTTCGCGAAGGTGTTGGAGTGACTCGCCCTGTTTGCGGGCTTGCCGGTAAAGCGTCGTTAGGAAAATGCCGTCATCCACCCCAATGCCCACCAAAAGCGGCACGGCAATGAGGTTGATCAAGTTAAACGCGTTGCCGCTGAGCCAAAGTGTGGCAAGCAGCAGCACGATGCTTGCAAGGGCTGGTCCAAGGGCCAGCAAAACATGCCCGGGATGGCGAAAGAAAAGGATCAGCCAAAGCAAGACGCCAAGCAAAGACGCGCCTAAAAGTTTTCCGATGCCACGGGCAATGGCTTTCTGGGTGTCGTAGCCTAAAACACTGATGCCGGTGAGGGTGACGCCCGAAAGGCCGTTGAGTTCTTGGCGAACCGATTCAATCATGGCGTCGCGCTGATCGGCATTGCGCCAAGGATGATCCAGTGTGATGAGCACAAGCCCTTGCGTGGGCTCGGGCTGATTTTTAGGGAGCACGAGATTGGCCACGCCGGGGTAACGGCGAACGTCGGCGAAAGTGAGTGGGGGTTGAGGGGTTAACAGTTGGGTTAAAAAGGTGGCGTAGTCATCGAAGGCTGCAGGGTTAAAGCCTGCAGCGTCGGCTGCGTTGCGAAGCTGATCCACAACGTGGGTTGGGTCGGGACGCACGTCGTGGCGTGTGGCGGGGTTGGGCAAAAGGCTGGCAGGGCCATTGACCCGTCCCAGTCCCAACGCTTGAAGGGCTGGGCGGCTCAAACGGTTTTGAACCTTGTGGGCCAACGCAAGCATGTGTTCAGGCGTGTCGGCTTCGACCAAAAGGGTGAGGCCGTCGGGGGCGGCGCCAAAGCGGTCGGCCAAAAGGTTTTGTGCGTCAAGAGGCGGGTGAGGCTGAGGGTGCAATGCGTTTAAGTCGCGGTCGATTTGAACAGGCAGGCCGCCATGCTGAACGGCGGCAAAACCCACGACAAGGGTTGCCGCAGCAACAAGCATGAAAGTAAGGGCGAGCCAAGGCCGTGGCGTGCGCGCGATGCGGGTGATGGCGGGCGCGATGCTGATGCGTGTGGCAGACAAGCCCCGGCGTGTAACGCGGGTGTTGTCGAGGGCCAAGAGCAATGCGGGCAAAACCAAAAGGGCGGTGATGAGTGCGGCTGCAAGGCCCAAGATGCCAAGGGTTGCGAATTCGCGCAAGGCGCGAACCTGGCTGGTGAGAATAGCGCCAAATCCCAGCAATGAGGTGATGCAGGCGGCGGTGATGGCAGGCCCCACATGTGTCATTGAGCGGATCATGGCCGTTCTTCGCAGTGCGGGGGTGGGGACGCTGTCGGGTGTGTTGGCGTGGGCAAACACGCGTTTGCGTTCAAGCTCATGGTGGGCCACAAAATGAACGCAATAGTCGATGCCCAGTCCGGCAAGCACGGCGCCGGTGACGGCGGTGACCGGCGTGAGATGGCCTGAAAATCCTGCATATAAACCAAAGGCCCAGACAATGGCCATGCCCACGGGCAGCAGTAAAACCGGAAAGGCCAGGGGGTGTCGATAGACCACCAAAAAACAACCAATGAGCAGTGCGATGGAGCACATGCAGCTTAAGGTCATGTCGGCACGGGTTTGCCCGGCGCTGTATTCGGCAATGGCGTAAGCGCCGGTGTAATGAATCACAAGCTCTGGAATGATCGAATCGATTGCCAGTGTCATGCCAACGGCATGGCGAATGCGAGGCATGAACGCGGCGGTGAATTCAAGATCGCTGGCAGGCTTAACGCCGCTCACTTCAATCAAAATAGCGCGGCCGTCGGCTGAAACCGTGGCATTCACACCGGGCCGGGTTTTGAATCCGCCAGAAGCGGACAGTCCGCCGTGGGTGAGGAAATCGCGCAATCGCAACGGGTCTTGAATGAGCTCGCGTGCCAACTGACCTGCGGCGGGGCCGGGGGCGGCGAGCATGGCTTTGTTTTGAGCAAACTGCGCATCCATGGCCTCGCGGGTTAATCGCTTGCGCAAGTGGTCTTTGCCCGTGCTGTCGAGATAATCCCAGCCTCTTGGAACAACGCAGTCTTTGATGAAGGCCCGCGCGTCGGCGGCGGGGCGAAAGCGAACGGCCGCCACGAAAGGTTCGCGATCCAGCGCGGCCTCAAGCCTTGTGGCAAACGAAATAAGCCGGTCGGGGTCGGCTTCTGAATGTGAGGCAGGAAGCTCTGCAAGAATGACCAAGTTATCAACCAGCGCATAGCGGTCGATCATTTTGCCAAAGGCCATGGCTGACGGCTGATCGTCGGCGAGCATGTCTTGGACGCCCGTGGCAGGCTGAATTTGAAGTGCAACCCCCAAGGCGGCAAGGGTGATTGCCGTGGCGGCCAAGACGGCAAGCCAAGGCTTGGCGGTCATCCATTGCGCGACAATCGCAAGGGGGTTGCCACGAGAAATATTAGGGGGATGAGACATCGGCATTGAACAGAGCGTGGTGGCCCGGGGTGTTGCTATGGGGCCAAAGGGTGTCGTGTGGCCCGGCGGGGTGGTGTAAAGGCGCGGGGGTTTAGCGTGTCATTTAATGCGACGTTGTAAAACGTGAGTTTAAGGGTGCCAAAAGGGCCCGTGGCGGAGACCTGTTGAAGCCACGGAATGTTTTGATAAAGGGTGTATGTGGGGGTGAGGATGATGGTTTGGCCTTGGTCGTCGATTAGCTTGAACACAAGGGGTGTGAGCGTGGCTGAATCGAGGGTGGCGGTGACGCGGTTGTCCCAAGCAAGGTTAAGTTGATTGGGGGCGCCCCGAACCACGCGGGCCTGGGTGTAAGGGGGGCCTTGAATAAGAAAGGGCAGTGCCCGCGCAAGATGAAGCAGGCCCGCTTGAGCATCGGGTGATTCGCGGGTGACACGTTTGCTTACGGCAACAAAGGCGGCCTCGGGGGTGACGGTGAGATCAAACACGTTGTGATTGAGTTTGCTGGCGCGAAGGCGTGTGTGATGCGGGGTTATGTGAACAAGTTGAGCGTCTAAAGTTTGCGTTTTGCCTTGGGGTGGTGTCAGGCGAAGGGTGGCTTGGGCTTGAAGGGTTTGAATTTGGTTTTGGCGTTGCGTTAGATGATCCAAGGCTTCGGCGTCATTTGCGTAGCGAATGGCGGGAAGCGTGACCAGAAGTGCCGGGGTGTGGCAGCCCGCAAGGCAAAAGGCAAGCATGCAAACGCCTGCGACAAGGCCAAGCCATGGTTTGTGCTCAGAATGAAAACGGGTGTTGTTCATGTTTTAAGCGTCTGTTTGGTGGAGTTGTTGCCGGAGAATTTTTCCGGTGGCACTTTTGGGAAAGGATGCCCGGACCTCCACTGATCGCGGCAATTTATGGGCGGCAAGATGCGGTTTAAGAAACAGGCGCAGGCTCCGGGCGTCGGGGGCATGGCGGCCTGAGGCTGCGGTGATCAGCGCCCTCACGCGATTGATGGTGGGGCTGACGGGGTCGGGCAGCACGACGCATTCTGCAATATCAGGGTGATGGGCAATGGCTGTTTCGACTTCAAGTGGATTGACTTTGCGACCACCGATATCGATGAGCAGCTTGAGTCGCCCGGTGAGAACAAGCTCGCCTGTGGCGGGGTCGATTCGCCCCAAGTCGCCCGTGGGAAAGTAACCGCCGGGGGTTATTTCGGCGTTGGCGTGAAGATAGCCTGCAAACATCGAAGGGGCCCGAACCATGACATGGCCGGGGGTGTTGTCGGGTTGCAAACAGGCGGGGTGTTCGGGGTCGACGATGCGTATGTCGACACCTTTCATGGGTTGGCCCACGGCTCCGTGGGTGGAGCGGTGGGTGCTAAATGTAATTGAGCCAATTTCAGTGGCGCCATAAAGCACACCAAGCGTGAGGCCATCGCGGGCTTCAAGGGCGTTGGCGATTTCGACGGGCAAGGGGGCACCCGCCGAATAAGCCAATCGCAAGCTGCCGCAGCCCGTGGGGCCGCCTAAAATCATTTCAAACAAGGCGGGGACGCCCGGCAACACGGTGGCGCCACGCCCCAGGGCAATGGCGGGGTTAAAGCCGCGTGGGCCATTGGGCTGTTTTTGCACCCCGTTTTGCGCGACGGTTTGTGTGAGGTCATCGGTGATGTGATGAAGAATGCTGGCTCCGGCATAAAGCGGGGCGAGCAGGGCGTTTTCGAGGCCATAGCTATGAGACATCGGTACGGCGGCCACGACACGGTCTTGCGGGGTTAGGCTTATGGCGTGGGCGATATTGCGTGCAACGGCATGAAGACTTGGGCCGTTGCGACGAACGATTTTAGGCCCGCCGGTGGTGCCCGAACTTTGAAGCCAAAGCCACGCGGCGGGGCTTTGGTCTTCATGGGCTGGCACGGGGCAATGGGCAAGCACGTCGTCGAAGGTGATTGCGCTGCGGGCAAGACGAGCGGCGGTGGGGTTGTCGGTGACAACATGGGCAATGCCCGCGCGTTCGATGACCGCATCAATCTCAGGTTCGGTGAGCGCTGCATCAAGCGGGAAAAGCGTGCGTCCTGCACGAAGAACGCCCAGAAAAACAGGCACGGCAATGGGCCGGTTGGTGGTGATTAAAGCAATCACGGCATGGGGGGCGCAGTGAGCGTGAACCCAGGCCGTTGCGGCGCAGGTTTGCTCATGAAGCTGGGCATACGTCAGGGCAGGCGGCGCGTCAGTGGGCAGGTGTTCGCCCACCGCCCACACGGCAGGTGCGTTGGGGGTGACCGAGGCGTGATGGTCGAGTTGGGCGAAAATCGAAGCGGGCATGACTGGAACAGTTTAACGGCGTGCGGTCCGATCCAATCATGGGGTCTGAGAAGTGTGGGGCGAGCGGGACGTGGGGTTGGGTGCTGCCCTTAAAAGTGAGTGCCCGGGTTTGCGTTTGACCAGAGGAATCTTGCGTTGAATGGCGACGCATGCGTGAAAGGCCGCCATGCGCCAGCGAACCCCAAAGGGAATTTTAGGAAGCACGTGCCCGCCCAAAAGGGTGATGGCGGCGCGGTGCATGTTGAGTGGCCCCGAGCCTTCGAGAAACAGGTCGCGAAAGGCGGGGGTGTAATACGCGGTGATGAGCTTGTAAAAAGGCTTTGCGGTGGAGTTGAAAAAGCGTTCGTATTGAGCGCGGGCTTTCGCAGGTTCGCAGGTGTTGTCAAGAATGCAGTGGATGTGATCGGCGGCTTTTATCGCGCTTTCCATGCCCAAGAAAAGTCCCGTGGAAAAAATGGGATCGAGAAAGGTGGCGGCGTCGCCCACAAGGAAATGGCCCGGGCCTGCATAGGGGGCGCAGGTGTATGAAAAGTCGCTCGCGACATTGTTTTTCTCGGGAAAAATCGCGTTTTGAGTGCGATCGGCAATCAAAGGGCAGCGGGCAATGCCCCAAGCGAGCATTTGGTGTGAGGGCACTTTGATTTGTTTGGCTGCGGCAGATTCGAGAACCATGCCAATGCTGACACGTTTTTCGTCGATGGGAATCATCCAAAACCAACCTTCATCGCAAATGATGATGGAGATTTCATCTTCACCCAAGGCGTTTTGGCGATCGACCTTTTCAAAATGACCGAAGTAGGAGATTTTCTTAAAGGCCGCGTGGTCAAAATGGCGCCGCTGTTTGAGATGCCGCCCCACGACACTGGCTTGGCCTGTGGCGTCGATGAGGTATTGCCCGAAAAACAGGCCTTCCGCAGTGGTAACTTGGACGTGCCCGTCTTCTAGGCGGTCGATGGATCGAACCGCTGCATTTTCAAACAGTGTGGCGCCCGCACGAACCGCTGCGCGAAGCATGACTTCGTCGAGCGGGGCACGCTCGATATTAAAAGACACGGTGGCAGCGCCTTGGGGGTTGAGCCCCTCAGAAAATTTTAAGCGGTTGCCAAATGCGCCATCTCCTGTGCGAAACTCGGCGCCATCTTTGC
The DNA here is from genome assembly GCA_036480015.1 of Algisphaera sp. Classification (GTDB taxonomy): domain Bacteria; phylum Planctomycetota; class Phycisphaerae; order Phycisphaerales; family Phycisphaeraceae; genus Algisphaera. Next base: position 18,234 of record JAZGFZ010000007.1, on the reverse strand, counting down.
GCACATGCGGCAATTTGGCGATTTCGTCGTGAAGCCCAAGCCGCCGGAAAATATCGGTGTCGGCGGGGATAAGCGATTCGCCCACATGCTCCCGGGGGAAAGCTGTTTTTTCAAGAATCGCCACCGATCGTCCCGCGCGAGCCAGTTGTAGCGCTGCCGTCGCGCCCGCAGGGCCGCCCCCTAAAACAAGAACATCATGGTGCATTTGGACCGTCTCGCAAAAAGCCAACGTGTCTAAACAAGCCGTGTCTTAAATCGAAGCGACGCCTTCAATTTCAATATCAAGGTCGCGTCGGCACAAGGGGGCATGAATCCATTCAATGGGAGCATCAAAAAAAGCAGCGTGTTTATCGACTGCGTCTTGAAGGGCGTCGCGGTGGTGGAGGTGGGTGTGATAGGCCCGAAGGCTGATGAGCGATTCCAAACCCTTGCCGCCTGCCGCACGAATAAGGGCTTCAAGATTGCGGAAGGTTTCGGCGGTTTGGGATTTAAGGTCACCGTTAAAAACAGAGGTTTCGCCGCACACGCTGGCGGTTCCACCTATTAAAAGGTGACGTGGGGCCTGGTTGACGCCCGGCACAAGCGTGGCGCGGGCAAAGCAAGGCGGCAGGGGGCCATAACGTGCAGAGTAGCGGTACGCGGCGCGTTGGCGTGGATTCTCAATGGGTTTCCCCGGCACGGCGGCGGCAAGCACATGAACAATGAGATCGTCGCCCGCATGGCCCACCCCTGTGGCGGTGGGAATGCGCTGGTTAAAGGCGCTGCGGTTGAATGTGGTTTCGGAGGTGTCGCGAAACCAATCGGCAAAGGCCGCAAAACGACCTGCGTTAAAAACCATGTAGCGGTCGAGGTCGCCACCGGTTTCATTCACAATGCCGGGTACGAAATTCCAAAATCGCAAAGGGGTTCGTGGTCCGTCGGGGGCATGTGTGAGCGCTTCGCGAATGAGTTCGTAAGCTCGAACCACAGCATGTTGAAGATCAAGGTCATTGCGCTGGCGGGCGTGATCGATGCGGGCGGTGACGCCAGAATAGCGCAAGCCGTGTCGAGCGGTGGCGGCCACGCCTGTGGCAAAGTCGGCGGTGGTGGTGGCCAACGGGTCACTTGATTCCGCGATCCATGCATCGGCCCAAGCGGGCACGCCGGGAGCTGGGCAGGGCCGACGAATGGGAATGCTGGAGGTGATGGTGGCGTTCAAGGGGTGCTTTCTAGGGCGCTGGAATAAAGCTGCAACGCGAAGAACAGAGTTTACGGAATCTTTGCGAGGGCTCTTTGGAGGGCCAGAAAACGTCGCCTCTTAAATGCCTTGGGCGCGTTAAAAGAGGCTTCTTGGCGAAAATACCATCGAAGCGTGTTAAGGCGAGCAAAGTTGGATCATCGTATGTAAACCGTGGGCGTCGCCCGCAAGAACCGAGTGGCTGTCGCCCGGCTTGAGTGCGTTGATCGCAGCGGCCACCGTCAGCAGGGGCGTGGCGCTGAAGCATTCGGCAATGCCTGCGGGAAAAACGTTTGTAGTGGGTGTGTTGGCGAGCTGGGCACGGCGGAGGGCAATGGCTTCGAGTCGGCTTAGCCAAGTGGGGTTGGTTGCCCCGCCCAAGGGGCAAAGCCACGTGTTGCCGGCGGTGTTGTTGGTGATGAGGTCGGTTAGAAGCGAGGTGTGGCGCGACGCGTTGCCCGAGGCATTGACTTGGGTTCCGCCCATGATGCGGGCAAGGGGCGTGGCGCCACGTTCGCCAGCAGCATGGGCGGATTCAAGCACCAAGGTGACGGCTCCGCCTGCGGTGGTCATGGGCAAGCCCAACTCGGCAAGGCAGCGTTCGACCAAAGGGTCGTGCTCTTCTCCCGCGCAAACAATAGCACGTTGCCATTCGCCTTGGGCAATGCGTAAGGCGGCAAGTCGCAAGGCGTCCAAGCCGCTGGTGCGCGACCCAATAAACGTTTGGCATGCGCCGGTGAGCTTAAGGGTCATGCTGAGGTGGGCTGCTCCGGCATTGGGGACTCCCTCAGCAAATTGCATGGGGTTGGCGGTTTGCAAGCCGTCGTCAACAATGCCTCGGTAGTAGGCGTAGCTGTATTGGGTGGAGCCGTGGGTGGTGCCCAGCAAACCCGCGGTGTTTTGGCCAAAGGCGGCCCAGTCATCGTGGGCCACGCCCGCATCGTCCAAGGCCAATCGTGCTGCGGCTAGCGTGTTTTTAACGTAGTTGCTTAAACGGCGAGCGCGTCGAGCATTGAGCAGTTGTGCAAGCACAAGGTCTTGTGCAATGGGGCCGCAAGTGGCGGGCTGGCCTGAAGCCAAGTGGGTGGCAAAGGCCTCGCGGCCGATGGCGTCGGGGGTGATGAGGCCAATGCCGGTGATGAAAACGTCGTTGGGTTCGTTGGGCTTGGTGGTGCAAGGCGCAAAGCCATGGGCGGGCGGTGTGCGCGTTACCACCGAGGTGTTGGCGCCGCCAAAGCCCAGCGATGTGCTTAGCGCGGCGTTGAGTGGGGCAGGGGCGGCATCGCCCTCAGACAAACAAAAGTTTTTGAAGTCGTGGTCGGCCGTGGTGGTTTGTGCGGTGGTGGGCCGCATGTCATCACGCAGTGCAAGGGTGGCAAGAACCAATTCGGTGGCGCCCGCAGCGCCCAAGGTGTGACCCAAACGGCTTTTGAGTCCCACGGTGGGAATAGAAGCAAGGGCGGGGCCAAAGGTGGACTGCAACGCAGACACTTCGGCGGCGTCGTTGTCAGGGGTGCCGGTGGCGTGGGCCACAACAAGATTGATTTGGTTTGCGCTTAAGCCGGATTGGTTGAGTGCGGCTTGCATGGCGTGGGCCGCACCTGCGCCATCGGGCTTGGGCTGGGTGAGGTGGTGCGCATCGGCCGATTCTCCACCGCCAGCCAACCATGCCAAAGGGGCGGCGTTGCGGGCCGCGGCGCTGGCCGCACGTTCAAGAATGACCACGGCATAGCCTTCGCTTACTTTCATGCCGGCGCGATCGCGGGCAAAAGGGCGTGGCGGCCGCTCGTCAACCAATCGCAGACTGTTAAAACCCGCGTAGGCGTATTCGCTGATGGGGTCGTAGCCACCTGCAATCACCAAATCAAGCTCGCCTGATTGCAACAGGGTCATGGCCAACAGCATGCTGCCCAAGCCCGACGAGCAAGCCGAGCAAGTGGTGGCTGAAAAGCCGTGGCAAGGCAAATGGCTGGCAGCGCGAGCGATGACCGCCGGGGCAAGAAACTCACGCAGGGGTTGGGCGCTGTTTTGTCGAACCATTTGGCCTGCGGCAGTCATGCCGTGCAGGGTGGTGCCCAACATGAGTCCCGCGCGATGCGGCTGGATGGGCCAGTTTTGCCCCGTGGGGTTAAGCCCCGCGTGCTCAAGGGCTTCATTAAGGGCGAAACGCAGATGCGCCGCTTCGCGCGGTTGGGCGGGATCAATTCTTGCATCGCGCGGAATTTCACCGCCGCCCCGGTCGGCTTGGGCGGGGTCTTCGATGGCGGTGTAAGGGCCTAGCCCCACGCGGTTGGTGCAAACAGCGGCCCATGTGGCCTCGCGGCCAACCCCCAAGGGGGTGACCAAGCCAGCGCCGGTAATCACAATAGGGGGATGAGGATGGGGCACAGAACCCACAAGGTTAGCAGGGTGTGTGGGGTTGATCCTCAACACAGGCGGGCACCATGACATGCCACTGCGCAGGGTGCTGGCGAACCTGCTGTTCAAGGGCCCGAACCACGGCATGTGTGGCGGACTCCACGGCGCTGGCATCGGGCACCGAAATTGGATCGGCCAAAACAATGTTGACCCTGCCCGATTGAGATCGCATGGCAAACACGGGAATCAAGGGGGCTCCCGCCATGAGTGCGAGCTTGGCAGGGCCAATGGGAACGCGCAGGTGGGCATCAAAAAAAGGGGCAAGGGTGCTTTTTTGGCCCGCTTCGGCGCGGTCTCCTTGCAGCATGACCACCCCATCGGCGGCGAGTGCGTCGCGTAAAGCCAGCCAACTGGCCAAGCCGTCGTCGATGGGGGTTTCATGAATGCCAAGGTTTTTATGAAGTGTGGCGCGGGCGTCTTCAAACTGGCCCATGCGATCGCGACGAAAAACCACATGAACGTGTTCTTCGATCTTGCGAATTTCGGCAAGGCCCACTTCAAAATTGCCGTAATGCGCGGTGACCAGCACCGCTCCGGTTTTGGATTTGCGGGCCGTGTGGTAGGTGTCGGCCCCTTGGGTGACATCCACTTGGGTCGCAAGTTGCGTGAGATCGCAGTGTTGGTGCGCCCCCACTTCGCAGACAAAATCATAGAAGCTGGCCACCGTGGCGCGGGCGAGGGTCGTGCGCTCTTGAAGGGTGGCGTGAGAACCCAAAATACGAGCGGCATTCAAAAGCGGCCCATGGCGTAGGGCATGCGAAGCCATCCACGCCACGCCCAGCCCCGCGGGTTTGATCAAACGGGGAATAAACGGGGCATGACGGGTGAGCCAAAAGAGAAGACGCAAGGCCGATTCGTCGCGGCTTGACACGGTGGGCATCGAAGGTGTTTCTTCAGCAGCCGTGTTCACGGTGCACTCACGGCATCAAGGGGGCGAATGATGTGGGTGTTTGTAGGAACCGTGAGTTCCAGCGACTTCGCGTCGAGATCGGGGTCGAGTTCAATATCGTGAAACGTGAGTTGGGTCACCTCGCCATCAAGGTCGGTGAGGGTGAATTGGTGAAGCACGCCGCGTTTTGCATCCACGATCACACCGACAGTTTCGATCGCTTCACGCATGGAGGCGTCGCGCGGGATAAAGGTGAGGGTGATTTGCTCATTGCCTTTTATCCAGCCCCAATGCGTTAGTTCGAAATGTTCGCGAAGCACGGGGAGATCGGGCACGGGGGAGGTGGCCATGGCGGCGAGGCCTTGGGGCGGTGCATCGGCGGTCTGCGAATCGCTTAGGGGGTAGATTTCGAGTGTTTCTTGGTCGGGATAATAGAGCTGTAGTTCATCGTTTCCTAGCAGCATGACCGTGGCGTGGGGCGGTTGGGTGTCCCAGCGAGCAAGGCCGCCGCTCATTTGCACCACACCTTCAGACACCATGGGGTCGCGTAAAAGCGGTGATGTTTTATGTTGCGTAAAGCGGGCACGGTAAGTATCAGGTGCCGGATGGGCGAGAATCACTTGTTCCAGTGCGGTCCAGCCGTTGACGATTTCACCAATGTGGGGCGTGGTGATGGCGGGCGCTGCCAAGGTTGGCGCGGTGACGTTTGTCATCGCCGCAGTGACAGCCAAAACCATCTGTCGCGACAAGAGCGATAAGCGAGTGCATTTCATTGGCGGGGGGCCGGTGCGGCGGGTGCTTGGGCCGCAAGGGTGAGGCTTCCGCGGGCCACGCGATTGCCGTTATTTTCAGCATGGACATCAAATTGGGCCAATGCACCCAAGTGACGGGTGAGTTTTACATGCAGTGTGATGTCTGCAGGCGGGGCCACCGCAGCACGCAAACGAAGATCGATTTGGGCCAGAGCGCCTTGTGGGGCGGCCTCATCGCCGGGGCGTCCAAGCCCCACGATGCCGGCCATTTGAGCCAACGCCTCGCCAATCAACACGCCGGGCACAATGGGGTTGCCCGGAAAGTGGCCCGCAAAAAAAGGCTCAGCGCCCGTGGGTGACCAACGGCCAATGCCGCAAACCCCGGGTTCTATTTCAAGAATGGCATCCACAAAACGAAAGCCCGGACCGTGAGGAAGTTGGTCAAGCCATTGGGTGTCGGCGTCGGTGTCGGTGTGAGAAGACAGGGGGGGCGTGGTGCTCACAAGCCTGTTTTCACATGCGGTTCAAGGTAGCCCGCCAGCCGATCGACACTGGTGAAAATGTCGGGGCCAATGTCTTGGTTGGGGATTTTGTAGCCCATTTGTTTCTCGATGCTGGTGACCACCATCAGGAAGTCCAGCGAATCGAGATCCAAGTCATCACCACCCAGCGGCATGTCGTCGGCGATTTCAAAATTGTCACCCAGTTTGAGATCGCGGCGCAGAATGCACTTGATCTGGTCGAGGGTGTTACGCGAGGGAGTCGGGGGGGGGAGGTTAACCACGGGCGGTGAGTATATCAGCCGACCGCATGACAACTTCGCTAGATCTGACCAAAGTTGGATTTTAAAAGAATGCGTTGAACACGCTTATGAGCCCTGTCCCTCGCGGGCGGAACCCACATGGGTTTGCCCAAAAGACTCAGCCCCAGGGCTTAGTCTTGACTATTCGATGACGGAACGAGCAATAGTGGCGCCTCTTTGAGCAAAATTCGAATTTGCTGGGCAGGTGAAAAATCGGGGGCTGAAAACGCAAGCCGTAATCCCACATCTGCAAAGCCGCGACTTCCGGTGAAAACGTTGTAGGTTTGAGGTTGATCGACAGGTTCACCGGGGGCTGACAGGGCAGAACCGCCAAGCACGGCGAAGCTGTTTTTGTGTGCACGTCGAAAAGCGGTGAGTCGGGCTTGAATGTTGCCAATGCGTTCGTCAAGCATCGGGGCGGGATCGATGGGCTCGCGGGTGACCAACTCGGCCACATTGCCGCGTAAATTAGAGGGCCCCTCTTCAGTGACAGAGCGTAGCCAAACCACGCCGTCATTCATGGCGTAATGGTTGTCGGCAGATTGGGCGCCGCCTGCTTCGGTCAAAAGTCGGTCACTGTCGGCCCAAGCCAAGTTGCTTTTTCTGGCTTTGATTTGGGCCGCCACTTGAACAGCATGCTGGGCCCAAATGGCGTCACGTAAATTAGGCTGAACAGCGGATGCGGGCCATTGTGTGTTGGCAGACTGCCATTCATTAATAGTGGGCAAGCGGCAGCCCAGAAGACCCGCGAGATATGCGGCAGATTCGGCAGACACGTAATTCATGGGGGCATCTGCTGTGGGGCCGGGGCCCGCAGAACCTTTAGACTCACCCACACGCCAAGACCCTGGATTGGGCACCAACGGAGTGAGTCCTGCTTGAGCGTGATACACCCATGCCCGAGGTCCTTTACGCGAATCGATTCCCGCTGCGGCAGACAAGAGCACGGCGAGATCAGAGCCTGTTGCGGCATGGCGGGCTGCATCTAGGGCGATGCCCACCGCCAGCTCGCTTTCGGCAAGATAGCAAGGGCCGTTTTGGGTTTGAACACGGGCGAAGGTGATTTGCGATCCGTTCTTGGTGAAGGTGGCACGGCCATCATCGCCCAAAGTTGTGAGTTCCCAGCCCATTTGACTGGGGCCCACGGCAGCAAATGAACTGCCTGCACCTTCGCTTGTGGTAAGTGCCGCCAGCTTCGCCAGCCATGGGGCAAGGGTGGGGTCTTCACGGTGGGCGCTGCCATTGCGGGCAAACAGGCGAGCTTGCCGGAGCAGGGCTGCATCGTGTTGAGATGCCGTGTCGGATCCATCGATCGCCGCCACACGACGCAGTGCATCGATGCCTGCGTTAAACCGCATTTCGGCGGGCATGGCGCTGGGTTCAATATCCAATTGAGCGGCCCACGCCAATGTTGTGTCGACCTGTTCGGGGCTGCGGGCGGTGTATGCCAAAGAAGGCCACGCTTTGCGGCGGGCGTTATTTAATCGCTGGATCCAAACCGCTTTTTGTCTTGGGTCGTCTATGTCATGGGCGACGCGTAAGACGTCGTTTAGTTTGTGGAACCGAGTCAGGTTGTCCTCGAAACGAAGCGTTTCAGAATTGAGCTGGGTGGCCGTGGATTGTCCTGCCCAAGCGGCGAGCACCATGAGCGGATCATTGGCATCAGGCGACAGGGCGGCACCTTGGTGGGCCGTAACAACAGAGCGGGCACGGTTTAAAACGGGATGGGCCGCACTGGAGACCGTGGGCTCTTTAAGAAGAGGGCCGTCTGGTTCTCCCAAGCGGCTGGCCAGTGTTTGCCCTTCGCGACGCAATTCGGGGTCATCGGGCAAGCGGGCTTCGCGGAACATGCGATCGCTGTCATGGGCGAGATCTGAAAGCGTTTGGGCTTCATCCAAGGTGCTGACATAATGTGTTCGCAGTTGGGCCCATCGCTTGGCATCCACAGGCAAGCGGTCGCGTAGCAATCGTGTAAAAGAATCTTTACGTTGTTGTCGGCAGTGATCAATCAGGGCCAATCGCAACGTGCTTACCGCAGGTGAACGATGCGGGGCGTCCACCGCTCCCAGTGCGGGCACAGGCGGAAAAGATCGGGGGTTGTTTGGATCGACCAACGCAAAGAGACGCGTGCGGAGGATTTTGACATCGCGCTGCATCGCATCACGGTCGTTCGTTTGACGAAAGCGATTGCCTAAAACACGTAATTCTGCCCGCCATCGCGTGTCAATTACGTCGGAGCGATAAGGCTCGTCGGCCAAAGGCTGCTCGTCAAGGATGGCGTTAACCGCTTCATCGGCCGCTTCGCGGGCGGTCAGTGAAGCGGAGGCCGAAGCCAAATCCGCAATGTCACGCTCGATAGAATAGCGTTTTAATACAAACTGTTCGTTTTTTTGTGCGGTTAGAACAGGCTCGCAAATCGCACGAACACTCTGCTCAATTGAGCTTATTCGTTTTCGCAAAATACGGGCAGAGTCGACACGCGAAGTCTCGTCAAGACTGTCTGCTCGCTGAGCAAGCATATCTAGACGCTGTTGAATGCCTTTGGCCCAAGACACTCGCCAATCATGACTCATTTCAAAATAGCTTCGGGCTTCACTGAGCCATTGTCGAAACACTTCATGGGAGTTGAATGCAGGGTCATCCATTAAGACGTAAGCCTGTCCGGTTTCGCGAAATGCTTTGTAGTCAAGGGTCGGCCATTCGGGACTTTGGACGACTTGGCGAAACCGTTCACCAAAGGCAAAAAGAGGTTGCAGTGCTTGCCCTAAATGATCGAGGTGCGCGATGGCTGTTTCGCCTTGTGGCAATTGATCTTCTGTAACCGCTTCCACCGCCAAGCGAAACGCTTCCAGTACCGGGTCGTTAATCTCTTTAATTGCGGCCAAATCGGCATCCAGAGCCTCGGCAGAACGGGCGACAATTGAGGTATTCACTTCAATGGCGATCATGGAATACAGCGACGGCGCGAGCGGCGCACGTCCTTTGGGAGGAGCCTCGACCAAAATGCCGCGAAGGTGATCGGCGGCTTGGGTCCAGCCGTGTTTTTCGATGATGGTCAGATGCTTGGTGAGGTTGGCTTGAACGGGCCATCGTTCAAAGGAGCGAATCAATCGGCCAATACTTGCTGCGGCGGCTTGCGTTTTGGCCACACCTTGGGCAGACCGCACCGATCGAGGTGGGTTGGCGGCCAAATCCATATAGCTGGCACTGGGTTGGCCGGCGATATAGCGCGGATTGAAATTATGAATTCCGATATTGGCCTGGGCGTCGATAAGACCCAATTCGCGCAGCGTGATTTGGTCTTGGTCTGTCAATCGGCTGACGAAAGGCATGTACCACGATTCATAATCGTGGCAGAGCTGCGACCATTGTTCCTTGGCTTTTTCATCGAAATGTGAGGCAGGCCAAAAAAACCACGTTGCGAGCAAGATGAAAAAGGCACCCGCGATGATTGCGGGTTTGTGCCAAGCGGGACGTTTCCCAGGCCGACGAATAGGAGGAGCCTTCTTGGGCTTGGGGCGGTCGCGTTCCAACTCACGTTGTAAACGTTCGGGAATCACCGGGGCTTCGGGTTCGAGCCAGCGCACATTGCTATCGTCATCGTGGTTAAACGTTTCGGAAGAGGGCTTGGCAGCGTCGGATTTTAGTGTTTCTTCATCCATTCCTGGTTCATCTTTCTTGGACGTTCACATAAAACGTGGCTTTCAGTGCGTTTAATCGGTCAAAGGAAGAAGGGATTTGAGAGGGGGGGGAATCAAGACGCGTCAGACTTGTCGTACGAGAATCAATACGGGTGTTCTCGGGCTGCTTTTAGGCCTTAGTTCCGCATTCCAGAAGTGTTAACGGACGTTGTCGTTTTTTAAGCCAAGGACGCGTCGCGTTATTGGACTTCGCCGCACGAACGGAACAAGAGCTCCAAAAGTCACAGACGTTTCAAACCGATGTCGTGCGTGCCGCAAAAACGCATTTGCGGATCACTGGCCTTGGCCAGATCTCATTGATTGTTGACGCTCTTGCCTTGTCTACTTTTTCCTCTCTCGGAGACCGATCTGATGAACCTCATTCGCCCAACGTTGGCCTTTTTGTTTTTGGCCGGAATCGCCATCACTGTAACCGGCTGCACGTCCAATACCAGCATGCAAACGAGCAATTTCGATTTAAGTCCCATGGTGGCCACACGGGTTGCCTCTGCCCAGCCCAGCTTTGGCGTGGGCGATGAACTGGGTTGGATGATGTTTTCGAAAGTGGCCATGGCGCCTGAAGCCAGCCCCACCTATGAAGTTTTGGCGACAGTTGACTCAGCTCCTGTTGTTTCTGAATTGGGGCTTTGGCTGGAGCAATATCTGTCGATGGCCCGTTGATTTGAGCGGCGGCAAAGACGTATTTGTTTTGGTTTTGTATGTTTGAACCTAAAAAGAAAAGACCGCTGGCCATAGAGCCAGCGGTCTTTTCTTGTATTCAAAACACGTTGAGCTTGCTTGCGCGATCCAGCCCGCCGTGGGCGGTTTCCCGCATCGTTTGCCCAAGAGGCTTAGCTTAACGGTGCACTTAGATGCGGCGACCGGATGCGGTCACCAATTCGTCAAGTGTTCGGAGATTCACGCCGCGTGGGGCGATTTTGCCATAGGTCCACTGTTTGAAATTATCGAGTTCAGAGGCACCCAGCCCCAAGTTGGGCATGGTGTTGTTCACCAAGTCGTCAATGCCAGTCAATGCGTCAAGGGTTTCGCGGTCTTCTGTCTCCAACCATGCTGCAAATGCATCAGGATCAATGTCGGTGACCTCTTGATCGGCCATGTATCGATCGGCTGCTTCTTGAAGGCGATCGCGAACCGCTTGTGTTTGGTCAAGGGTTTGGCCGTGTTGGGTAGGCTGCGCGTCTTCGCCAGAAGCCATGCTTGCGGCACCCGCAGAACCTCCCGCAGCCAGTGTCGCGCCTTGTGTTAGTGCGTCAAAGGTTTCAGGGTCTTCTTGTTCAAGCCAAGTCGCAAATGCGTTGGGCTCAATATCCATCACGCCTTGGTCGGCTCTGTACCGGTCGGCTGCTTCTTGAAAACGAGGGTCTTGAATTTGATCTCGAAGAGAGTCGGTGTAGTCGGCGGATTGCACGCCGTTGGCACCCATGCCGTTAACACCCATACCGTTGGCGGCCATTTCGTCAATACCCATGCCGTTGACATCGACATTGCCTGAGTTGGAACCGGCGGAGCTTTCTGATCCTTGGGTGGCCAATGCTCCGAGTCCAAGTCCGGCACCTGCCACGGCACCTGTGCCAAACACGTCGTCATAAGCACTCAATGCGTTTTGTGTGGCGCCATAAGACAGTCGGTCGCTGCTGATACGCATGTCTGTGGGGTCGGCAGACAGGTCGTTAATCACCGTGGATGCGGCGAAGGTGTCCCGCAAGGGTTGATCTTCGAAGCCTTTGGTTTCAATGCCAAAATAATCAGCCAATGCTTGACGTTGGGCCGAATCAGCGGTCATGCGATTAAAGCCACTTAATGCCAATGCGTCCATGGGAAGCTGGCGGGCGTAACGATCGACAAATGTGCTGGTCAGGTTCAAGGGGTTGGGGTTTATGGGGACCACAGGCGCCACAGGATTGATCGGCGTCACCGGAACCAAAGGGAACGGTTGGCCGTTTACAAAAGCAGGGCCGCAATTGGCGTCGCCATCGGAGCACAGGTTGGTGAACCGACCTGGAGCGTTGAGCGAAATGCGTCCGTTGGGGGCAGCGTCGCAGTAATAATCCAGTTTGGCCGTGTTGATGGTGATGGAGGCGTTGCTTGAAATGGTGGCAAATTGCGAGCTGGGTTCTGAAAGCCGCAAGGGGGCAGAGCCTGTGTCGAGCGTGATGTGGCGGGTGTTAATCATGCCTTCACGAAGCACCGAAAGACCAAAGAGGTCACCTGCTCCAATGAGCACATCGCCATTGGGATTTTCAATCAGTCCTGCGTTTTTCACATTGCTGTAATGCGTTCGTTTGCCGCCGTCATTAAACCCTTTGATACGGGCGAAAATCTGTCCGTCGGGGCCTTCGCTAAGCAGAATGTCTTTGCCCACAACCATGGCGGTGGTGCCACCGTTGGATTTGAGGGTGCCATAGTTGGCAACCACTTGGCCCACAAACACCACGCCTTTGTTGCCTGTGACGGCATTGGAGTAGTTGAAGACTTGGCCTGCATTGTCAATGGAAAAATGATCGATGCCTGCTAAAAAATCGTTGTTGGTGACGGTGCCTGCGGCGGCCACCAAACGGCCTACATTCACCACGGCATCGCGGCCGAAGGTCACGCCTGCGGGGTTCACAATGTAGATCTGCCCATTGCTGAGCAGCGTGCCATTGATATGTGTTTGGCCCGAAGAACGAATGCGGTTAAGTACCGCAGCGTTGGCATTGGGTTGATTAAACGTCACCGATTCTTGAGCGGTCAGGTTGAAGCTGTCGTAATCAATAATGGTGCGCTGTCCGGTGGTGTTAATAACCGTTTGGTTGCCGGAAGACGAAATGGTTGCTTCGCCTGCAGTCACCCTTCCGCCGCGTGGCGCGGCGGAGGCTGGGTTCAACTGACTTGCGGCAAGCAATGTTGCAATCGCGACGGCGCTCAAGGCCAATGAAGCCTTGATTTTTGTGCGTCGAACGGGATGTTGGCGGCGGGTTTGGGGGGCGTGGGTTGGAACGAGCATTTCTTGGGTCTCCAAGCTGGCGAGAAGGCATCAGTGACATTTAGTTTAAGGCTTGGCCTCAAACTTGGGTATCTAAAATTTGATCTCAGTGCGATTAGTAAAGGAAGGTAAAGCTGAAATGGTATTGGTGTGAGCCTGAGGTGGTTCCTGCAGCGTCTTTCAGGGCGGTGCCCCAATCTGCTCGGAAGTTCAGGTTTCGTTTGTAGATGAAGTCAATTCCCAGACCTGCACCCAGTAAGGTTTCATCGCTTTCGAAAAACTCACGATCGTTGTTGACCGTGCGGCCGAAGTCGATGAAAGCCTTGGGGATCAAGTCCCAGTCGGCGGAACCGTAGGGTTGCTGGGGGAAACGGCGGAAGGGCTTGCCCAAGAATTGATCGACTTGTCGTTGTTCACCGGCTCGGGGCGAGCTGAGCTTGGGAATATGCAAGCGGTATTCGGCGGTCGCGATGACCACGGTGTCGCCTGCGGTGATGGCTTCGTCGTAGCCGCGAACGGTGTAAAGCCCGCCTGCAACTTGCTGGCTTTGCGGGTTAAGCCGGTCTGAGGGGGTCCATTGACCACGAACGGACAAATACATTTCGTGGGCGAGTGTCGAACCCTTGGTGCTGATGTCTAACCAGTCGGCTCGGTTGAACAAAGGCTCTAAGTAGAACGAGTGGGTCAGCGAGAAAGGCAGCTTGATCCAGCCTGCATCGGTGTGCAAGCGGCCCAAGCCATCAAGGTCAGGGCTGTCGGTGCCAATGACGCCATCAAGGTTGGTTTCAATGCCCACGTAGGCGGTGGTGGTGGACACTTGGGTGGCCCGTTCGTAAGCCACGCCGATGTAAGGAATCAGGAAGGGTTCTGTTTCTTCAATGCCCGCAAAGCGGTTGTTGACATGAACGTTTTCGTATCGGGCTCCTGCAACAAGGTCAAAGAACGCGGGGCCGCGTTGTTTGAAGTTCCAGATGAGCTCGGCGCCGCCCATCCAAGAGTCGCCTTCAAAATCGGCTCCTGCAAAGCCCACGTCGGAGGCTTCATAATCTTGGTAGCTGCCGTAGACACGCCCGTGAACTCGGTCATTGTCTTCAAAAGGGCGTTCGTAACTGGCAAAGAATGCGTGGGAGTCTTCAAAGCCCGCAGTCACGTATTCCAAGCTTAAAATGTCGTCGTTGCCTGTGAGTTGGGTGTGCAGCAAACCAAAACGCTCGCGCCATTCGTTGGTTTCGCGGGTGCCGGTGTTGGACAAGTTAAAGAACGCGGTCCAAGGCTTGGCCTCACTCACGATGTAGCCCAATCCCGCATCGCCACGGGCAGGGTTTTCGCCGGGGAACACCTCGGCCGCAACGGTGCGGCCGGGGTGGCGATTCAGGTCAAAAATATAGTCATCCAAGGCTTGGCGATCGGCCAAGTCGCCGTCTCGCAATGGGCTGTTTCGACGAATACGTGTGTGGGCAGGGTTGTTGATCGCCGGGCCGTCAAGATCACGGTCGCCTTGGGCCACGGTGCGAACTTGGCTCACCACCGAAGAGCGAACCACCATGCGAAGGGTGTCATTGGAGCGAAGGTCGTCGCCCCACACTGCGCCGCCGTCGGGTGTGAATCGGGCTTGAATTTGCGTGGGGTCGGGTCCCACAAACACGCCCATGAGGCCGCGGCTTTGAAAATCGCGAACCACCGCAGAGGCCACTTCATTGGCGGCACTGGCGTGCATGGTGTCAATGCCGGTGTGAGGCAAATCAGCCAATCGCAGGGTTTGGTTGGCTGCGCCGGGGCGTGGGGCCACATAGCCGCTGGGGGTCGGTAGCAACTGCACCATCACTTGTTGCAGCTCAGAGTTGGTGGGCAAGCCGGGGTGTTGGTTGGCGTAAACAAACTGAATGTTGCGAACAGGGTAGGCGTCGCCATCAGACTCGAGGGCTGTTGTTGTGGTTCGGGTGAGTGGCGTCTGAGCTTGGGTTTGGGGACCTCCAACGCCAAGTAGGCCATCTTCATGAACAAGTGAGTTCTCCGCGTCTGTTGCGTCTGCCGTGTCAAGATCGCCTGTTGCGTCAAGAGCGTCTGTTGCGTCAAGAGCTTTTGTCGCATCTGTCGCGTCTGTCGCGTCAAGATCACCGCTGTAGGCGGCATCAACGTCAGCAATGACGTTTTGAGTCGCTTGGCTAGCCTGATCGCCAGCATTTTGAGCCGCGCCAATTCCGTCTTTCACCGCATTCACGGCTTGATTGTCAGGATTTAGAGCCGCCTCAACCGCGTCGTCCACCGTGGCACCCGGAGCGTAAAGCGTGTGTGAGGGGGCTGCGTGCAAAGAAGTGCCCGACCACGCCGTGGTGAGCGTGGCAGCAGCAAGAAAGACAGACAGGCGGAAGGCGGTGGTGTTCATCATGGCAGGGGCAAGCTCAACGTTAAGTTGCGACCGGCGACCCAAAAAAAGCCGATTACGCAACACGGTGGCACCGTGGGTGGAAAGGGGCTAAGGAAACAAATGAATCTTCAGCGCCGAAGCGCTGCTTTCTCTTTTTCCTTAAACAGCCATGAAAACAACTTTCATGACTGAAAACGACCCCTCCTCCTGGACAAAACCCAGGGAGCCGATAAGTCCAACATTACAAAGTTATAACCGATACTGAACGCCGGTCAACCTATTTGCTTGTGAACAATGATCTTTGGAGAGTGTAGCACGGGCAAACGGTATTTAAAACAACGTTCATCAATATTTTTCTTGGATTCGACAAATTTAAATCATATAAGCGGCATCGCCGTGCTTAAAGATCAGTTTTCGGGTGGAATACCGCATAAACTCATTGCAATGACGCCCCCCATGGAAATCCAAAGTCTTTCAAACGCACGGGCCAAACGGCTGGTACGGCTTCGAAAATCGCGTATACGACGCTCTGAAGGCGTTTTGATTGCCGAAGGCGCCCGAGAGGTGGGCCGTGCCCGAGACGCGGGGCTTGTTCCGCTTGAGCTGTGGTATTGCCACGGTTTATGGCAATCAAATGGATCGCCCGCCGAAGAAACGGCCGATTGGGGTGGCGAAAATCAAGTTGAAAGCCGCTTTTTTGACTGGGCGCCGCCGCATGTTTCAGAAATCCACGCCTCAGAGGCGGTTTTTCGAAAAGTGGCCTATCACCGTGATCCTGAGGGCATCTTGGGCGTTTTTGAGGCTCCCAAGCACACGCTCGATACGCTTCAACTTGATCGCGGCCGACTGTTGGTGGCGGTGGGCACCGAAAAACCGGGCAATTTGGGGGCTATGGTGCGATCTGCCGCCGCGGCGGGGTGTGATGGGGTGTTGGCGGTGGGGGCTGCCGTGGATGTTTTTAACCCCAATGCCATTCGCAACAGCACGGGGGCGGTTTTTCAAATGCCCGTGGTCGAAGTTGAAACCGATGATGAGGCGGTGGCTTGGCTGCATAATCAAGACATACGCGTTGCGGCGGCCTTGGCCGAGGGCGGAACGTCGTGTTTTGATGCGAACATGGTGGCCCGCGCCACGGCGCCTTTGGCGGTGGTGGTGGGGCCCGAGCATGCAGGCTTGGGGGCGATGTGGCGTGATGCGGCCGATGTGGCGATCACCATTCCCACGGTGACCCACGGCGTGGTCGATTCGCTTAACGCCTCGGTTGCGGCGGGGGTTTTACTGTTTGAAATGCTGCGCCAAAGTGAGGGCGCGGCATCTTGATCGCGACTTCATTCGCTTGAATTAACTTGAATTGACTTTTCTTGAAAAGAACAGAAGCTGGCGCTGTTATCTTGCACCGTATGGAAGCAGTCACGCAAGAACAAATAGATCATTGGCAGGCCGCAGCAGAGAACGCGGGCGTGTTCAAAACGGTTAAATCCATTGATGGAATCCTTCGCTGCGATGCTGCGGCGGTTGAAGAAGAAGCGTGGTATCAGGTGGGGCCTGCCGAAACACATGCAGGTGTGGCGTGCGTGTGGGTGGGGCTTTACATTGCCGACCGGTGGTTAAGTGAGTCGGTCGAGGCCGACGTGCTTCATCAAGGCGATGATTTTGAAGACCTGCTTGAAGAAGAATTGATTGACTTGGGCTATGACACGCGTTTGAAGGTGGAGCACTTTCGCAACGACGACAAAGTGTTTGTTTTTCGCTCGCCTGTTCCTGCAAATGAAACCGACGCCGTGCAACAAACGCTGTTGGCTTATGAAGCCTGCTTTCGTGAGTTGGGCGACATGACGCCCGGCGAAGACGACTGAACCTCTATTTGGGTTTTGCCTGGCCCCTGTATTGGATTTTGACCGACCCGTGTTCCACTCCCTTTTTGGTAAATCATCATGCGTGTCCTCATGCTTGGCTGGGAATTTCCGCCCCATATTTCTGGTGGCGTGGGCACGGCCTGCTTAGGCCTCACACGGGCCCTTGCGGCGATGTCGGTTGACGTGACATTTGTATTGCCCACGCGTCCGACCACCGCAGATCACTTGCCCGATCACTTGCGCTTGCTTGCGGCCAACGAGGCGCGTGACTCTGATGCCGTCTCTTCTGTCGCCAAAACGCCGCCAGTGGAGCTTGCCGAATGGGCAACTCAAGGGCTTGCTGTTTCGGAAATGCCCGGCGTCACACTGCATGCGGTGTCTGCCGCATTTCAGCATCCTTACCCGGACAATGGCTTGCCCCCCGCGCCACCGCCCGACGGGCTTGACGCGTGGTTGAACAACCCGCTGGAGTCGCCGCTTCCCACGCCTGTTGTGCTGCCGAAGGACGCGCCTTCCCAACTTGCTGGCGAACCTGCCGCGGAGTTTACTACTGAATCTCAAGACAGTTCGCCCAATCCATATGCCGGGGATTTGCCCGCTGCGGCGCTCGATTACGCCCACCGTTGTGTTGAACTGGCCGCCGGGCTCGAGTTTGATGTCATTCACGCCCACGATTGGCTGACGTTTCCTGCGGCCGCAGCCGTGGCCCGGGCCAGCGGGCGACCGTGGGTGGCGCATGTGCATTCGCTTGAATCGGACAGGGCCGGCGGCTTACACGCGGGCGATTCGCGTATTGACGCTGTTGAACGTGCGGGGCTGCGTGTGGCCAATGCGGTGATCGCGGTGTCGCATCGCACCGCCGACAAATTGGCCCATCATCATGGCCTGCCCGATGGCCGGGTGACGGTGGTTTACAACGGCATTGAGCTTTTTGACTCTGCATCGCCTCAGCCCGCGCCGCAGTCTGCCAATCCGCAGTCTTTGCCTGCCCACCTCGATGCGGGCGAAAAAATCGTGCTGTTTTTAGGCCGCGTCACCGTGCAAAAAGGCCCCGAGTATTTTCTTGCCGCCGCCCGCCGTGTGCTCGAGCAATTCACCGATGTTCGCTTTGTGGTGGCGGGCACAGGCGATCAGTCTGCCGAGTTGGTGCAAGCCGCCAAGGCCATGGGCATTGCCGACCGTGTGGTGTTCACCGGCTTTTTACGCGGCGAAGACGTCGACCGCATTTTCCGCATGGCCGACCTTTATGTCATGCCCTCGGTGAGCG
>JAZGFZ010000006.1:0-9476 GCA_036480015.1 Algisphaera sp. | reverse complement strand
GAGGAATTTTGACACTTCGCCGCCGGGGCGGGTGTAGGTGTAGAGCTCGGGTTGGTCGGCTCTCAATTCAAGGTCAAGTTCATGAACGGTGCGGGTGATGGCAAAGCCGCGTTGTTGTAAGTCGGCTTGCAGTTGTTTGAGGTTTTTGGGCTGTTTTTCTTTGCGCGAGCTTTTGTAGGCCAGTGCTTCGCCTAAAAAGGTCATGCGGGCGGCGGCGACGGTGACGGCGTCGGGCAGTTGGGTGCGGGCCCAGCGGCGCCAGTGGTTTTCGATGGCGGGCACGGCGTTGGTGCCAAAGGCTCGTCGAAAGGCGTTGTCGGCGTCGATTCCTTCGCCCAAATAGCGTAGGTAGTTCTCGAACGAAACTTGATACATGCCGTGGTTGCCATGAATCAAAAAGTAAACCAAGGACCACGACTGGGCGTAAAGCAAGCCTGCTCGGGAGTCGTTGGTGGTGAGGGTGTGGTGCCAGTCTTTGCTGGCCAGCTTCATGAGTGATGCGAGTGGGAGGGCGCTGCCATTGGTGATGGACTGGCGAACCCTTTCGATGCGGTCGGGATCGGCTAGGCCCAGTTCAAAGCCTCGGTCTAGCAGCACGGCGTCTTCAAAGTATTGCGCGAGTCCTTCGTTCATCCATGCGGGCAAGCGTTGGCCGAAGTGTTCAAAGGCGAATTGGTGGAAGCCTTCGTGTTGGAGAATGCGGCGGGTTTGCGAGCGGCTACGGCCGTGGGTCCAAGTGGCCAAGCCGTGGCGTTTGGGCAGAACAAAAAACATGCCGCCTGAGTTTTCGGCGGCGATGCCTGCGCTGCGCATGAAGCGGTGATAGCGCGGCTCGTTGCTGAGTAGATACAGGGGGAAGGGATTGGGGCCGGTTTCGCCGAATTGGCGAAACCTTCGCTCGTATTGACCGAACAGAAGGTCCATGTGTCGGCCAAAGGGAACGGTTTGGCGGCGTGAAAGATCGGTGTGGATGTTGTAATGGGCCGAGGCGAAGGCGTGAAGATCGTCGGCGCCCAAGGCGTTTGGGGCATGCCCGATTATGGCGGTGATGCTTAGACACGCACTTAGACACGCATTTAGACGCGTAATGGGCGCCCGCCTCCACGGCGGTGCCAACCGCCGGAAAAAACGGAGGAGACTCATGCAGGGGCTATCGGTGGTTGGCCTCGTGGAGTTCGGAAGAGACGCGAGGGTCCGATAATGAGACGGGTTCGTTTTTGCTTAGGAACAGTCCTGAGGCAACATCCCTATTTCAGAATCTGCTTTGCCTTTTCACTTCGCCCCTCAGCCCCTTCATTTCCCCAGCTTTACTTCCCGGCGTAGTCGATGAGTCGGCTGATTTCGCTTCGCAGGTCTTTGCGGTGAAGCACGCAGTCGACGAAGCCTTTTTCTAAAAGGAACTCGGAGGTTTGGAAGCCTTCGGGCAGTTCTTGTCGCACGGTGTTGGCGATGACGCGGGCGCCGGTGAAGCCGATGAGGGCGTGTTGTTCGGCGAGAATAACGTCGCCGAGCATGGCGAAGCTGGCGGCGGTGCCGCCGGTGGTGGGGTCGGTGAGGACGGAGATGTAGAGGCCGCCGGCGTCGTCGTGGCGTGCGAGTGCGGCGCTGGTTTTGATCATTTGGCTGACGGCCAAGGTGGCTTCTTGCATGCGGGCGCCGCCGCCGGCGCACACAATGATCATGGGGCGGTCGAGGTCGGTGGCCAGCTCGATGCCGCGGGTTATTTTTTCACCCACGACGCTGCCCATGCTGGCCATCATGAAGTCGGTGTTCATGACGGCGATGACGACGCCGCGACCTTTGATGAAGGCTTTTCCGGCAACCAAGGCGTCGCGGTGGCCGGTGTGTTTTTGGGCTTTTTCGTACCGCTCTTTGTAGGAGATGCGGTCGACAAATTTGAGGGAGTCTTTGGGGGAAAGGTCTTCCCAAAGGGGTTCAAAGCTGCCGGGGTCGACCATTTGTTGAATGCGAATGTCGGCACCAACGCGGTGGTGGTATTCGCACTCGGGGCACACGTGTAGGTTGTCTTCAACTTGCTTGCGATAGCACATGGCGGCGCAGGAGGGGCAGCGCAGCCAAAGACCGTCGGGAACCTCGGCGCGGGGTTGCTCGCTGGGGTCTCGCACGTCTTTCCAGCTGCGGCGGCGGTCGCCTGTGAGCGAGGGGGGGGTGTCGTTGTTTTTTGCGTTTTGCGGGGTGCCGGCGGTGGTGGTTTTGGCCATGGGGGCTCTTTTAAGGGGCCGATGAGGCAGCTGGGAAGGGGCAAAAAAAGAGGCTGGTGTTGCCAGCCCGGGAAATCTGATTATACGCGGCAAAGCTCGGGGGGAAAGCCCCCCGAGTGCAGAGAAGAAATGCTGTTGCCGCTGTTTTAGGAGGCTCTAACCGCCATGGGGGTGGCTTAGAGGTCGGAAGGGGCGTAAATCCATTGATTTAGGGTTTTTTCAATGTTGCAGACACCATCGCCAAACCAAAGTTTGAGTTCTCGCTCGGCGCTTTCGGGGGAGTCGCTGCCGTGTACGAGGTTGTTGCCGCCGGACATGCCGTAGTCGCCGCGAATGGTGCCTGGGGCAGCCTTTTGGCCGTTGGTGGCACCGATGAGGTTGCGGCACACGGCGATGGCGTTGACGCCGCGAATGGCGAGCACCAAAACGGGTGAGCTGGTGACAAAGTCGAGCAGGCCGTCGTAGAAGGGTTTGCCTGCGTGTTCAGCGTAGTGTTGCTCGGCGGTGGCACGCGGCACGTTCATGAGCTTCATGCCCACGAAGGTGAGGCCTTTGGATTCAAAGCGGGCAAGAATGGGGGCGATGAGGCCGCGTTGGATGGCGTCGGGTTTAAGAAAAATAAGGGTGGTTTCCAAGGCGGAGTCTCCGGGGTGATTGAGGGGTAGGGGGTAAGTGTCGTGGGGTAGAGGGTACGCAGAAACGTGCGCGGGCAGGCGTTATCTGTGAGATTTGCTTGGCGTGCAAGTTGGGTTTGTTGGTTGAGGGGCCCGCTGTGAGACTGCCGACGAATTCTGCTTTCGGTTGATGGGTGTGGAAAACTTTAAAAAAAGTCGATCGAAAATGACGCGAGGTGTGTGGCCCGGGTATCATGGGGCTTCGGAGTCCGAAAATAGGGCAGACAAAGTGGCATGAGGCCGCTTTGGGAGAGCCTGTCAGACGAGACCTTGTTTGTCTTGTGGCTTATTTTTGAGACTTGTTTGTTTCGTGCTGAAAGGATGCAGCGAAGATGACTTTTGATCAGGCCAACGGTAAATCAATGGATGCTCAGGCGAGTGCCGCGGAGCAAACGCGGGGCCCGCTTGAGGCGGTGCGTCGCACCCGGCGTCATGCGTGGATATTGGCCAGCGTGATTGGCTGTGTGGCGGTGGTGGTGGCGGGCGTGATTGTGAATGCCATGGTGCATGGCTTGCGGGGCGGCGGGGAGAGCATGGAGTTGATGTCGCTGGTGCCTGTGGTGAACACCGTGGATGTGGCTCCTTCGCGCCCGGCGCCTTCGTTTATTCCTCCGCCCACGGCAGCGGAAATGGTTCAAATAGAAGAGGCTTTGGTGGCGGCCACCCAAGACGCAGGCCCGGATTTGGGCACCGAGGTGGCATTGTCGTTGGCGACAGCGCCGATGATCGCGGCAGATGCACCCACGTTTGATGGTCGTCCCTTGCGGGCGGTGAAAACCCTGCGAATGTTGACCACGGCGTACAGTCCTGATGCGCGTTCATGTGGCAAGTGGGCTGATGGGGTGACGGCTTCGGGCTACAGCGTGTGGACCAATGGCATGAAGTTGGTGGCGGCAGACACCAAACTTCTTCCCTTTGGAACCATTATTAGTATTCCGGGTTACCACGGTGGCAAGCCGGTGCCTGTGTTGGATCGTGGCGGGCGGATCAAGGGCAGTCGTCTTGATCTTTTGTACCCAACGCATGAAATTGCGCTGAAATGGGGGGCTCAGCGGCTTGACGTGACGGTGTGGGAATATGCGGACGAGTAAGGGCTAATGCGCCGTTAAGCCTTAATTCTAGGGTTGAGTGTCTTAAGAAAACAGTTGGGCAAGCGGCGTGGGCTTTGCTTGCTGCGGGGGTGAATTCGCGGGCAGTCTGAATGTGTTGGCCCTGAATTTCATATCTTTGCGACACGTCTTCGCGACACGGTGAACGTGTACCGTTCACGGGTTTTGAGCCCTTCCTATCCCTGCACGCTAGATTCTCACCCAAACAACAGAAAACGAAACATGAACCGCCAAGGGAGCCAAGAACGCCAAGGAAGACAGGAGAGTGAGACGCTTTTTGAAGGGCGTTTCTCAATCGCCTTGACTGGTTTTTCGCGCGCACACCAAGGCTAAAAGATGTTTTAAATTTTCTTTTTGCCTTCCTTGGCTACCTCACTCGCCTCCTTGGCGGTTCAATTTCCTTCGCCTTATCCACAGGCATCCTTCTAAAACCTGTGAACGGTTACGTGAACGTTTGCGTTGCGTGCGAATCTTTGGGGACGCCCGATATTGATTGGGGTGTTTGCGGCAGATAGGAGGCGGGCTGGGGCGATGGAAATGATGAGTGAAGTTTTGGAAGGGCTTCGGCGGCTTTGCGGGGGTGGGTTTATTGGTCGCCACGCGGTTCACTGGGGTGTGTGAGGGGCGGGGGATGTTTTTTGTGGGGTGAGGGTGAAAAAAGAGGGTTTCGTTCGCTAAGCCTGTGTCGCGAGGGCGTCCGATGGGCAGGGTGTTCGCCAAGTAAGTTCGCTAGGCGTTTTGCCAAGACCCCGTTTTTGAGAGGCCCTGCCGCCCATGTCTGATGCATGCCCATCCAATGTGCCTTCGTCCAACATTGCCACTTTCGAAGAGGGCATGAAGTTCTTTTCATTGGCAGAAGCTCAATCGTCGCTGCCTTATGTGTCGCGGGTGGCGGTGGACATTGTTGAGTTGTACGAGCAGGTGTTGGAGTTTCGGCACGAGATGGAGTATCTCGATGAAGGGTCGTTGTATGACCTGACGAAGCGCGAGTATGAAACCACCATGGACCGCCTAGGGGGTTTGGTGGATGAGCTTCATTTGGCCGGTGTTGAGTTGCGAGACTTTGAGAGCGGACGCATTTATTTTCCTGGAACGCATTTGGGACGTGTGGTCTCGTTGGTGTGGGAACCCGGCCAGATGGAGATTACCCATTGGGCCGATGCGCAAGCGGGCGGGCATGAACTGATGCCCATTGCGGAATTGCTGGCGAAAGACGCGGCGTAAACGGGTGGGGTAGAGCAAGGGGCCATCAAAGAAACCCCGTGTCTTTCAATCGCGTTTCCACCATAATTTTGTAAGCACGGCAATGATTTTGATGCCTGCGCGGGCGCTGCCGATGAGCGATCCGCTGATTTTGCTTTTGCCTGCGTGGCGTTTGCGGTAGGGCACATCGATTTGTTGAATGCGCAGGCCTTGGCGGGCGGCTTTGTATTGCATTTCGACCGTCCAGCCCCATGTGCGGTCGACCATGTTGAGGGTTTGCAGGTGCTGCCAATGAATCACACGCATGGGGCCCAAGTCGCGGTAGCGGTGGCCGGTGCTCATGCGAAGCAGGGTGCAGGCCAGCCAATTGCCGAAGGCTTGGTGGGGTTCTAAAGCGCCCTTTTGAGCCAAGGCGCGGCGCTGGCCCAGCACCAAGTCGGCGGTGTCGTTGGCGAGGGGTTTGATGAGTGTGGGCAGTTGGTTGGGATCGTCGGCCAAGTCGGCGTCAAAAAAACCAATAGCGCTGGGCGGGTTGTTGGCGGCAAAGGCAAGCCCGGCCAAGCACGCGTTGCCATAGCCGCGTTGTGGTTCATCGACCACGTCAAAGCCTGCCTCGCGGGCCAGTTGGGCGGTGGTGTCGGTGGAACCGTTGTTGACCAAGATCACACGGCGAATGGTTTTTGAGGTTTGCAGAGGAGCCAAGGCGGCGGCGAGAGCAGGTAGATTTTCTGCTTCGTTGTAGGCGGGAATGATGAGGTCGGTGGTGAAGGTTTGCGGGGCCATTGGGCCATTCGTTTATGGCCTGCTTTGAGGCTTGTTTTAGGGCTTGTTGTTGATGAAAATTGAAATCGTGCCGTGCGTGGCGTCGGCTTTGGGGTCGTTGAGGGTGACTGCGTGGCCGTCGCCAAAATTAAAGTTGGTGAGAGTGTTTTTGTCGTGGCGTAAGCGGCGGTTGTTGAAATAGGTCGGCACAAATTTCATGGTGTATTGGCCAATGGCCACGGCGTCATTGTCGGTGATGGCGTGGAATTCGGAGGGCCAGCCTCCGGGGCCTGCATGGATGGCGTTGTTGTAGTGGGTGCTGGGAAACCAGCCATCGGAGGAACTGTCGGCGTTAAACAGCATTGATGAAGGGGCGACGAGGTCTGACAGTCGCCAGAGCTTGGCCCAGTCGGTGGTGACGGAGGCGCTTTCGCCAAGCATGACGAACGCTTGTTCAATCATGGGGCCGTAGCGAGATTTGACTTCTGGAGCGAGGGTGGGGTTGTCGTTGATGTTGGCGCTGGGGCAAACCCATGCGCTTTGGGTTGAATCGGTGGAAATGAGGCCGTGGTAAGCAAGGTTGCCCAAAGAGCCGTTGCCGCTGTATTGGCCGAGAAGTTTGGTGTCGGAGAGATAGCCTTTGGCCCACGGGGGGGAGCCCGGTAGGCCGACGGCGATGGTGGCGCCTTTGGGGGAAACATAGTCGTCGTTGTCTGCGGCATAGGTGGCGTAAGCAACGCCTTGTTGTCTGAGGTTGGAAAGGCAGACCATGGTGCGGGCGGCATCGCGGGCGCTGCCCAAGACGGGCAGAAGCAAGCCGATCAGCAACGCGATGATGCTGATGACCACAAGAAGTTCGATGAGTGTGAATGCGGGGGAGATTCGACGAGACATGGCGGCAGTATAGGAAAGTCGGGCATTGGGAGGACGCGATTTGATGTGAAGAGGGGCTTTCTTGATCCTGTGGGGCAGGGCGGGTATCATGCGGCAGACCATCCGTCCATCCGGATTAACGGATTCTTTAAAGGAAGCCCCATGCACATTTCGGACATTTTTAAGCAGCACGACACGACGTTCTCGTTTGAGTTTTTTCCACCGAAAACAGAAGCGTCGTCTGAGGCGCTGTTCAAAAACATTTGTGAGTTGCAGGCGTTGAAGCCGTCGTTTGTGGATGTGACTTATGGAGCGGGTGGTTCGACGCGTGATTTGACCGATGATTTGGTGCTGCGCATTCAGCGTGAAACGCAGTTGACGACCATTCCGCACTTGACGTGTGTGTGTCATGACGAAGCAGATTTAAGCGCGGTGCTGGAAGGGTGGAGCAAGGCGGGGGTGGACAATTTATTGGCGTTGGCGGGTGATGTGCCACGTGATCGGGCGGATTGGGATCGCGGTCAGGATGC
This sequence comes from Algisphaera sp., assembly GCA_036480015.1. Classification (GTDB taxonomy): domain Bacteria; phylum Planctomycetota; class Phycisphaerae; order Phycisphaerales; family Phycisphaeraceae; genus Algisphaera. The sequence continues at coordinate 2,103 of JAZGFZ010000006.1, read as the reverse complement.
GTGTCGGTATGCCGCTGATTTGATTGGTTTTGTAAAGAAATTTTGCGAGCGACACGGTCATGCCGATTCGCGTGGCTTTGGCATTGGTGTGGCGGGCTTTCCCGAGGGGCATCCGTCCACACCCAACCGGTTGTTGGAAATGGATTACCTAAAGGCCAAGGTGGATGCGGGAGCGGATTACATTTGCACACAGTTGTTTTTTGACAACCACGACTTTGTTGATTTTCGTGAGCGATGTGAGTTGGCGGGCATTCGCATTCCGATCGTGGCGGGCATTATGCCCATCACGTCGGCCAAGGGAATGAAACGCATGGCGGAGTTGGCGGCGGGGGCTCGTTACCCGGCGGCTTTGTTGCGATCGATTGCCCGTTGCCAGGGTGATGAGTCGGCGGTGGCCAAGGTGGGGGTGCATTGGGCGACAGAGCAGTGCCGCCAGTTGCTGGACATGGGCGTGGATGGGCTCCATTTTTACACGTTGAATCAGAGCAATGCGACGCGAAAGATTTATGAGAATTTAGGGGTGACAGATTCGTTGGCGTTGGGGCGAAAGGCATAGGGCAGCGTCAAGCCTAAATTTTAGGGTAACGCGTTGAGTTCGCTTGCGGATTCAGCCTACCGCGGGCGGTGCCCGCGCCGTTTGCCCAGAAGGCTTAACCCCAAGATTAAGGCTTGACGGTGCAGTAGACCTTTGTGTCGAGAAGGCTGCGTTAACGGGTGTCAACCACGCTGATCACAAACAGGCGCTGGAGCTCGTCGGGATTTTTGCCCAGGGTCATCAGGGCGCGGCCTAGGTCTAGGGGAAGAGCGTCTAAGTCGATGTCGAGGGAAGGTGGCGGGGTGTCGTCTTTGGGGAGAGGTGTGTCGGGGAGGCTGGCGGTTTTGCCTTCGTCTGCTTTTGCTGCTGTAGCGGCTGTGGCTGTGGCTTCTTTGTCGTTTTCTTCTTCGTTTTTGGGGTCGTCTTTGGGGTCGTCTTTGCGGTCGTCTTTGTCTTCTTGGGGTGGGGTGTCGAATTGCGGAGCAAGGGCATAACCCACGACCAAGGCTTGGCCGGGGCCGATGTTCACGGGAAGGGTTAATTCATCGAAGATGCGGCCATCGAGCATTTTTTCGAGAGGGCCTCGGGCCAGCAGGGTGGCGCGTGGCAGATGGTGTTGGGGGATGATGCGAATGGTGGCGGAGGCGGGGCCGGTGGGGGTCATCGTGGTGAGCAGTCGGGCTTGGCCACGGCGAAAGGTTTCAATGTGTTCGGCTTGGGCGGGGCGTGTGAGGTCGGCAAAAAAGGTGGCACGTAGCGTTTGTGATTCAAGCAACACGCTGGGGCGGTTGAGGGCAACCAGTGTTTGGTCTTTGATGTGGGTGGGTGGGCCCATTGCTTTTCCAAAGGCCTCGGCGTTGGCGGTGTTGAGTACGCCCACACGCAGGCCATTGGCATTCCATATGGATTGACTTAATGAAGGAACGGCTTTTTGATCGACGTGCGCCCATGCGTTAGTCAATGGGCGATTGAGTGGCAGTGTGGCGATGCGCATGACACAGCGCACCGCACGGTGCGGGGAGTTGTTTTTGGAGTCAACCTGCGGCGGCGTGGGATCATGTGGCAGGGTGCGAATTTTGCCGACAGGCGAAGGTGCGGTGGTTTGGCAGCCGATTGTGATTAGCAGTGCCGCAATCGTGGCGGCGATGGCAATCGTTGGGTGAAAAGGCTTGGCGGGCCGAGATGAATGGGGCAGGGCGGGGTGATTCATGACGCCAGAATCGATTCTAGTTGGTCCAAGCCTTCGTCAAGTTCGGTTTGGGTGATGGTGAGAGGCGGGGCCAGACGCAACACATTGCCTTGGGTGGCGTTGATCATGAGGCCCGCGTCAAGGGCTTGCCGAACAACGTCGGACGCGTTGATTTTGGCATTGAGCGAGAGGCCTAAAAATAAGCCGTGGCCGCGGACTTCGAGCACGGGGCTGTTGGCCCATTGGTTGATGCGGGCTTTGGCGTGTTCGCCCAATGTTGTTGCGTGCTCGCACAAGTTGTCACGGTCGATGACTTCAAAAATTTTGGCGGTGACGGCCATCGACAGGCAGTTGCCGCCCAACGTGGTGGCGTGCTTGA
>JAZGFZ010000005.1:0-6586 GCA_036480015.1 Algisphaera sp. | reverse complement strand
TGGAAGCCGCCGGACTAAAATCTGTTGAGTTAGATGTTGAAGTGGAGACAAAGGACGGGTGCGTCTCAATACTGACGATGCATCTGGCAAAAGGACTGGAGTTTCGAGCCGTGGCTGTCATCGCCTGTGACGACGAAGTGCTGCCACTTCAAGAACGGATTGCGAATGTAGGCGACGACGCTGATCTTGAGGAGGTCTATAACACTGAACGGCATCTGCTTTACGTTGCCAGCACAAGGGCTCGCGACCGCCTCATGGTAAGCGGTGTGGATCCGGCGTCGGAGTTTTTAGATGACTTAACAATCGCCTAATCACCTCATCACCCCCACCCTAAACCACCACCTGAAATGCGTGGGGGGCGCTGGGTTGGCCAAATTCGCCGGTGGCGGCGCTTCGGGTGCTTTCGAGGTGGACAATGCGGCCGGCCATGGCGGATTGCACGGCGTCGACAAAATCGCGCACGGCGATGGATTCGCCTTCGGCCAAAAGTTCAACGCGGCCGTCAGGGAGGTTTCTCACAAAACCGGCGACGTCGTGTTGCTTGGCCACTTGCAAGGTGGTGTGGCGAAAGCCCACGCCTTGCACGTTGCCTTTGAAATACAGGTGTTCTCGAATCATGGATGCCTTTTCGCCCGCTTTTTATGCCAACGCGGCCATGTCTTCGTCGGAAATTTCAAAGTTGGCGTGCAATTTTTGGACGTCGTCGTGGTCTTCTAGGGCTTCGACAAAGTTCATCATTTTGCGGGCGTCGTCGCCGGTGAGTGTGACGGTGGTGCCGGGCTTCATGATGATGGAACCTGCATCAAGTTCCAGCCCGGCGCCTTCGAGTGCGTCGCGTAATCCGGCGTAGTCGGCGGGTTCACTTTCAAGGCGCCAGGCTTCGCCTTCGTCTTGAATATCACTGGCTCCGGCTTCGAGGGCCAGGTCCATGAGTTTGTCTTCTTCGATTTTTTCTTTGGCCAAAAAGATTTCACCTATTTGCGTGAAGTCGTAGCTGACACAGCCTGTGGCGCCCAAGTTGCCGTTGTGTTTGTCGAAAATTTTACGGATTTCGGCGGCGGTGCGATTGCGATTGTCGGTTAACAGATCCAGCATGATGGCCACGCCATTGGGGCCATAGCCTTCATAGCGCAGTTCTTCATAGGTCACGCCTTCGGCATCGCCCGAACCTTTGTCGATGGCTTTTTGAATGGTGTCTTTGGGCATGTTGACGGCTTTGGCCTCTTCAACGGCGTAGCGCAAGCCCAAATTCATGGTGGGGTCGCCGCCACCTTCACGGGCGGCCACGATGATTGCACGGCTGCACTTGGACCACACGCGAGAACGTTTGGCGTCTTGGCGCCCTTTGCGGTGACGAATGTTTGCCCATTTACTATGACCGGCCATGTTGAAAACCTTGGGGTTGCGTGTGCGATGTTTAATGAATGCATTCAAAACACCTCTGAACATATCTGGCGTGATTTTATCGCAGTGCGACAACAAGGGTGATGCCCAAGCGATTCACGAGGTGATTCACGGGCAACAAAATAGGCGGACAAATCCCCAATCTTGCGAAACGTAGGCAACAACGCCTTCTTTCACACACACAAACAGCTATAAATAAAGCATGTCTGACGCGCATCGCACAACACCCCACAACCCACAGCACCTTGGCCGCTGGAAGCTGGCCGCCGCCTTGGCGGGGGTGGCCCTGCTACTTAGCGGCTATCTCGCGGCGGTGGCACTAACGGGTGATGGACGCCCCGCAGGTTGCGGCGATGCGGCGGGTTGCGGGCAGGTGTTGACCAGTCGCTGGTCAAAAGTGGTGGGCTTGCCCACGGCGGTATTGGCCACGGGGCTTTATGCCATGGTGTTGGTGATGCTGGTGCGTGGCAAACAGCTTGGCGGCTTGGCCTTGGCCACTGCGGCGGGCGCCATGTTGGGCGCTGCGGGTTGGTTCACAGGGCTTCAAGTGCTTTCGGTGGGCGCGCTTTGCAAATATTGCCTTGCAACGCATACCGCAGGCATTGCGCTGGCGGCGGTGTTGCTGCGCGACACCCCGCCCAAGCGGGCGGCGACGGGTATGGCCTTGGGTTTTTTGGGCACTGCGGTGCTGGCGGCCACGCAACTCATGACTGCCCCGCCTGCCCTTTCTGCCGCGCCTGTCGAAGCCGGTGCGGGAGGCCAACGCGCTGGCCGTGTGCTCACATTGCTTAACGGCGGGCTTACGGTGAACCTTGCCGAAGAACGCGTGAGTGGCGACCCGGATTCAAAAAAACTTTTGGTCGAATTTTTTGATTACGCCTGCCCGCATTGTCGCCACGCGCATGGGTTGCTCGCGGCCCGCACCGACCTTGCCCGCGTGTATTTGCCCGTGCCGCTGAACCCAGATTGTAATTCGTTCATAGACGAACTGCCCATGGACGCCTTTGCCCACAGTTGTGATTTGGCCCTCACAGCGTTGGCATTGCACCACGTCGCGCCCGATCAAATGCACACCTTTGACGACTGGGCCTTTGGCGAAGGTTGGCCCCGCACAGCCGACCAAGCCTTGGCCTTTGCCAAAACACTGGCCGACCCGGCTGCCATGGTTGCCGCGCGCAACGACCCCAAACACATGGCCCGTTTAAAACGTAATGTCAATGCGTGGGGCACCGCCCGCGACAACGATTTGGTCGGCGGCCTGCCGGTGCTCATGGCCCCCGGCGGTGGACTGATGTATGGCCCACTGGGCGATGGTTCCACCCTTGACGCTCTTTTTGACGCTCCTTTGCCAGATGCTTCAGACGCATTACCAAACTCCCCTTCAAACAATGCCGAGCCTAACCGCCCATGAATGACGACAACGACCCTCAGCTTCTTGCCGACGCCGCCCAAGCCTTTGGCCAATTGCGCGAACAAATTGGCCGCGTCATCGTGGGCCAAACCGACATCGTTGATGCGTTGTTGGCGGCTGTGCTGGCCGAAGGTCACACCCTGCTCATTGGTGTGCCTGGCTTGGCCAAAACACTTTTGGTTAAAACCCTTTCCGATGCACTGGGCTGGGACTTCCAACGCATTCAGTTCACCCCCGATCTCATGCCCGCCGACATTATTGGCATGGAGCTTTTAGACGAAGACGACCATGGCAAACGCACCATGCGTTTTGTGCCGGGCCCTATTTTCGCCCAGTTGGTGCTGGCCGATGAAATCAACCGCACCCCGCCCAAAACCCAAGCCGCCTTGCTCGAGGCCATGCAAGAGCGGCAAGTAACCAGCATGGGCAAGCGTCACGATTTGCCCAAGCCCTTCATCGTGGTGGCCACACAAAACCCCATCGAGCAAGAAGGCACTTACCCCTTGCCCGAGGCCCAGCTCGATCGCTTCATGCTCAGCTTGCACTTGGATTATCCCGGCGTTGAAGAAGAAGAACAAATTGTGGCCCAAACCACCGTGCCTCACGATCAAAACGTGGAATCGGTTTTAAGCCAAGCACAAATAGAGGCCTTTCAGGCTTTGACCCAGCGCATTCCTGCAAGCCAACATGTGGTGAGCTATGCCGTGGCCTTGGCCCGCGCCACACGCCCTGGCTCGGCCACCGCCGCCCAAGTGGCCACGCAATACTTGGCCTGGGGTGCTGGCCCCCGAGCGGGACAACACCTGATTCGCACCGCCAAGGCCTTTGCGCTCATGGACGGTGAACCTGCGGCCACCACCGATCATGTGCGCCGCGCCGCGCCCCATGTGTTACGTCACCGCATTCTCACCAACTTTGCCGCCGCTGGCGACAACATAAGCGCAGGCGATGTGGTGCAGCGCGTGCTTGATGAAGTCAAACTCCACACGCCGCTTCGCTAAACAAACGATGGGTTTTAGAGCTGAGGGCATAGCTTCATGCCCCACGCCAAAGGCCCACACCCAAAGCCCTAAACCTCGCACTAAACCTCGCACCCCAAAGCCCCATGACCTCATTGCTCAACCCCGCCGACCTTGCACCACTGCAGAACCTTGTGTTCTCGCCGCGGCGGTCGGTGTCGGGGCATTACGCAGGCAAGCATGCGTCGCCGCAGCGCGGGTCGGCCGTGGAGTTTCGCGACTACCGGGCCTACACGCCCGGCGATGCGCCCAGCGCGATCGACTGGAAGGTGTTTGGCCGAAGCGACCGCATGGTCGTGCGGCAATTCGATCATCAAACCGATCTCAATGTGCATTTGGTGGTGGATGCCTCAGCCTCCATGGCGTATGACGGAATCGATTCTGGCGCATCCAACCCACGCCCCGCAAGCCGTTTGAAACGCTGGCTGGGTGACAACGCCCCGGCACCCCAAGTGTCCAAATGGGCCCACGCCTCACGTGCCGCCTCGGCACTGGCCTATCTGGTGATTCAACAGCAAGACAAAGCAGGCTTGGCCGTGTCGCGCGATGGACTTCACCAGTCCATTGCTCCTGCATCCACTTGGCCCCACCTGCACCACTTGGCAAAAACCCTTTCGAACATCAAACCCCAAGGCCATGCCAGCCTTGCCGACACGTTGCATGCGCTGGGGCAGCGCACGCGCCGCCGCGGGGTGTTTGTTGTTTTTAGCGACTTGGCCGACTCGCCCGACCCACTCTTAAAAGCCATCGACCAACTCCATCACGCAGGCCACGAGGTGCTGGTGTTTCACACCTTACACGCCGACGAATTGGAACTGCCTGATCTTTCTGAAACCTTGTTTGTCGACAGCGAAACCGGCGAAACCCTGCATGTTCAAGTTGACGATGTGCGAGCCGATTACGCCAAGCAAATGCAACGCCGCATCAACACCTGGCGCCGCAGCCTGACCCAGCGCGGCGCCGACCACACCCTTTTATCCACCGCCACCCCCGTGGCCCAAGCCCTACGCCAATACCTCTTTCAAAGATCTCGAAACTAACCCCCCTCCCAACGCTGTTATCGTTCACTGTTTTTTGACGCCTCTCTTTGAAACCAACATTTACGCCAAACAAAAACATCAAGACAGAACACGAAGGCACAAAGACACGAAGGAAGCAAACACGGCAAGGAAAAACAAAAACAACCTAAAAACGAGTCGGCCGACATTAAAACCCAAAGCGATTTTCTCCCGTTCTTCTTCGCGCCTTCGAGCCTTTGGGCCTTCGTGTTTGTCTTGGAACTTTAAACCGTAAACGGCCACCCCCAAACGCTTGCGTCCCCCCTCATGCCTAGTGCCTCATGCCTAGCGCCTACAAAATGATTTCTCTCACCCACACCGCGCTCTTAGCAGGCACCGCACTGACGGCTTTGCCGGTGATCGCTCACCTGCTGCACCGTCGTGCCAAGCGGCGCGTGGTGTTTCCCAGTGTGGAACTTCTTGCAGCAGCGCGGTCCAGCGCGGCGGCGCCCATGAAAATGCGTCGATGGCTTTTACTCGCCCTGCGCTGCGCCGCCATCGTGCTTGCCGTGCTGGCCTTTGCGCGGCCTCTTTGGACAGGTTTTAACGACCCCGCAGGCTCCAACACCATGGCCGCCGGCAACAATGCCACCGGCGCGGTGGTGGTGGTGCTGGACATCAGCGCGTCCACCGCTCAGCGGCAAGGCAACACCACCGTGGCCGCCTTGCTGCGCGATCAAGCCCAGCGCGAACTCGATGCCGCCGCCGCTGCGGGCGACACGGCCAACCTTATTTTTGCAGGCGCCACCCCCCAACTTGCCGCGGAGCAACTCACCCGCAACCCCGCCATGCTGAGCGCCGCCCTTCGCGATGCCAAGCCTCAAGCGCCCCGCGCCGATCTTGCAAGCGCCATCACCGCAGCAGGTGCCTTGCTTGCCGAAACCCCGGTGGGGGCAGGCCGCCACATTGTGGTGCTCACCGATGCCCAACAAAGCAACTGGGCCGATGTGTCAGACCTTCGCCTACCTGACAACATCAACCTCACCCTGCGCACCGCACAAAACACCACAAACACCGCATCACCGCCGCCGGTGGTCAACGCCAGCTTGGTACAACCCGCCGTGCGCCCTGCCGTGCCGCCAGTGGGCCCGCCGTGCGAGCTCAGCGTGCAGTTGCAAACCACCGCCGCCTCGGCGCGGCTTCGCGTTGAGCTTGAAATCAACGACACCGTCATCGACACCCGCTGGGTGCTAAGCAATCCCAACACCCCGCAGCAGGTCACCTTCACCCATCGCTTCACACAAGCCGGACCCCACCGCGTGCGGTTTCATCTGGTGAGTGACGATGCCTTGGCCGCCGACAACTTCGCATTTCTTGTGGCCCGACCCGTGAATCGTCGGCCCGTGGTCATTGTGGGTGAACACAACCCCGACCAGCCGGGCAGCGCCGGGTATTACATCACCCGCGCCCTAGCGCCATTTAATGACATACGCGATCGCTACCGCATTACCCACGTGGCACCCGCCGCCCTTACCCACAACGCCCTGCAAGACACCGCACTGGTGTGCGTGGGCGATGTGGGGTTTGGCACCGCCCAACATGTTTCAGACATTTTGAAGCGCTACGCCCAAGCGGGCGGCAGCGTCATGGTGTTTGCCGGATCCATGCCGCTGCGAGCCCCCGATCTTCTGCCGTGGACCCCCGCCAGCCGCATGTCGGGGCCTCACTTGGGCGCAGGCGACTGGGCCGCCGCT
>JAZGFZ010000004.1:0-3644 GCA_036480015.1 Algisphaera sp. | reverse complement strand
ATGACCTTCCTCACCGCCGACAACATCCTCGGCAACTTCGACAACGGCAATTCCGTCTTTTTCGACAACTCTGCCCTCATCGAATCGGATGTGGTCGTCACCATTGACCCCACCGCTGGCCAAGCATCCTTCGCCACCGTCAGCTTCACCCCCGTCATTCCCACCTTCGGACTTGCCGCGGGCACATCCAACGCCACATCCATCGGCTCCTTCCTCGACAACTTCAACCCCGCAGCGGCCCCCGCCGACGCCGCCGCCGTCACCAACATCATGAATGGTGTTTTGAACGGCTCAAGTTTGGTCGTTAACGGCGCCTTTAACCCCGCCGTGGCCAACGCCCTCGAATCACAAACCAGCGTGGTCAGCAACGCCGTGGGCGCAGGTGCCGCAGCCGCCGTCACCCAAGTGGCCAGCATTGCCCAAGGACGCGTGTCGGCCACCAGCATGCACAACGCCGCCCCCACCGTCGATCGATTCCTCGCTGCGGCCCCCACGTCGCTTGACGATTACTTCGTCGATCCCGCCGCTTACACCATGGACCCTGAGCTCGAAGAAGATCAACCACGCTACGAGCAAGGCGACTTCACCCTCTGGGCCGAAGCCGCAGGCGGCAAAAGTGAAATCGACTCCGACAACACCGCCGTCGGTTCCGAATCTGAAACCTTTGGCATGACCCTTGGTGCCGAGTCTCGTTTGTCCAGCCACACCATCGTGGGCCTATTTGCAGGCTTCACCGAAACCTCCGTGGATGTTGAAGGCCTGCCCGACGAAAGCGACATCGAAAACGTCCAATTCGGCCTCTACGCAGGCAAGCAATTCAAGTCTGACTGGAGCCTCAACGGCACCGTCTCCGTGGGCCTCCTAGACATCGAAAACACCCGACAAACCAACACCGGCACCGCCGAATCCAGCACCGAAGGCATGGCCATTCTCGGAAGCCTTGAAATCGGCCGCGACCTACTGCCCGGCCAAACCACCCTTTTCTCTCCTTTCGCAGGTGTCGAAGCCGCCTTCGTCGAACGCGACGGCTACAGCGAAACCGGAGCAGGCGCCCTTAACCTCACCGTGGGCGACAGCGAAGACGAATACCTGTCATCCATCGTCGGCTTTCAACTCGCCGCAAGACACCAACTCAACAACCACAAAGAACTCCTTCTCACCGGCCGCTTGGGCTGGGCCCACCAGTTCCTCGATCAATCGGCCTCCACCACCAGCAACTTCACCGCCTTGCCCACCACCTCCTTCAGCTCCAACGGCCCCGATCGCGGCCGCGACTCACTTCGCCTCGGCCTGAGTTTGAACTTTTCTCCCGAATCCAGCGATCGCTGGTCGGTCTATGCCCGCTACACCGGTGACTTCGCCGCTGGCGCCACCGACCACATCGGCCAAGTCGGTGTTCGCTTCACCTTCTAAAGCCGCAACGGCCATCATCAGGCATACACGCCTGACACAAACAAACCCCACGCAAACGGCGGCCTTTTTAAGGTCGCCGTTTTTTTACATCCCCCGACAGCCCACACTTCATAGCCCTTCAGTAATTTCCCTAATCCCATCTCGCGACGCTTTTTGAACACTGTCCACTTCACGTTGCCCGATCCGTCGAGCCGTGCTACGGTGGGCTATGCCCCCTGCTAAAACCCCATCCACACCCGACGCCGATTCCACCCAAGACCTCCTGAGTGAAGTCGGCCACCAAACCCAAGACTCCGAGTTTTTCAACCCCATTCCGGAAGGCTACGAGCCTGGACGGCACAAGTATGTGGTGGTGTTTGGCACGGTCATCTCGGGCATTGGCAAGGGCATCTTCTCCTCGTCGCTCGCCAAGCTACTTAAAGACAAAGGCTTGGTCGTCGCCCCCATCAAAATGGAGGGCTACCTCAACATCGACTCCGGCACCCTCAACCCCTACCGCCACGGTGAAGTGTTCGTACTCGACGACGGACTCGAAACCGACATGGACCTGGGCACCTATGAGCGGCTGCTCGATCAAAACCTAAGCCGAGGCAACTACGTCACCAGCGGACAGGTGTTTAAGCACGTTCTCGAAAAAGAACGCGCCGGCGGCTACTTGGGCCGCGATGTGCAAATGATCCCGCACGTCACCGGCGAGGTGAAATACATGCTGCGTGACCTTGCGGTCAAACAAAACGCCGATGTCGTTTTCATCGAAGTGGGCGGCACCGTGGGCGACTACGAAAACGCCTTTTACATTGAAGCCCTACGCCAACTGGCCTTCGAAGAAGGCCAAGGCAGCGTGTGTTACGTCGCACTCACCTATGTCATCGAACCCCCCGCTTTGGGCGAGCAAAAAACCAAGGCGGCCCAGCTCGGGCTTAAAAAGCTTTTAGAAGCCGGTGTGCAACCGCACATCATCGCGGCCCGGGCCAAAAACCCAGTGGAAGAAGGCGCCAAACAAAAAATCGCGATGTTCAGCAACGTGCCCACCAGCCGCGTGTTTTCCATGCACGACCGTGACAGCGTTTACAACATTCCCGAATCTCTGCGCGAAGAGGGCATGGATCGCAGTGTCCTCACCATGCTCGGCCTGCACGGCCGACTCGACGCCAAACGCGAAGACGCCGCCCGTGCCGAATGGTCGGGCTTTGTCAACAAAATCAACGCCAAACGAAAATACAAAATACGCCTGGGCCTCACCGGCAAATACGCCGCCTTGCGCGATGCCTACGCCAGCATCGACAAAACCGTCGAACACTGCGCCGCCCATCTCAATGCTGATGTGCAGTTTGACTGGATCGACACCACCAAAATGGCCCCCTCACAAGCCACCCGCACCTTGGCAGGCTTCCACGGTGTCATCGTGCCCGGCGGCTTTGGCCACCGTGGCACCGAAAGCAAAATCGCCTGCATTCGCCACTGCCGCGAAACCGGCCTGCCCTATCTGGGAATTTGCCTGGGCTTTCAAATGGCCGTCGTCGATTTCGCCCGCCACGTGGTGGGCCTCACCGACGCCGCCTCCACCGAGTTCGACAAAAAAGCCCAATACCCCGTCATCGATATTCTGCCCGAGCAAAAGAAAATCGAAGGCTTGGGCGGCAACATGCGTTTGGGCGGCAAAGACGTTCTCATCAAACCCAACACCCTCGCCAGCGCCCTGTACGCCGACCAACTCGCAGGCCAAGACTCCAGCACCCAAACCATTCGGCAGCGCTTCCGCCACCGCTTCGAAGTCGACCCCCGTTACATCGAACAACTCGAAACCGCAGGCTTGGTTTTCTCAGGACGCCACCCCAAGCAACCCATCATGCAAATGCTCGAGCTTCCACAACCCGGCACCCCCGGTGCCCTGCAACACCCCACCATGGCCCATCCCTTTTTCATCGGCGGCCAATTTCACCCCGAGCTACTCAGCCGCCCTCTCAAACCCGAACCCCTGTTCATGGGCCTCATCGCCGCCGCCATTCGCAACGCCTACCCCGATGAAGCACGCGAAAAAATCAGCACCCGCTGGCTGATTGAACCCAAGCTGCAAGTCACTTCATAAACATAAGCCACCTCAGCAATTCGAAAAACCACAACCGCCCTCCCAAGCCATGCGCAAAAAACAAGCATGAACGTGGTTCTACGGGCAATTCTTGCTCTCTTTGTAAAGATTCGGTTTACACTCTCCCGATAAGTTTCCTCAA
>JAZGFZ010000003.1:0-6609 GCA_036480015.1 Algisphaera sp. | reverse complement strand
GCGACAGGTTCGTGGAGGGGGTGGGTCGGTTGGGTCGCAGAGGAGCTTTCCAGTTGATGGAGCAACAATGCGGCATTGGCGTGATGATCGAATTGACTCAGGGCCCGTTGACGTGCGGCGTGGCCCATGCTTAGTCGGTTTTGAGGGTGGGTGGCGAGGTGTCGCATTGCGCTGGTGAGTTCTGGAATGTCCCCTTGGTTGACGAGATGACCTTCAACGCCATGGTCGATCATGTCGGGTGTGCCGCCGATGATTGAGGCAATGACGGGTTTTCCGCAAGCCATGGCTTCCATGACGGAAACCGGAGCGGCTTCACCCAAGCCGACACTGGGTAGTAAAAAGGCGTCGGCGCGATGCAGTTCTTTCAGAACGTCATTTTCGTCCAAGGGACCGGTGAAGACGACGCGGTCGTCAATTTTTAGTGCGTGGGCTTGGGATTCGAGTGCCGCGCGGTCGGGGCCGTGGCCGACGATGCGGTAATGAACGTTGGGGAGTTTGGCGATTGCTTCAAGGGCATAGCGGTGGCCTTTGCAGGCTTGCAAGCGGGCGACGGTGAGAAAAGTGAAGGACTGAGGTGTGCGGCGCTGTGTGTCGAAAGGGGTGAAATGCGACAAATCAACGCCCATGGGAATGATCGGAAGTTTTTCGAGTGGCAGACCCACGAGTTGGTTGACTTGATGCTGTAGTGCGCGGGTGACAACGGAAACAAAGGCGGCGCTTCGCATTTTGCTTCGTTGGTTGGGGCCATAAACCGGCAGGTCGCCATGCAGGGTGAGGCTGTAGGGCGGGGCGCCAAGGTGTTGGCTGAGGGCGGCAAGATGGGCGGCTTGCCCGCAAGAGTGGACATGCAGATGGTCGAGATCGTGTTTCTGGCAGATGCGAGTGAGCTCAGAAGCAGCGAGGGTCCACAGGGGGCCTGTGATGCGTCGGGGGGCAGGGGTTTCTTTTAAATTCCAGACATAGCGGGCGGTGTTCGCCAGTGCGCGGGGGCTTTGTCGAAAGGTGGCACGCCACGCCGCAGGAGGTGGAGGAAGGAGGTAATGGGTTTGTGCTGCGGCGGTTTTTGAAAAACCATGGGGGCAGTCTGTTTTGGGTTTTCGGGTTGAAATCAACTGAACGTCTACCCCCAATGCACGGAGGGCCTGGACCTCGCGCCAGAAAAAGGCGTGGGTTTGAGCAGGAAATTGAGGGACGAGATAACCCAGTCGCATAGGGGTTAGACCAGAGTGGGAGAAGGGGGACGCGTCATTTTGGAAGTGACCAAAGGGGGCGACGTGGAAGGAAAATTGGCGAGGTAAGCCTCGGAAGACGGTGCGGTGATGGGCAGGTAAGACTGAAACAACACGGCGCGGTGCTGTGGTTTGAGACCTGAGACGAAACACTTGAGGTCGTCGGGGGTGTTGAAGGGGTGATGCCACGAACAGTGGCAGAGGTCTTGAGAATCGATGTAATGGCCCGAAGCGTGGCCCATGAGATGCTGGGCAAAAACGCCGTAGAGGACGTATTCAGAAAAGTGTTGGGTACGACAGAGGGTTTTACGCCAGTCGCGGTTTCCCAAGGTGGTGAGTTGCTCTTGAAGTCGTTGCAGCGTGTTTCGGCGCCAACAAGCCAGTTGGGCGATGTAATCGGCGTGGTAGTTGTCGCAATGAGGAAGGCCCAAAAGACGCGAAGCAGACTGATCCCAACGGCGGTGTTGTCGTTTGCGAACGCTTCCGTCGAGGCGATGGAGTCGCAAACGGCCTGTGTTATCGATGAGGTGTTCGATTTCTAGTGGGCGAACCAGTTGGACATCGGAGTCGGCGAAAATCAAGGCGTCGGCTTGGGTGAAAGAGTCTGCCGAAAGCTTGACGATTTGTTGAATAATCCAGCCGCGAACCGGTGGGGAGAAAGGCGTGATCCACCATCGTCGTTGGCCGGGAATTTGGCGAATCCAGGATGGAAGCACATCTTCGACCACGACCAAACGGGTGTGTGTGTGTTCCAAAAGGCCACGCGCGGTGGCATGGGCGACATCGCGATGGGGGATAACCAAAACGTGTTCGATGTCGGGCGACAAAAAACGTTTGGTGGATGAACACAAGGCTTGGCAACGTTCTAAATCGGGCCCGTAGGTGCAGGTGATGAGGCATGCCTTCACTGTGGATTCTCCGGCTGGAGTTGTGGTCGCTTTGGATTGTGAATGAAGCGGTCAATTCGGCGCCCTAAACCGCAACGGTGACCGAGCATGCGACAGGTCATGCCGCGGCGTTCGGGGTTGAGGGTCAGTGCGACACCTGTGGTCATGCCCAGCATGAGCCACAAAAGCAAATTGCCCGTGGAGAACAGGGCCACGCTGTATTGCGCGAGCATGAGTGCAACCACACCAAAGCCTAGGTGTCGAGCCAGCAGAGGACCTCGCCCATGGTCACGTAACCACACGTCACGCCAGCCGCAGAACACGGCGGCCAGTTGTAGTGCGATCCAGCCGGCGAGACCAACGATGCCAGCGTAAAACATGACAGACAAATAATTGTTGTCAATGGACCATCCGAAGGGGCCGGTGAATGCAGCAGGCAGGTCTAGGCCGTGTCCCCACCACCAGTGCCCGGGCATTTCGTCGAGCACACGTTCGCGCAGTTGCCAGCGGTAAAACCATGCAGTGGGGCTGCTGATGTGCATTTTCATCATGAGAATGCGCATGAGCGGTCGACCTGAAAGCAAGTCGGCGCTGTAATACAAAAGCGGTCCGCCGATGAAAATGAGTCCCCATTTAAAGTTCATGGGGCGTGGAAAGTAGCGTTCCCACAACACCAAGGCCACGACGATGAGCCCTGCGGTCCATGCGCCCGATGAAAGGGAAAGAAAAATGCCCATGGCAATAAGCAGTGCTTTAAGGCCGGGCGCAGGGCCCAAAAATTGTCGATCGTAAAGCGCTGCGTAAAGCGCAATGGGCAACACCATGGTGTAGGCGATACCCAGCATGATGGGGTGTGATGTCCAGCCCATGGCGCGGTAAATGCCTAAGCGTTGTTCGTCGTAGAGCCCTTGGACAGGAGCAAAAGCTCCCCAAAAAGCTTCGTGGAGATTGAACTGAAACAGGCATTCCAAGAGGAGAAGCGGGGCGAACACGCTCATGGTGGTGACCAAAAGGGTGAGTGCGGCCCGCAGGCGATGAAACCCTTCTGCGAGGTATCGGCCGACCAGCCATGCGGTGCCTAAATCAACAAAGGATCGTCCTTGGGCTTCGAGGGCCGGGCCCACGTGGCTCAATTGGCCTGAGCTGAAGCTCACGAGTCCCAAGATGAAGGTGATGAACATGAGCGTGTCGGGCCAAGCCCAGCGGATGGCTTTGTTAAGCAAAAGGAACACGCAAAGAAAAATCGAAAAGCCCCGTAGCGGGGTGATTTCGAATGATCCCACGAGAAATTGAACCTCGGGGGGAATGAACATGAGAAGAAGCCATGTGTTGATGGCCCACGTCCACACCCTTTCTTGACGCGCGTGCGGACGCGCGAGCGTGCGGGCACGTTGAGGGCGAACGCCAACAGGAGAAATGGGGGGGAAGGTGGTCACGCGGGATGGGGGTGTAGGGGTGAGGAAGGAGGTGTTGTGGCGTCGGAAAATGGCGCGTTGGTGTGAGTGCGTCGGGCGTCATGGGTTGTGCGGGCAAGCTGAATGAGTCGCTCTGCATTGAGCGGGCCTGTCATAAGGCTGGTTTCATGAGCGAGTTGCTGGGGCGTAAGCTTCCACCAGCGCGTGGCGAGGAGTGCTTGGCGGGTGGGTGGGTCAAAGCGGTAACGCAGCACGCGGGCGGGCACGCCGCCGACGATGGCAAAGTCGGGAACGTTTTGAGTGACCACTGCACCGGCGCCAATGACCGCGCCCGTGCCAATACGCGAACAGCCGGGGGTGATGGTGGCCCGTTGGCCCAACCAAACGTCGTGGCCGATGATCAGGCGACTTTTTGAACTCGGGTTGTCCTGAGTGTTGGGGGGGGAGTCTTCGTAGAAGAAAGGGGCGGTGGAGACATGATTGAGTGGGTGATTGCGGGTGTACGCTCGCACGCCGGGGCCCACGGAGACATAGCGGCCCACGGTGCAGCCTGGGGCAAAGGCGCCAGGCACAAAGCACTCGCCGTAACTAAAGGCGCCTATGCGCACGCCGTGGTCGCGGGCCAACAGAATGCGTGTGGTGGCGCTGCGCTGGCCGTGGCCTTCGAGTCGGCCCAAAAGCGAGAAAATACTTTGGGCCACGCGGCGGCGGCGTGCTCCGCCTGCCAAGCGATAAACACCGGCAAGCAAGGGGGCCAAAGGGTGACGGTTTAGTTCGTGGCGAGGCATGGCGAAGGGGGTGTGGAGAGAGAGGGCGTTGCGTTTGGACAGGTGTCGGGGGGTGTTGGTTTTTGAGACGTGTCGAGTGGGGCGGCAATGACGGGGCGCGGGTGGCTCAGGCCACGGGTTTTGATGCGGCGCCATGTGCCTGCGAAGGATCGCAATTTTTGTTTAAGGCTGAGGTGTTGCCATGTGTTGTGGGCAAGAAAAAAACCGTGAAATCGAGGGGTTCGAATACCGCGTAAACGGCAGGCCAAGAGCCGTAGGCCCACCGCGGCGCGAACGCGTTGAAGGTGAGGTTGGCTGGCGGCGATGTCGGCGATGTTGGCGGGTGAGAGCGTGAGATAGCCTGCGGCTTGGGCCGCTTTCACAAAGGCCAAGCCACGTGGGGTACGGGCCACAATCAATGACCGTCCAGGATCGCCGGGTTGGGCAGGGTGGTGCCAAGGATCACCCACTGAAATGTCGGCCAACTCGCCGGTGTGGTCGGGGCAGATGTGGCAACGCCACGGACGATGGGCTTGAAGAATGTCGCCCCAAGCCTCTTCGTAATGCATCGAGGCTGTTCCAGTTGTTCCGTCGTGGGTTTCATAGTGGGCGGTGGCGCGGCCGGGCCATCCGTTGCCACGGTAACGCAGGTGTTTAAGGTTCTCGGGTTTGGGAATGCCTAGGCGTTCGAGCAGTTTGAAGGTGCCACGGGTGCTGGGGGCTCCGGCACAGAACATGGCGAGGGTGAGGCCTATTTTTTGATGGAGTTCAGGTCGGCGAGATATCGCCGCGGTGACGGCGGCCACATCGCAGGGCTTGCCCACAAACATGCAAGGGGTGGCGGCGGATTCGGCGTGATGCAGGCCTTCGGCAGGGCTGGCGGGGGCGTAGCGTGAGCCTGTGCGTTCAAGGAGTTCTGAGCGTGTGGTGCTGAAAACAGTTCGATTTAGGTGGGCAAGGTCATCGCGGGCGGCGGTGTGAATAACGCCTGCCATGTTTTCTTTTTGAATGGCAAAGAGTGACAGTGCGGTGGCCGCGCCGCCGCTGGAACCGGCAAAGCGAATGTCGTGGTCGGTGGCGTGACCTTCCCAAACGGCCAAAACAGGGCCCCATGTTTTGGAAAGCTTGCGATGTTGGGCGTTGATGTTTCGGGGTGTGGACGGGGCGGTGAGTGTGGCGCCTGGACATGCGGCCATGGCGTCGCGTTGAGCCGGGGTGTTTTGGATCGTTTGTTGGCGGGCCATGGGGCGTCGGCCCGTATCGAAATCATCGACCAATTTAATTTGCTGAGGGTCTAAATGAGCACACACGCCGCAGCCCGCGCACAACTGCGCTTCGGCGACGTCTTGGACTGTTTTGAGGATGGGTAAAAACATGAGAAATTCTGAAACCTGAATGATGCGGATGAAGCGAGTGAAGCGGGTGAAATGGGTGAAGCGGATGAAACTGGGGGGATGATGCGAGGGGTTCATCCCTTGTGATTCAATTCAAAACAATCGAGGACGGATCGGCCAGTCGTTCAAAAAGGGGGCGTCGGTCGGGGCCACGTCGCAGGTGGCGGCGCAGTTCGCGGCGCCACAAAGGCCAAGCGAATCGCGTGACGGGGCGAACGGGGGTTTGAAGTGGCAGGCGGTGCTTCCATTTGGTCTGCAAGTGTCGGTAAGCCTTCCAATAGCCTCGGTCTAAGCGATCGACGGGCAGGCTGTTGTGAACGACCGGAGCGTCAAACACCCAGCTTTCGAATCCGGCGGCATCGGCGGTGACACACAAATCGGTTCCATAAAGATGAAACCCAGGGAGGTCGTGGTCGAACCGTGGTGCATGACGCCGGTTGATCACCAATAAAAGTTCGTCGAGTGCCACGGCGCGGGCGGGTTGAGCAAGGGGGTTTCCGACAACGCGTTGCAGGCCGGTGGACCATGTTCGCCCCAAGCTTTGGCCTTGGGCGCCTACGCCGTAGCATCCCGCGACAGCCCAAGAAGGGTGTTTCGTGTCGAGTTCATGAAGCGCTTGGGCAAGTCGTGTGTCCCACCCCTTGGGCAGATAAACATCTTGATGCACACACACACACACGGGTGTTTGGCAGCGATCGAGGCCGTGGTTGTAGGCGTGGGAGGCCGACTTGAATTCACGGGCGATGATGATGGGGAGCCCGGCCTGAACCGCAGGCGAAGCGCCAAGGTTTTGATGGTAAACCGCGTCGTTGTTAACGGCGGCGATGAGGGTGACATGCCCCCTAAGCGTAGACGGAACAAGAGGTGTCATGGTGTTTGTGGGGCGGTGGTTTTGCGCTTGTGTATTAAGGTGAATA
>JAZGFZ010000002.1:0-2698 GCA_036480015.1 Algisphaera sp. | reverse complement strand
CAATGGCAATGCCGGTGCCCGCAGCATTCAACGATGCCTCCACACCCAAACCCGCGTCGTTAATGCGATTAACCAGATCATCAAGGGTTTCGGCGCCGGTCATGTCCACATCCCCAACACTGCCTGCAGAATTGGTGATGGTCATTATTGCACTGTCGAGCAAAGGCCCCGTGGGCTTTAAGTTGTTGCCGCGTTTCACAACCACATCGCCATCGACCGTAATCCCCAATGCATCAGCCGAAGTGCTGCCGGTTCCATTGAGAATCTCCAATGTTTCGGAGCCCCCCGTGGTGTCGGTGGCCACCAACGACTGCCCGTCAATGGCAAGAACCAGCTTGCCGCCCGTGGCAGTATCCACCGCGTCAACAAGGTCCTGCACGGTGGTTAGCGCATCAATATCTATCTCAATGGCTGGCAGCGGCGCAGCGGGCGGGTCGGGGTCCACGCGATCACGCACTTTAATTTTAAGATCAGCCGCCGCTGTACCGTTGGTTCCCAGCCCGGCCCCTTCCAACAAATCAGCCAAAGGGGTGTCACCTTCTAAAGGCGTGAATGCGTCGCCTCCCAATGCGGTAAGCCCACGCCCCCCATTTAAATTACGAACCAGCTTGCTCGTCAGGCCACCAATCGCACGCCCTCCATCAATGCGACCATCTGCATCGGCATCGTTGCCCACAAGACCCAAGTCGACGCCCGCTGTTTCGCCATTTAATGCCACCACCGTAAACCCCACCCCGCCACCGGTGTTGTCAACCAAACGCAAACCCAAACCGTCATCACGGGTGGTCAACGTAAGGTCTCCATTGGTTTCTTCGCTAATGCGATCCACCAGATCGCCAAGCGTCTGGTCGCCGTTCAAATTAAGACTGTAAACATCTCCACCGGCAACCGTCACTTCAATATCAGGCGCCACGTTGCCGCCAATGCCGTTGCCATCGTTGAATGTGGAAATTCGTGAATCGCGTCCCAAACGGTGGACCGCCGTGCCCGCAAGCGTGTCACCCGCCGACGTTTCCAAAAGCCCCAAATCACCTGCGGTGTTACCGTCGCCCACCTCCTGCACACGCAGTGCGGCATCGGTGCGCCCTGTGGCATCCACCAATTTCAATCCCTCACCATCAATGGTTGCCGTGACATTCACATCCGTCGCGTGATTAATGGCATCAACCACATCGTCAAGCGTCACGGCCGCAGAAAGATCAACCACCGCCGTATCGCCCGCGCGGTCGGTTACACGAATAAGCCCGCGCCGCACCCCTTCACCGCCATTGAGTTCTGACAATGACGCTTCGCGATCCAACCGGGCACCGCCACGGTTAAACGTGAGACGCCCTCCATTGGGCGCAATAAAATCAGTGCTTTCATTGGCAAAGCCACGCGACACAGTTTGCTGACTACCCACCAGTTGCTTCACGATTAAGCCATAAGTACCAATGGCCGCACCAGCCCCCGACGACACGGTTGCCACCGACTCATCCGACGACGTGGCTTTGGTTTCAATAAACGCCTCATCGGTGGCCAATCGCCCCGCAGCAGAACGCAAGCCCAGCAATGTGGCATTGACCTGTTGATACGCACCCTTTTGAGCCTCCAACACCGTGTTGCGATTATTAATGATGTTTTTGGGCCGCGATTCAACGGCCATCAACTGACTGATGATGCTGGCGGTATCAAGGCCGCTGATGAGTCCAACACTGGAGGTGATCGTTCCCATGATGAAAGTGGAGGAGTGGGAGTAAAAAAGTTAGAGCAACAGGCTTTTTTTATCGGCTCATTCGATGATTCCAGGCCATTTTCAAGGTTCATTTCAACCAAAATGACCGCTGGTCACCAAGCAAATCCGGCCTGTCCCCCACCCCAAACCTCTTCTATTTCCAATTTCGGCGGCAACGTTTCGCTCCTCCGGATACCTTCTATGCCCCATGAACGACACTCTGCTTATCCAAAACGGCCGCCTGATCGACCCCGCCAACAACCGTGACGAAATCACCGACGTGCTGCTGCGCAACGGAAAGGTCGCAGAAATCGGCCGCGGCGTAGGCCCCACCGACGCGGCCACCCTCAACGCCGAAGGCTGCTTGGTCACCCCCGGACTCATCGACCCCCATGTGCATTTACGCGAACCGGGGCAAGAAGACAAAGAAACCATCGCCACGGGAGCAGCATCCGCCATCAACGGCGGCTTCACCACCGTGTGCTGCATGCCCAACACCAATCCCACACTAGACGACGAAGGACGCGTTGAATTTGTTCACGAGCAAGCAAAACGAGCAAACCTTTGCCACGTGTTTGCCGTGGGCGCCGCCACCAAAGGACGCTTGGGTAAAGAACTGGCTGAAATGAACCTCATGGCCAAAGCTGGCGCCGTGGCTTTTTCTGACGATGGCTGCGCCGTGGCCGACACCGCCGTCATGGATCAAGTCTTGCGCTACGGCGTGATGACCGGCAAAGCCTTCATGCAGCACTGCGAAGACCCCCAACTGGGCGGCGGCGACATGAACGCAGGCACCCTGGCCACGCGCCTGGGACTCAAAGGCTGGCCCGCCGTGGCCGAAGCCATCACCTTTCAACGCGACGTTCTGCTGTGCGCAGCTCAAGGCTACGCCCCGCGTTACCACGCCCAACACATCACCGCCGCAGGCGTCATCGATCTTTTGCGACGCGCCCGAGCCGACGCGGCCGCCGCAGGCCACCCCGG
>JAZGFZ010000001.1:0-10234 GCA_036480015.1 Algisphaera sp. | reverse complement strand
CAGTCAAAACTTGAAAGGCAGAAGGCTTGTCGCCCTCGGTGGAGGGTTTACGGCGTTTGGGCACGCGTTGTTTAGGAGCGGCTTCGTCGCTGGCGGGTTTAACACGCGGCTTGGGGGTTTTCTTTTTCGGTGCGGAAGCGGCAGGCTTCTTGGGTGTGTCGGTTGGGGTGGACAGGGCGGTGGGCTTGGTGGGCTTGGGCTTAGATGCGGGTTTCGCTGGTGTGCGCTTGGGCTCGGCCGTCGGCTTAAGCTTTTTAAGTGCAGGCTTGTCGGCAGGCGTTTTAGGAACTGCCGTGGGTTTTTGAGATGGTTTTGTTGATGTTGTTTTAGAGGGGGCTTTCTTTTTGGGAACCTTTTTCTTGGGCACCGTTTTCTTAGTCGCGTCTTTCTGAGGGATCGCGGGGGATACTTTTTGAGGCGCCTTTTGCGGAACGGCTGCTTTCTTAGGAGTGGCTTCTTGGGCTGCGTCGGCCACAGGTTGGGAGGGACGCTTGGACGCGGGGACTGGCGTATCATCCGCGTGCGGCATTCGCGTGGTGGGTTTTTTGGCAGAGGGCGTGCGACGTTGTGGCGTGGCCGGATGATCGGCCCCACGGGTCATGATGGGTTTGTCAGGCGGGGGCACATAGCCCGGTGGCGGCTCGCCAATGCGAAAATAGCTTCGCTGAATCACCATGCCGTCGCCAATGTCCACTGAAGGGGCGGTGAGATCGCCTCTAAAATTGGCTTTGGGGCCAAAGATGACACGCTGGTTAGACGTCACCGTTTTTGAATCGAGAACGCCTTCACATTCAAGCCCGGCATGGGCCACCACATGGTGACAAATAAGCCGGCCTTTCTTTTTGATAATGACTTTTCCGCAGGTTTTAAGTTCGCGTAGCGGACCGCGCTGCTTGTCGATGATTTGGTCGGCCACCATGACCGGCCGGTTGCAACCCGGACAAGACGTAGACTGGGCGCTGCCACCGACTTCAAATCGGTGGTCACAGTGGTAGCACTGCACCGTCTTAGGTGGCAGAGAACGCGCCATGGCAAAGGGTTGCTGTCAACGCACGGTGCGCGACACAACAAATCAAAACAAAGGCAGCGGCGTGAGTGTTTTTCTATTTAGAAAAACGTACGCTCGGGCCGGGCGAGGGAAACAGGCGGCACGAAACAACGCAAGAAAGGCCAAATGCCTTTAAAGCGCACGACAACATTAGGCACACCAAAAAGGAGCCGTTAGGCGGCATTGCGCCGCGCGGTGCTTGCAAAAGCGTCCCGCGACGCGGGGTGTGTCCATCGGGCAGGACTGCGTTTACTTTTTGGTGGAACTGCCGCCACCTTGGCTGCTTTGTCCTTGGGATGATTGACCGCCAGAAGAGGAAGGTGCACCACCACCCGAAGAGCTTGCGCCGCTGCTGCGTGAGGCATCGGGGCCTACTGCACACATGCCATAAAACGACGCGCCTTCGGCCATGACCATTTTGGCAGCGGTGATGTCGCCTTTAACCTTGCCGTTGGCATTGAGCTTCACCGAATCTTTGGCGGTGATATTGCCTTCAACAGTGCCGTCGATGTTGGCGATGGCCGACTCAACATCGGCTTTGAGCGCTGCCGATTGGGTGACTTGAAGCTCACCTTTGCCAGTGATTTTGCCGTCGAAACGGCCGATGATGCGGGCGGTTTTATCGAACTCCAACTCGCCTTTAAAGTACGAGTCGGCGCCGATGACAGTGGTTTGGGTATCGTTCTCAGCCATGGAAAAAATCCTTTCGTGCAGGTTGTGCACGCAAAACAAATGAATAGCAATCCGCCCCACAGTGGGTCGAATGCAGCCCCCGATTGTACCGCTCTGGGGCCCTTTGCGAGCCATGGCGCCTTGCCTCTAAAACACGCCGCCAAAAGATACTACTCGCTGCAAACACTAGCCTTACCAGCCTTGTCAATGTGGGTAAAATAGCAACGTCCTGCTCATAAAACGCGCTTGCGACATCCCGCACCTGCATTCGGCATGCGTTCCCTTCACGATGACTTTTCATGGCCCCTCAATCCCAAGCCTCTCGCCCTCAACCTCCCATCCACCGTTGGCCCGCCGAGTGGGAGCCGCTTGATGCGGTTTGGGTGGTGCCACCACACAATCCTGAAACGTGGCCCGGGTGTTTGGACGCCGCCGCCGAGCAACATGCCGCGTGGTGTACCGCCATGGGTGAGGTGGTCACCGTACGCACAACTCAAGCAGCCAACATTCCCACCAACGACAGTTGGGTTCGCGATTTTGGCCCACTGTTTGTCTATCCCGTGGACGCTGGTGGCCACGACCTGCCGGGCCAGCTTGTCGCGCAAGATTTCCGCTTCAATGGCTGGGGCGACAAATACGAACCGCGCCCGCTAGACGATGCCGCAGGCGCGGCCATTGCCTCCTCCGCAGGCGCCAAAATCATTCGCCATGAACGCATTCTTGAAGGGGGCGCCTTAGACAGTGATGGCGCGGGAACCTTGCTCACCACCACCAATTGCTTGCTCAATCCCACACGCGATGACAAAGGCCGCCCCGGCGAGCGGGCCGACATTGAAGCCATGTTGCGAAGCACACTGGGCATCACACGCACCCTTTGGCTTGACGCAGACCTTCCTGGCGACGACACCGATGGCCATGTGGACAACGCCGCCCGCTTTGTGGCTCCAGGGTGCGTGGTGGTTCACCCTGCCATTGACCCCACGCCCCTTCATGACGCAGGGCTTGAGGTCACCACCCTGCCCGCAGCCGACCCCTTGACCTATGACTATCCGCCCGACCCCTCGGTGCCCGGCGATGAAGGCGGCGTGCGTCCGCTGCCTGCCAGTTATGCCAATTTCATCATTGCCAATGGTCGCGTGTTTGTGCCCACCTTCGGCACATCAAGTGATGACGCCGCCCTGCGATTGCTCGATGACCTGATGCCCCGCCACACCCCCGTGCCCGTGCGGGCCGAGCATTTATTGGTGGGACTGGGAGCCCTGCATTGCTTGAGCATGCAGCAACCCAAGGTTTTAGCTTAAGCCTTAACGAACGGTGACTAGCCCACTTCACGCCGCTGAAACAACATCACGGCAAGGGCCAGCACGGCCACGGTGTACAGCGCTGCGTACACACTGACTTGCCCCACCGCGACAAGGCTAAACGAGCCATCTTGGGCGGTGAGCAATGAATGGCCTTGGGTGATGGCGTCGGCAGGCCAAAGAAATTGCAGGTTGGGAGCAATGAGGTAAATCGCCTTGGAGGCGGAGTCGGCGGCTTTTTGCGCCCAGCTCGATTCTGCCCCAAACACAGCGGCCACACTGGTGAAAACGTCTAAGTCGGCAGGCAAGTTAAGCCGCTCATTCACCTTGCCGCTGAGTGAATTGGTCATGGCCCCCAGTACAAAAGTGCCCACGCAAATGAGTAAGGTCATCACTTGGCCCAACCGGGTAGACACCGCCAATGCCACGGCGGTGAGGATCATGACCGCCTCAAAAATCATGACAAGCCCCACTGCGATTTCGAGTAATTCACCATGCGGGCCTGCAAAATCAGTGAAAGGGCTTTGCAATACCCAACCCTTGCCCACCAGCAACACGCCTGCAAAGGCGCACGTCATGGTCACCGCCAATGTTTTCACAAAGGTCGATGTAAACACCCAGTTGTAAAGGTAGTTGCCCGCAGCGCCAACGATCAAGGCCGCCAATCCAGCAAGCACATTGAACAAAATAACCGGGGTGTCAAAGTGATCACGCGCGGTGGACATGACCCCATGGCGATAGGTGGACATAAAAAGAAGCGACAAAATCCAAGACGCCACGGCAATGGCCGTTGCCACGCCCAAAAACTTGCCCAACACAAAAAGGGGCCGCGCCACGGGCTTGCTGACCACCGTGAGCACTGTTTTTTCTTCGATTTCTCGACTCAGCACACCTGTGGCCGTAAAAGCCGCCAGCAACATGCCCGCTAGAAAGATGACGGACAACCCCATGTCCACCAACAGTTTTTTATCGCCCTCACCGTTTTCCATGCTGTAAGCCGAAAGCGAAGGATTCAGGGCCAAGCCGGCCGCTGCAATAAGAATGACCACCGCGTAAATGGGCTGGCGGATCGACTCTGTGAAGGTGTTATGGGCGATGGTAAGCGTCTGACGCAGCATAGGCGAGCATGATACGGCCCAAGCCAACCGCTTGGTATACGTCAACGTGAGATATGGGCGATAAATCGAAAAAAAGGCATTCGCACCCCCTTCATGGGGTGCACGCCGTATTCTATTTGTCTCTGTGCACTCCTTAAATAGAGGCGAGACAGGAACACGTTTTCCTCTTCGTCTTTCGCACGTCTTTCGCCCACCTTTCGCCCGCCCCTTGCCCCCAACGCCTTCATCGCCCATGACCGACGACCCGCAGGCTTATTCTCGCGCCACCTCAGCCGCTCTCATTGGGGCGGCCACGCAATTAACCTTCGCTGTGATCATGGCGGGACTGGGGCTCTACGCCCAATCCACTGGCCTGAATGCGGCGGCGTGGTACCTGTTTGGGGGCTTGCCCATTTGGGGGGTGTTGTGGTTGCTGTACAACCAGCATCGCCTCGAGCGTATTGAGGCATTGGAAAGCCAACAGCTGGCGGCCGACGATGCCCGCGCAGCTGATTTGTTCAACGAAGCAGGGCAAGGCTTGGCCACGGCCCGCAAGCGACTGGATGGTTTTTACAAGTGGGGCCTCAATGCCGTGTCCATCGGCTTGGCGATTTATCTCATTGCGGTGGGACTGTTTCTCTTTTTAAAGGCGTATCGCCACATCGACATCACCGACGACGGTCGCAACTACCGACGGTTGCTGATTGGTTCGTTTGAAAACCGTTTTGCCAATCCATGGTTAATTGTTGGCTTTTGTGTGGTGCTGGCGTTTGTTGGGTTTCTGGTGGCCCGCTATGTGGCAGGCATGACCCGCGTGCCAGCGTGGCGGGTGTTGCGTGGCGGGGCGGCATATCTCATTGGCAACGTGTTGGTCATTTTGTTGTGCGGTATTGCAGCCTTGGGATTGCCTTTTGGCTACAGCTGGGGCTTGGCCGCACTGGCCTTGGCGGTGCCCGCTCTCATGGTGCTGCTGGGTCTTGAAACCTTGTTGGCCTTTGTGTTTGGAATTTACCGGCCGCGCAAAGCCACCGAGGTGGTTCGCCCTGCATTCGATTCGCGGCTTCTGGGGTGGCTCACCAGCCCCGATTCAATGGGCAAAATCGTTAGCGAAACACTGAACTACCAGTTTGGTTTCGAGATCACCCGCAGTTGGTTTTATGTGCTTTTAGGCAAAGCACTGGCACCCCTTTTGGCCGCGGGGCTAGTCATCTTGTTTGCCCTAAGCAGCGTGATCATTGTTTCACCACACGAAAATGCGGTGATCACCCACCGTGGGCAATTCGTGCGTGTGGCCCAACCCGGCGTGAGCTTCAAGCTGCCTTGGCCTCTGGGCCGGGCCACCAAATACGATGTGGGCCGCAGCCAGCGATTGGTCATTGGGGCATACGAAGAAAGCCAGCGCATTGCAGGCAAGGCAACCCTTTGGACCAACGACCACATTGAAGGCAAAAGCGAATATTTGCCCACCGCCCCCGTCAACCTCGACGCCGCCGCTTCGACCGCCCAAGACGAACCCACCGCCCGCAACCGCAGCTCGCGACTGGGCGGATTGGTGGCGTTGCAAGCCGTGGTCACTTACCGCATTGATGACTTAAAAGCCTATGTCGATGGCTCGGGCGCCCAACGACCCACGCAATTGCTGAAGGCCTTGGCCCAACGGCACCTTAGTGCCATGGTGGCCACCCGAGCCATCGATGATTTGCTGGGGGAAGGCCGCATGGGTGCCGCCGACGATTTACGACAACGCATCATCGGTGACGTGCAGCGATACGCCTTGGGTGTCGACGTAAGCGACGTACTGCTCTACGACATTCACCCTCCCAAAGACGGCGAAGTGGCCGTTGCCTTTTTGGAACAGGTCAATGCACTTCAAAGCCAAAAGACCGACATCGAGAACGCCCAACGCGATGCCATCGGCATTTATTCAACCGCCGCCGGGTCGCAATCTGAAGCCCTGCGAATCGAATCCGCCATTCGCACGCTAAGCGAACTGCGAGACAACGAAAGCACATCGGCTGATGAAGAATTGGCCCAGCAAATCACCATTAACCGTTTGATTGACTCGGCAGGTGGCGAGGCCGCCCGCGTCTTGGCCGACGCCCGTTTGGAACGATGGGAAACCGCCTTGGGCGAGCAAGCCGAAGCCGCTCGATTTAACTTTGAACGCGCTGCGTTTGACACCGCCCCCGACTATTTTCGATCTCGCTATTACCTTGACGCCGTGGGCGAGGCATTTGCCCAAAGCAGTCGCCGGGTGATTAGCACCGTGCAAAGCGACCAACCCTCCACGTTGCGTATTGACCTGACCGACACCGCCACTCCCGGCGGGTTGTTTGACAGCAACTAAACCAGTGCCCTTGCCCCAAGCGGCACCCTTTTTCTTTTCATTCTTCCCTGGCCACGCAGAGACCCCGAACCGATGCGAAATCTCACCACTCTTTTAATTGCGGCCATCATTGCCTTGGTGTTGGCCACCTACATGTTTGTTTTCCGGGTGAACTTTGATGAGCATGTGGTAAAAACCACATGGGGCGCTGCCAGCGCACCCACCGCCAGCGCCGATGAACTCACAGGCAACAGCGGCAGCGTCATCACCGAGCCAGGCCTGTACTTCAAGTGGCCTTGGCCCATCAACAAGGTTTACAACTTCACCACGCGTGTGCAATTGCTCGAACAAGAGCTGGCTCAATTTCAAACCGCCGACAACAATTCGGTGGCCCTTCAAACGTATGTCACTTGGCGTATCGTCGATCCCTACCGTTTTTTCGTATCGCTCCAAAATGTCGAACAAGCCCGCGATGTGCTGGGCACACAAACCAGCAACTTGTTGGGCGAAATCACCCAATATCGCTTTGACCAATTGGTCAACCTTGACCCGGCCAAAATTAAATTGGGCGAAATTGAAACCAACTGCACGGCTCAACTGGCCGCCGAAGTCGCGCGGCTGGACTACGGTATTCAAATCGAGCAGGTGGGCATTCGCCGTTTGGTGCTGCCTGAATCCACCACACAAAAAGTGTTTGAGCGTATGCGCAGCACACGTGAGCGGCTGGCCGCCAGCGCCAAACAAGAGGGTGAAAACGAAGCCGTTCGCATTACCGCCGAGGCCGAACGTGTTAAAGGGCAAATTTTGAGCTTTGCCAATGCCGAGGCCACTAAAATTAAAAGCGAAGGTCTCAAAGACGCTGGCCAGCGTTACGCCACCTTTGCCGAAAACACCGAACTGGCCGTGTTCCTACGCCAGGTCGACACCCTTAAGAAAATGCTTCCGGGCTCCACGCTCATTCTCGATGCCAACGCACTTGAGTTTTTAAATTTGATTCGCACGCCCACCCCTGGCGAGGCAGAGTAACCCATGGCCGATCACGACCCCGCACACACTCACGACCACACGCACGGCCCTGCGTGCAATCACACCCACGCCGCCGATACGCCTGCGGTGGACCCCGCCCAGCAATCACTGGCCGATGCGCTGAAAGTCAGCTTTTGGCTGTTGCGAGCCCTCATGATCGCCTTGGTCATCGCTTACGTTTGCTTTAGCGGCATGTACCAAGTGGCTGAAAATGAAGCGGCCGTGGTCACACGCTTTGGCAAAATCGTCGGAGCCGAAGACGGCACCGAAGTCAAAGCCCCGGGCTTTCATTTTGGGCTGCCCTTTCCCATTCAAGAAGTGGTGCGTGTGCCCACCAACGAGCGCACCCTGCGCGTCGATCGCACGTTTGTGTATGAAGATCCAGGCGATTCGGCTCAAATCAAAATGGGGCCTTTGAATCCTGAAAAAGATGGCTCGCTAATCACCGGCGATGCCAATTTGGTTCACGCGCGTTTTATCACCACCTACCGCGTGTCTGACCCCAAAGACTTCATCACCAATGTAAAAGACATGGTCCAGGCCGACCGGCTTGTGGTAACCGCCGTCACGCAAGCAGCCGTTCATGCCGTGGCCAGTGTGCCTGCCGACGATGTGATTGCCGGGCGCCCCAACCACCCCGACGATCCCAACCACAACATGACGGTGAAAGCCCAACGCACCTTGGATGAATTAAACACGGGCATCACCCTCAGTGCGGTAACCATTGAGCGCCCTGAGATGCCCGCTGCGGTGCGCGACGCCTATGAACTGGTGAGCCAAAGCGAAGCCGAGCGCGGCAGGTTGATTAACGAAGCCCAACGCAAACGCACGCAATTGCTGGGTGAATCTGCGGGCAAAGCCGCACTCCCCGTCGATGGACGCGATGGGCCGCTTGTGTCTTTAATCAAAGATTATGAAATCGCCACCGCCTTGGGTGACGACGCTCAAATTAACGCAGTGGGCCAGCCGCTTGCAACGGCTTTGCGATCACTCAGAATCGCTTCGATTGGCCCCGAAACACCCGCAGTCGATATCGGCGGCCAAACCGCTCAAATTATTAACGAAGCCCAAATTGCCCGCACCAATGTCACCGAAGGCATCGACACCGATGTCCAAACCGTGCTGGAACTTAAAGCCTCTTTCGACCGCAATCCAACCTTTTTTAAGCAGGCCATGTGGCAAGACGCCGCCCGGCAAATCTTCACCCCCGACAGCGGCATTGAAATCATCTATGCCCCCACCGGTGAAGCCTTGCAGCTGGTGATCAATCGCGACCCCGCCATCACCCAAGCCAAACAACGGGCTGAGTTGGACGCCCGGGTGGAAGCGGCCAAGGATCAGTAATGCACAGCCAAGCCTTAATTCTCTAGGGCTGCAAACGGTGTGGATTCCGCCCACGCCAAGTGGGGCTCGCAAGCGGCTTAACGCGTTACGCTGACATTTAACCTTAAACAAAGAGTGGGCACGTTCTTGTGCGGGTGTGGTGACTCGCTTGCCGCTTTGCGCCTCCTTTTGGACCCACTTTGCATTGGGCGTGAGCCCAAATGCAAACATTAAACATGCCAATTAGGGGTTAATCCCATCTTTTTTACGCGTTTTTTTCGTTGCGTTCGGCATGAACGACTGATAACCTATTCGTGTGAACATTGGTCGCGCAAGTGAGCTTGGGTGAGAAATTTGCCAGAAGGCTCGCGGCCAAGAATTGCAAGCCGTTTCTTGAACTTCATTTAAGTAGATTCTTGGGGACTGTGTCCCATTGATGCCTAAGAGATTCATTGCGTTCGATTGTTTTTACTTTTTTTACTGATTTTCGTTTTACTGAGAGGCTGCCCACTGTGATTCGTTCTTATTCAACTTTTTGTTCTCTTTCTGCCGCGGTGTTGTTTGCGGGCACGCCTGCATTTTCGGCCACGGTGGTTCCTTCTGGCGATGCCAGTGCCTTGGTGAATACGTTGCTTGGACCTGGCATTACCCTTGTGGGCTCACCCACGCTCGTGGGTGGCACTGGGGCCGCAGGCTTTTTTAGCAATGGATTGGCCACCGGGGTGGGAATTGAGAATGGTATTATTTTAAGCACAGGGTTGGCGATCAATGCCACAGGCCCAAACAACAGCGACAGTGCAGGCGACAGTGTAAACACCGATGGCTTTTCCGCTCTCGAGGCATTCAATGGAGGGCAAGACACGAGCGATGCTGCTGTTTTGAGCTTCGATTTTCTCAGCGATGGCGGCGATGTGTTTTTTAATTACGTATTCGCCTCCGAAGAGTACAACGAGTTTGTGGGCTCAGATGTCAATGATGTGTTTGCGTTTTTGTTGGATGGACAAAACATTGCGCGTATCCCTGAATCGCAATCATTTGTTTCAATTGACACAGTCAACCTGGACAGCAACAGTTCGTTTTACGTGGACAATGAAGCCGCCGAAGACGGTTCGGCGCCATTGAATCTTCAGTACGACGGGCTGACCAAAGTGCTGACCGCCTCGGCCCTTGGGCTAAGTGCGGGCCAACACACGATCACCCTTGCCATTGCGGACAGTGGTGACAGCGTTTATGACTCGGCTGTGTTTCTTCAAGCCTCAACCTTTGCCGATGTGGTGTTGCCTCCGGTGGTTGTGCCAACGCCAACCCCGACACCCACGCCGACCCCCACCACCCCGGGAGCAACCGTGCCAACTCCCTCGGCGGCCATGGCGGGCTTGTTGGGGCTAAGTGGATTGATGGCACGTCGTCGTCGCGACTAAAGCCACCTTTGTTGGTCTGA